>VBNZ01000177.1:8915-14802 GCA_005877675.1 Gammaproteobacteria bacterium
TTGCGCACGCGCAGGCCGAACGTCACGTTGTCGAGCACGCTCATGTGGCGGAACAGCGCGTAATGCTGGAACACGAAACCGACGCGGCGCTCCTGCACCGACAGGCGCGTCGCATCGATATCGCCGAACAATATGCGACCGTGATCGATCGGCTCCAGCCCGGCGATCGCGCGCAGCAACGTGGTCTTGCCCGAACCCGAGGGACCGAGCAGCGCGAGCAACTCGCCCGAGGCGATGTCCAGGCTGATCGCATCGAGTGCGGCGACATCGGTGTAGCTCTTGCACAGATTGTGGATCGAGATTTTCATAGGAGTTCAAGAAAATATTTGCCACGGATTACGCGGATAACCGCGGATAAAGCAAAGGCGCTTCAAATGCGAGATTTCTTCTTGATCCGTGTAATCCGTGTAATCCGTGGCCAATGCTTTAATGCTTTCCACGCAGCGCCGCGAGTTCATCGCCGTGACGCCATTCGAGCAACGTCTTCAATCCAAGTGTGACGAAAGCCAGCAGCGCGAGTAGCGAGGCCACCGCAAAAGCCGCGGCGAACTTGTAGTCGTTGTAGAGAATTTCCACATGCAGCGGCATCGTGTTGCTGATGCCGCGCACGTGCCCCGACACCACCGACACCGCACCGAACTCGCCCATCGCACGTGCGTTGCACAGCAAGATGCCGTACAAGAGGCCCCAGCGGATATTCGGCAGCGTGACGAGCCAGAACGTGCGCCAGCCGCCGGCGCCGAGCGTGAGCGCGGCGATTTCCTCGTCGTTGCCCTGCGCCTGCATCAGCGGAATCAGCTCGCGTGCGACGAACGGAAAGGTCACGAATACCGTCGCGAGCACGAGCCCCGGCAGCGCGAACACGATTTTGATGTCGTGGTCCGACAGCCAACCACCGAACCAGCCACGCGAGCCAAATAGCAGCACGAACACGAGACCTGCGATCACCGGCGAGACCGAAAACGGCATGTCGATCAGCGTGACGAGCAGGTTCTTGCCGCGGAAATCGAACTTTGCAATCGCCCACGCCGCGGCAACGCCGAACAGCGTATTGAACAGCACCGCGAAGAACGCGGTCGTCAAAGTAAGCTTGATCGCCGACAAGGCTTCGCTGTCGGTCAGCGCGGCGAAATACGCTTGCACGCCACTCGCCAGCGCCTGCGCGAAGACGGTGACCAGCGGCAGCACGAGGAACAACGCGAGAAACGCGATGCTGAGTGCAATCAGCAGCCAGCGCACGAGCGCGGGCTCAGCGGTCGCGCTGCGATAACGCCGCAACGCGGGCGCGACGGCACTCATGCCGCGACTCCCTTGCTGTCCCAGCGTCGGCTCCACGCCTGCAGCAGATTGATGCCGAACAGGAGTGCGAACGACAGCGCGAGCATCGTCGTCGCGATCGCGGTCGCACCGGCGTAGTCGAATTCCTCCAGGCGGATCATGATCAGGAGCGGCGCGATCTCGGACACGCCCGGCAGATTGCCGGCGATGAAGATGATCGAGCCGTACTCGCCAACTGCGCGCGCGAATGCGAGCGTGACGCCGGTGAGCAAAGCCGGCAGCAGCGCCGGCAAGATGATGCGCGTGATCGCCTGCCAGCGCGTCGCGCCGAGTGTCGCGGCGGCTTCCTCGTATTGCCGGTCGGCCTCGGCCAGCACCGGTTCGAGCGTGCGCACGACGAACGGCAGGCTGATGAAGGTCATCGCGAGGATCACGCCGAACGGCGTATATGCGACTTTGAGGCCGAGCGCCGCGAGCGGTGCGCCGAGCCAGCCGTCAGGCGCGTATAGCGCGGTCAGCGCGATGCCTGCGACCGCGGTCGGCAGCGCGAACGGCAAGTCGACCATACCCGAGAGCAGGCGCCGGCCCGGGAACTCATAGCGCACGAAGGTCCACGCGATGAGCGTGCCGAACACCGCGTTGATCGCGGCGGCGATCAGCGCGCCGCCGAAGCTCAGCGCGAGTGCATGCAGCACACGCTCGGAGCTGAGCACCTTCCACCAGCCCTCGAGGCCAAGCCCCGCCGCGCGCAGCAGCAAGCCCGCGAGCGGAATCAGCACGATCAGCGACAGGTACGTCAGCGTGAAGCCCAGCGTAAGCGTCAGTCCCGGCAGCGCACGGGGCGTGCGCGCAGGAGATGTCGGCGATGTCGCTATCGCGCTCATGGGCTCATTTGGCGGATTGATAAATCTGGTCGAACACGCCCTTGTCACCGAAGAATTTCGGCTGCGCCGCTTTCCAGCCGCCGAACTGTGCGATCGTCGTCAATTCGATTTTCGGAAAATCGCTCGCATGCTTCGCCGCGATAGTCGGGTCGACTGGACGGTAATGGTTCTTCGCGATGATCTCCTGCGCCTCGGGCGTGTACAGGAATTTGAGATAGGCTTCGGCAACCTTCTCGGTGCCATGCTTCTTCGCGTTCTTATCGACCACCGCAACCGGCGGCTGCGCGAGGATCGATGTCTGCGGCACGACGACGTCGAAACCATCGCCGAACTCGGCGATTGCAAGATGCGCTTCATTTTCCCAGGCGATCAACACATCGCCGAGCCCGCGTCGCGCGAAGGTCACGGTGGCGCCGCGCGCGCCGGTGTCGAGCACCGGTACATTTTTATACAATTGACCGATCCACACGCGCGCCTTGGCCTCGTCGCCGGCGTTCGCCTTGAGCGCATAGGCCCAGGCGGCGAGAAAATTCCAGCGCGCGCCGGCCGATGTTTTTGGATTCGGCGTGATCACCGCGATGCCGGGCTTGACCAGATCGCCCCAGCCCTTGATACCTTTCGGATTGCCCTTGCGCACCAGCAGCACGATGGTGGAGGTGTACGGCGTGGAGTCGCTCGGCAAGCGTTTCTGCCAGTCGGCCGGCAGCAGATCGCCGTTGTCGTGCAACGCATCGATATCCGACGCGATGCCGAGCGTGGCAACATCGGCGTCGAGACCGTCAATGATCTTGCGCGACTGCGACGACGATCCACCGTGCGACTGCTTGATCGTCACGGCCTCGCCGGTCTTCACCTTCCAGTCGGCCGAGAACTTCTCGTTGAGCGCGACATACAGCTCGCGCGTCGGATCGTATGATACGTTGAGCAGTTCGACCGCCGCCGCACTTGCAGCGTAGAACGCAGACATGACCAGCATCAGCAACAGCGCGCGTTTCATCTTGATCTCGGGACCCTTGTTGAATGGGGGACAACAAGCCTAAGGCAAGCGCCTTGCGCCGCAACAAATGCACTGGCATATCCTTATCGCCACGCGGATGGACCGTTGATACGGATGCTCAACCAGCCGTACCCGCATGCCCGCGAATTCAACTTTGCGCGCGCGCATGTTCGAACGCCGTTAAACGGTACGGCAAAGCAAAGGCCAGCTAAATGATCGACAGCTTTCGCTCAAACAGGTCAAAATCGAAGGCAGCGGTTCAGCTTGGTTGCGCTTAGATAGCACCATAGTTGCGGGGTTCGGGGGTCCGGCGCAAGCGCCCTAAGAGCAATCGTCCGCGCCGGTTCCCGCGGCTCCGCAGCTTGATTCAAAACCCATTTTTGCGCACGCAAAGGAGCGTTCGCCATGTCCATGAAACTACGCGTCACCACCCTCGTTGCCGGCTTGATGTTGGCTACCGGTGCGCTGCACGCGCAACCGGCGCCCGACTATGGCAATGCGCCGGATAATTCCTACGTCGATTCGAACAATGTCACGAATGCGGCCGATCCACCCTCGCGCGTGGCGCGCTTATCCGTGCTGCAAGGCGCGGTAAGCTTTGTGCCTGCCGGCGAAAACGATTGGGTGCAGGCGCAGGTCAACCGTCCGCTGATCAGCGGCGACAAACTGTGGACCGATCGCGGTGCGCGCGCCGAATTGCAGATCGGCCAGGCTGCGATTCGCGTCGACCAGCAGTCGAGCTTCAATTTCCTCAATCTCGACGATCGCACCGCGCAGATCGAGCTGACCCAGGGCACGCTCAATCTGCGCGTGCGTCGTCTGTATGAAGGCCAGAACTACGAGATCGACACGCCGACGCTGGCCTTCGTGGTCAATCGCGTCGGCGAATATCGCATCGACGTGGCGCCCGACGGCCGCGGCACGATCGTTACCGCACTGCGTGGCGGCGGCGATGCCTACGGCGAAGGCGGCGCGCGCTTCCGCGTCGAGGAAGGCCAGTCCATCCGCTTCAACGATTCGCAGTTGCGCGACTACGTCAGCAACGGCGTGCCGAGTGCAGACGATTTCGACCGCTTCTGCTTCGCCCGCGACGGACGCTGGGAGAATTCGCCTTCACGCCAATATGTGTCCGAGGATGTGATCGGCTACGAGGATCTCGACAACAACGGTTCGTGGAACGAAGAACCCGAATACGGCAATGTCTGGTATCCGACCAGCGTCGAGGCCGGCTGGACACCGTATAGCTATGGCCACTGGGGCTGGGTCGGCGCCTACGGCTGGACCTGGGTCGATTCCTCGCCCTGGGGCTTCGCGCCTTTCCATTACGGCCGCTGGGCGTATATCCACAATCGCTGGGGCTGGTGCCCAGGCGAGCGGCGCGAACGTGCGTACTACGCGCCGGCGCTCGTCGCATTCATCGGCGGCGGCGGTATCCGAGTCGGTTTCAGTTCCGGCCCGGTCGGCTGGTTCCCGCTCGGCCCGCGCGATGTCTACGTGCCGGGGTATCGCGTGAGTCGCGACTATTTCACACGCGTCAACATCAACAATACGACGATCAACAACGTCACGATCAACAACTTCTACGGCAATTATTCGCGCGGCAATTTCGATTACAGCCGCGTGAACTATGCCAATCGCAATATCGCCAATGCGGTGACCGCCGTGCCGGGCGAGGTGTTCGTCGGTGCACGCTCAATCCGCGGTTCGGCGCTGCCGGTCAATCGCGATACCTTCGCCAGCGCGCGGGTATCGGGCTTCGCCCAGATCGCGCCGACGCGCCAGAGCCTCGCGTTCGAGGGTGGCCGTCGTGCGCAAGCGGTGCCGCCGGCGGCGGTGCTCAACCGCAACATCATCGCCGCGACACGCCCACCTGCGCCGGTTGCATCGTTCGAGCAGCGCGCACCATTGCTGCAGCGTGATCCGGGCCGCGCGTTGCCAGTCAGTCAGCTGCGCGTCGCACCGGGCACGCAAGTCAGCGGTCGCACCGATGTGCGCGGCGAAGGCGTGCGTATGCAGCGCGGCATGGCCGAACGTCCGAACGTCAACGTCGTGACGCAAACCGGCGTGCCGGCGCGTACCCCGGCGCCGACGATCGGCCGCGACGTGCAATCGCAGACACAGCAAGGCGCCCAGGATCGCGCTCGCACACTGCGCGGCAATGCCGATCAGCAGCAGACGCAACAGTCCGCTCAGCAAGGCGTGCAGGAACGTGGCCGCGCGCTCGACAATGGCCCGCGCAATCCACGCTTCAATCCAAATGCGGTGACGCCGGGCCAGCCGAGTGCGCAGCCGAGCGAACGCGAAACCCGCGCCGGCCAGGTCGATCGCCAGTCGCAGCAGCCCGAGCTGCGTCGCGCACCGCGCAACGAGGTGCAGGAATACCGTTCCGCACCGGTCGAGCGCGCGCCGCAGCCGGATCAGCGCGACCAGCAGCAGCGTCAATTCCAGCAGCAGCGTGAACAGCAACAGCAGCAACAGCAGCGCGAAGTGCAGCAACAGCAGCAGGTGCAGCAGCGCGAGCAGCAGCAGCAGCGTGTTTACCAGCAACAGCGCGAGCAGCAGCAACAGCAACAGGTGCAGCAGCGCGAACAGGTGCAAACGCAGCAGCGCGAGCAGCAGCAGCGTGTTTACCAGCAACAGCGCGAGCAGCAGCAACAGCAACAGGTGCAGCAGCGCGAGCAGGTGCAAACGCAGCAGCGCGAGCAGCAGCAGCGTGTTTACCAGCAAC
>VBNZ01000178.1:0-11410 GCA_005877675.1 Gammaproteobacteria bacterium
CGCGGCGCATCTGGAAAAAGACGGCCGCGCGCAGCGCCGTACCAATTATCGCCTGCGCGACTGGGGCGTGTCGCGCCAGCGTTACTGGGGCTGTCCGATTCCGATCGTCTACTGCGCCAAGTGCGGTGCGGTGCCGGTGCCGGAAGAGCAGCTGCCGGTCGTGCTGCCCGAGGACGTGCACTTCATGGGCGTGCAGTCGCCGATCAAGGCCGATCCGCACTGGCGCAAGACCACCTGCCCGCAATGCGGCGGTGCGGCCGAGCGCGAGACCGACACGTTCGATACCTTCATGGAATCGAGCTGGTACTACGCGCGCTACACCTCGCCCGGCGCCGCGACGCAGATCGACGAGCGCGCCAGCTACTGGCTGCCGGTCGACCAATACGTCGGCGGTATAGAACATGCCATTTTGCACCTTTTATACTTCCGCTTTTATCACAGGCTGATGCGCGATGCGGGCCTGGTGCATTCCGACGAGCCCGCGACGAACCTGCTGTGTCAGGGCATGGTGATCGCCGAGACGTTTTATCGCGAACAGACCGACGGCAACCGCGAATGGATCAATCCGGCGGATGTCGAGATCCAGCGCGACGACAAGGCGCGCATCGTCGGCGCGGTGCTCAAAGCCGACGGCAAGCCGGTTTCGATCGGCGGCATCGAGAAGATGTCGAAGTCGAAGAACAACGGCGTCGATCCGAAAGAAATGGTCGATCGCTACGGTGCCGACACGCTGCGCCTGTTCTCGATGTTTGCCGCGCCGCCCGACTACTCGCTCGACTGGCGCGAGAGCGGAGTCGAGGGCATGGCGCGCTTCCTGCGTCGCCTCTGGCGCGATCTGCATACGCACGTGGCGCAGCCGGATCATCCGCTCGTCGATCCGTCGAAATTGAATGCCGCGCAGAAAACGTTGCGCCGTCAGATCCACGAAACGATCGCCAAGGTGACGGACGACTATGGTCGTCGTTTGGCGTTCAACACCGCGATCGCCGCGGCGATGGAACTGCTCAACGCAGTCGGTAAATTCGACGATGTGAGCGATCAAGGCCGCGCAGTGCGCCACGAGGCGTTCGAGACGCTGGTGCTGCTGCTCAATCCGATTACCCCGCATATTTGTCACGCACTCTGGCATCATCTCGGCCATGCGGAAGCCGTCATCGACGTGGCATGGCCGAAGGCCGATTCCGCAGCGCTTCAGAAGGACGCAGTCACGCTCGCGGTGCAGGTCAACGGCAAGCTGCGCGGACAGATCGAAGTTGCGGTCAACGCCGCGCGCGAGGAGATCGAGAAGGCCGCTCAGGTGGAACCGGGTGCGGCAAAATTCCTCGAAGGCCTCAGCGTGAAGAAAATCATCATTGTGCCGGGCAAGATCATCAACATCGTCGCAGGATAAATCGCATGCGCAGATCGACTCGTAGTCTCGTCATCGTCACGGCGCTCGCGCTTGGCGCCTGCGGCTTTCATCTGCGCGGCGATGTCGCGCTTGCGCCGGGATTGCAGCGCGTGCATGTGTCGAGCTCCGACACGGGCAGTCCGCTCAAGAGCAATATCGAAGACGCATTGCGGCGTGGTGGCGCGACGATCGAAGTGAACCCCGGCGAAGGCGTCGGTGAGGTGAAGATGACCGGTGTTGGCGTGACGACCCAGGTTGCTTCGGTCGGCGGCAATGCGCGCGTCAACGAGTTCAGCATGGTCTATCACGTCGACCTCGAGGTCAGCGACGGCGCGGGCAAGGCACTGCTCGAAAAGCAGCCGATCGAGCAGCATCGCAACTTTACGTTCGATCAGACGCAGGCGATCGGTACCGGCTCGGTGCAGGATCAGATTCGCCGCGAAATGGAACGCGACATGACCGCGGCGATCATGCGCCGCATCGACGCGATTCAGCGCAGGCTCGCGCACTGAACTTCGCAGACGCAGCCTCGTGCCGCAAACCCTCACTGCGTTGCGCAAACAGCTCGCTGCCGGCGAGCTGGCGCCGGTCTATCTGCTCGCGGGCGAGGAACATCTGCTGTTGCTCGAAGCCGCCGACGCGCTGCGCACGCGTGCGAAAGCGCTCGGCTACAGCGAGCGCGAAGTGCTCGACGCCGATGGCAGCTTCGATTGGAATGCGCTGACGCAATCGGCCTGCGCCATGTCGTTGTTCGCCACACGCAAAGTGATCGATCTGCGCGTGCCGAGCGGCAAGCCAGGCAAGGACGGCGCGCAGGCGATCATCGAGTACTGCGAGAATCCGCCGCCTGACAATGTGTTGCTGATTACCGCGACGCAATGGTCGAAGGCGCATGAAACTGCGTGGGTCGGTGCAGTCGAGAAAGCCGGCGTATTCGTACCGATCTGGCCGCTGAAGCCTGCAGAACTGCCGGACTGGATCGCGCAGCGCATGGCTTCGCGCGGGCTCAAACCCGACCGCGCGGCGATCGACGCGCTGGCCGAACGTATCGAAGGCAATCTGCTCGCTGCCGCCCAGGAAATCGACAAGCTTGCGCTGCTGCACGGCGCGCAGCCGCTCGATGCGGCGACGCTCGAGGATCTCGTCGCTGACAGTGCGCGCTTCGATGTATTCAAACTTGCCGACGCCGCGCTCGCGGGCGATGCAGCGCGCGCGTTGCGCGTGCTTGCTGGCTTGCGCGCGGAGGGCGAGCAGGTATTCGCGCTGATGGGCTGGCTACTCAACCAGCTGCAGCAGCTTGCGCGCCTTGCCAATGCGCGCGGCGGACCTGCGGCCGCATTCAAGACCGAGCGCATCTGGCCGCCGGCACGCGAGGCGATCTACCGCAAGGCGCTCGCGCGTGCCGACGGCGCGCACTGGAATGCCTGTCTCGTGCAGGCCGCGCGTATCGACCGCGTCGGCAAGGGACGTGAGTTCGACGCGGCCGGCAAATCCTGCGGCGACGCCTGGCTCGAATTCGAGTGTTTGCTCGTGGCGATCGCGCAGCCGCGCGCGGGCGTGCTTGCCAGAGCTGGCTGAAGTATAGAAATACGATGCCGACTGCGAACAAAAAGCCGATAGCCTTGCTCGGCGGCACCTTCGATCCTGTGCACAACGGGCACCTGCGCGTTGCCTGGGAAGCGGCCGAAGCGCTCGATGCCGAAGTGCGTCTGATGCCCGCGCACGAGCCGCCGCATCGTCCAGCGCCGATCGCTGGCGCGCGTGCGCGCGTGCGCATGCTCGAACTCGCGCTGCGCGGACAATCGCGCCTCACGCTCGACACGCGCGAACTCGATCGCGCCGGCGCCTCATATACGGTCGACACGCTGCGCGGTTTGCGCGCCGAGATCGGCAACGACCGTGCGTTGATTCTGCTCGTCGGCGCCGATGCCTTCGGCGGTCTGCCGACATGGCGCGAATGGCATGCGCTGTTCGATCTCGCGCATATCGCAATGCTCACGCGCCCGGGCCGTACCGAGCCCTGGTCCTCCGAGCTCGACGCCGAAGCCGCGCCGCGCCGTGCGGACAGCCCGCGCGAGCTGCGCGACTCGCCGCATGGCAAGGTGCTGAGCCTGCCCGTCACGCCGCTCGATATTTCCGCCAGCGCCGTGCGTGCGCTGCTCGCCGCGGGACGCGAGCCGCGCTGGCTCATCCCCGGAGCGTTGCTTGCGGACCCATCCTTGCTCGCGGCGTATCGAAACGCCAAGGTGTGAGGCACCTGTCAACGATCACAGGTTCGTGATGCATAACCCGATGGCAGACTACTAACGCCTGCAAACAAACGGGGCAGGGAACTTCTGATCGTCTAATCGATTCAACTACGGTCGATTCAATTCCTTCACGCGTCCAAGGAGATGGTCATGCAACTGCTGCGGAAGATTTTTGCCAGTGGCCCGGCGCTGATGATGGCTTCAACGGCGTTTGCAACGAACGTGCTGCCGCTCGCCGAGATTAGCACTCAGACCAGTGACGCCTACGCGCCGCAGTTCACGATGCTCGATGTTGCGGGATTGCCCGCGATGCCGAAGGCGGCATTGCAGGCGACACGTCTGGAGTCCGCCCACAAAACACAGGTGCATGTCGATTGGAACGGCCAGGGCACGTTCGCGATCGACGAACCGGAGTACAGTTTCTGGGAAAACAAGCCGCGCGCCGATTTTTTGATGGTGGAGCTGCCACCTAATTTTGGCTACCCAGCGGCCATATCGATCTCGGATGGCAGCGGGACGACGTTATGTAACACGAAGACAAACGGCAAAGAGGGCGCCGTTTGCGTCGCCGACATCCGACCCGTTCCGCAAGCATCCCGTTATTTCGTCGGAATCGAAAGCAACGCGGATACGTATCTCAGCGTAAATTGGGCCGGCCTGGTACTGGGCGCAGGCAGAAGGGACGGCATCGTAGTCACGGGCCCCGGGCATGCAGATGCATGCTTGCGCCGTCGAACACACAAATTGTGTCGCTGCCGCCCTCGTCGACCGGTCCGCGCAACTTTGCCGCGGTATTGTTCGATGACAATGGCGCGATCGGATCGGCAAATGCGGGCGTCCTGCCGATCGCGTGGACATCGACTTATGCGCACGCTGACGTGAACCAACCGCAAAACCTGCTCAAGTCCGATTCGCTCTGGAGTACAGGTGTACCGCGCCTTGGCCAGCTCGCGCCGGGGCAATCGGTCACTCGCCTATATTTCGACCTGCCGCCGAACAATGGTGCTGCGTATGCGCCGATCTCCGTGAGCCTGGTCAACGATTACTACACGTCAGTGGATTGGTACGTCGAGCACGAAGAATTTCCTTCGAACTCGTCGTCGGCGCTTGTCAACTTCGCTCCGCCCCCGTCGCAAATGCTGCACGGCAGCGGCAAGTTCACGATTCAGCAGCCTCAGGCCGGACGTTGGTACATCGTCGCCAAGAACGTGAGCGACGGCGTGATTTCGGACAACACCATTTTCCTTCTCAGCAATGGCGCAGGCTCATTGAAATTCGACAATGTGATTACGCCAGCAGTGACGCCGGGGCTCTACTACAACCCATCCCGATCTGGTCACGGCGTGAGCATCAGCCAAGCCAGCGGGCAGCAAATGCTGTTCTGGTACACCTATCTCGAAGATGGCACGCCGACGTGGTATCAGGCACAGGCGCCGGCACCGGCGGCCAACTCCGGCTGGTGGACCGCGCCGCTCTATCGCGTCGCATGGGACGGCAAGGCGCATCTCACACAAGTTGGCAGCGTATTGCTTACTCCGACCGCCGAAAATCGCTTCATCTTCACCTGGTATCTCGAAGACAAATCCGGCAGCGAAGTGTTCGACCAGCTTGCACGTAGCGGCGACTGTCCGAACTTCAACGGCGTTGCGACAAACTTCAGCGGGGCCTGGTATGCGCCCGCGTTGTCGGGCTATGGCATGGACGTGTTGGCATTGCCCGAGCAGCAATTCAATTTGTTCTACCTGTACGATGATCTGGGCATTGCGCGCTGGGGCGTTGGCAGCTCGTTGCCGTTCCTGACGGCCACGACGATGAATTTTCGCCAGAACACCGGATTCTGCCCGTCGTGCGCGGTGGCACCGATAAGCTACCAGTCGATCGGTAGCGTGAAGATCGATTACGCCAGCGATTCGACTGGCAATCTCGCAACGACGCTGCAACTGCAGCCGCCTTTGTCCGGTAGCTGGATCACCAATCAGCCGATGCAGCGCCTGACCGGCACGACCGCCTGCGTGCGCTGACGATTCGAGCTTGCGGTCGCGGCCTTCTGGTTGGTTGCGGTCGCAAGTGGAACTTTGGCACGGGATTTGATGCCACTTCCCACGCCGTGAATTCGGCGTATATTCGGTTACGCGGGCCGTAGCCCGCCTGTGCAACGAAACGAGGGTCGCATCCTTTTGGCTACCTCAGCGAAAGCAAAACCTGCTCCGCGGCCGCGCAAGCAACCCGCCGCCAAATCCAAACCCAAACCCGATCCAGTCGATCATCTGCGTCAGCGCGTACTCGCCGCGCTCGACGAACTCAAAGCGAAAGACGTGCACGAAGTCGATGTGCGCGGCAAAGCTTCCTTCGCCGACTTCCTCATCATTGCTTCCGGAACTTCGACACGGCATGTGAAATCCATTGCCGACGAAGTGGTCAAGTACGCCAAAAAGGCCGGCATGATGCCGCTCGGCGTCGAAGGCCAGCGCGAAGCGGAATGGGTGTTGGTCGATCTCGGCGACATTGTGGTGCACGTCATGCTGCCGCGCATCCGCGAGTTCTACGGGCTCGAACGCCTGTGGACCGTCGGCGACGACATGCCTCAAGCTGCAAACCTC
Organism: Gammaproteobacteria bacterium; assembly: GCA_005877675.1. GTDB lineage: Bacteria > Pseudomonadota > Gammaproteobacteria > Xanthomonadales > Rhodanobacteraceae > Rudaea. Next base: position 6,240 of record VBNZ01000178.1, read on the forward strand.
GGTTGATTGGGTGGTCTGCAACAGAGGAATTGAAAGCAGCTCGCTTGGCTTTGCGGCGCTGCGCTTGGTCCTCAATCGGCCCATAAGCATCGTTATGGGCCTTGCGGACCGGCGCCGAGCCCCACGATCCTGGCGCGATCTTGCTCCCCTTTTCTCTATTGCGAGCCACTAGCTGGCATGCGCGCGCATCTGATCGCCGTCGGCGAGCGCATGCCTGCATGGGTGACTGAGGGGTACAACGAATACGCCAAGCGCCTCATTCGCGACCTGCCGCTGCAACTGGTGGAAATTTCCACAAAGTTGCGCGGCCGGACGAACGATATCGAACGCGTGATCGCGGACGAGGGCGCGCTGATGTGCGCGGCGATTCCGAAAGGCGCGCAGGTCGTCGCGCTCGACGGTCGCGGCAAGGCCTACGGCAGCGAGCAACTTGCGCAGCAGCTCGAACGCTGGCGCATGCACGGCGGCGATCTTGCATTCCTGATCGGCGGGCCGGAGGGGCTCGCGCCTGCCGCGATCGAGCGCGCGGAGCAGCGCTGGTCGCTCGGCCCCGCAACGCTGCCCCATCCGCTCGTGCGCATCATCGTCGCGGAACAGCTGTACCGCGCGATGAGCCTGCTCAACAACCATCCGTATCATCGTGCATGAACCCGGCGCACGATCGCGCGCGCGTGACCGCGCCTTGGGTATACTGACCCCATGGCGAGGGGACCGTCCGGGGTGTTTTCCTCCTTAGGGGACCAGTTGCCGTTCTTGGGCAGGCTGCTGGTTTGCTCCGCGCTGCTCGCCCTGGTGTCTTTTCTCGCTGCACGCGCGCAACCGCATCAGGGCTTCGTGCCGGTGTGGCCGAGCGGCGGTCTCGCACTCGCGCTGCTATGGCGACACGGCGCCCGTTACTGGCCCGCCGTGCTTATCGCGAATACGGCCTTGAGCATGAGTGTCGGCACGCCGCTGCTCGTCGCGCTCGGCGTGGGCTGGCTGCAAGTGCTCATTGTGATGATTGCCTTGTATCTGTTGCAGCGCTGGCATGTCGATCGTCTGCTTGCCGACATGCGCGAGTTGCGCAATTTCGTCGCAGCGCTGCTGCTTGCGTGTGTCCTGGCGATGCCGATCTACGCGACGCGCATGGCGCTGGTATTCGACTACCCGGTGGCGCGCGCGCTGGCGTTCGGCGCCGACTACTTTCTGAGTGCAGTCTTCAGTTTTCTGATCTTTACGCCACTGCTCGTCGGCTGGCCGCGAGACGGTGCGCCGCATGGCGGCCGGCGTTGGCTATTCGTTGCCGCGCTGGCGGTCCTCACTGTCGCCAGTTATGGCGTGTTGTCGGCAGACGTCGCGCTGCAGGATCGCTTGCTGTTTCTGCTCGCGCCGTTCGTCGTCGCCTGCGCGCTCGTTGCAGGCGTCGGCGGCGCCAGTACCGCCGCGGCGATATTGACGATGGTCTTGATCGCCATGGCGCAGGGGCCGGTGTCGATCGCCGACAGCATTTTGCGCTCGGTCTTCGTGGCGGTCGCGGCGCTGACCGGTTATCTGCTGGCGGCGGCGTTCGGCGAGCGTGAGCGCGTCGCGGCAGAAATGGATTTCCACGCGCGCCACGATGCGCTGACCGGTCTGATGAACCGCTATGAGTTCGAGAATCGCGTGCGCGCGGCCTTGCACGATCGCGTACGCCGCTACGCCATGCTCTATCTCGATCTCGACCAGTTCAAGCTGGTCAATGACACGTGTGGCCATCTGGTCGGTGACGCCATGTTGCGGCAACTTGCGGCTACGATCCGGCAGGCACTGCCGGCCGATGCGACGGTGGCGCGGCTCGGCGGCGACGAATTCGGCTGCCTGCTGCCGCACGCCACGCCGGACAGCACGCAGATCGTCGCGCGCGGTCTGCACGACGCGATTCAGGCGTTCGAGCTTCCCGTAGGTTCGCTGCGCTTCAGCGTGGGCGTCAGTATCGGCGCAACGTTTCTGCTGCCCGACGAAGATGCGACACCGGACGACGTGTTCGGGCGCGCCGACGTGGCCTGTTATACCGCCAAGGATCGGGGACGCAATCGCACGCATTTCTATAGTCCCGGCGACGCGAGTATGCAGGGCCGCAAGATCGAAATTGAAACCGTGTCGCAGCTGCAAATGGATCTCGCACGCGGTGCGTTCGAACTGTTCGTGCAGCGTATCGACAATATCGCAGCGCCGGCCGACACCGATGAGTTCTACGAAGTGCTGCTGCGCGAAAGCGGCGCGCACGAAAATTCGATCGAATCTCTGCTCGGCGTGGCGCAGCGCTATGGCCTGATTGTCTATGTCGATCGCTGGGTGATCGAGCAGGCGACGCGCTTTCTCGGCCGACACCCCGGCCGGCGTTTGCGCGTCAGCGTCAATGTCGCGGCAACGTCGCTGGAGAGCGAGGGGTTCGAGTCTTTCGTGCTCGGCCTGCCGGTGCGGCATGGGTTTGCGCCGGCACAGCTGGTGCTCGAAATTACCGAGGCCGTTGCCGTGCAGAATCTCACGCACGCAGTGGCGACGCTGCATCGTCTGCGCAAGCACGGCTTCGGCGTATCGCTCGACGATTTCGGTTCGGGTGTCGCGAGCTTCGGCTATCTGAACGAGCTGCCGGTATCGATGGTGAAGCTCGATGGCCGTTTTGTGCGCGATCTCGGCAAGGATCCCGGCGCGGAGGTGATTATCGAAGCCCTGGCGAGGGTCGCCAGGCTGCGCGGGATAGTCAGTATCGCCGAGTGGGTCGAGGATGTTGCGCAGATCCCGCGGCTGCGCAGCCTGGGTATTGACTACGCGCAGGGCTACGCCATTCACCGCCCCGCACCGCTGGCATCGGTCGAAACGAAAGTATTGGCGGCGCCCGTTCGCGCTTGAGCATCTCCGTGCGGGTGCGCGTCGCGTAAAATCGCGCGCCATGCTCTATCTCGCCTCGCAATCCCCGCGCCGCCGCCAGCTGCTGGAACAGATCGGCGTGAACTACGGTACCGTCAACGTCGATGTGCCCGAGGTGCGCGCGCCGGGCGAGCCGCCCGAAGACTATGTGAGCCGCGTCGCACGCGAAAAGGCTGGCGCCGGGCTGCTTGCGCTTTCCGGCGTGAAGGCTGCGATCGTGCTCGGCGCCGATACCGAAGTCGTGCTTGATGACGACGTGTTCGGCAAACCGCGCGATGCAGCCCATGCAGCCGCGATGCTGCAACGCCTGTCGGGACGCACGCACCGCGTGATTTGCGCGGTGTGGTGCGTCAGTGCGGGGCGTGAGGAGCACGTGCTGAATTTGAGCGACGTCACCATTGCGCCGCTTTCGCGCGAGGACATTGCAGGCTACGTCGCGAGCGGCGAGCCGATGGGCCGTGCCGGCGCCTACGCGATCCAGGGCCGCGCCGCCGCGTTCATCAGCAAACTGCGCGGCAGCTACACCGGCGTGATGGGCTTACCGCTGTTCGAGACGGCCACGCTGCTGCGCCGCTTCGGCATCTCAGCGTGAGCGGGCGCCTGTGCCGGGTCGACAAGTCCGGCCCCCCAAGCTATAAACACCCTCAGAAAAACATTCGAACTCTATGCCGTGACTGAAGAAATTCTGATCAACGTCACGCCGCGCGAGACCCGCGTCGGCGTGGTCGAGAACGGCGTGCTGCAGGAAGTGCATGTCGAGCGCGCGCTGCGTCGCGGCTATGTCGGCAACATCTATCGCGGCCGGGTCAGCCGCGTGATGCCGGGCATGCAGGCCGCGTTTGTCGAGATCGGCCTCGAGCGCGCGGCGTTCCTGCACGCCAACGATATCGTGCGCGCCATGCCGGCGCTGCTCAGCGAGGGCGCCGAAAGCCCGCCGCAGCTCACGCCGCCGATCAGCGAACTCGTGCACGAAGGCAAGGATATCGTCGTGCAGGTGGTGAAGGATCCTATCAGCAGCAAGGGCGCGCGCCTGTCGACACATCTGTCTATTCCGTCGCGCTATCTGGTGCTGTTGCCCTACGCGAAGATGATCGGCGTGTCGGTACGCATCGAGGATGAGGCCGAACGCACGCGCCTCAAGGACCTGATGATCGAGCTGACCGGTGCCGATTCGATCAGCAACGGCCAGCTCGGCTATATCGTGCGCACGAATGCCGAAGGGCAGACGCGCGAGGCGCTGGCCGAGGACCTGGCCTACCTCGGCCGCGTATGGCAGTCGATTCGCGACAATATGGCGCGCGTCGGCGTCGGACAACGTGTGTACGAGGATCTGTCGCTGCCGCTGCGCGCGCTGCGCGACCTGATGCGCGCCGATGTTGAAAAGGTGCGCGTGGACTCGCGCGAGACCTTCGACAAGACGGTTAGTTTTGCGCAGCAGTTCATGCCTGAACTGGCTGAACGCATCGAACATTATTCAGGTGAACGCCCGATCTTCGACTTATACGGCGTCGAGGACGAGATTCAGCGTGCGCTCAAGAAAGAAGTGCCATTGAAGTCAGGCGGATATCTGATTATCGATCAGACCGAGGCCATGACCACGATCGATGTCAACACAGGCGCCTTCCTCGGCCATCGCAACCTCGAAGAGACGGTATACAAGACCAACCTCGAGGCGGCGCAGGCGGCTGCGCGTCAGCTGCGCCTGCGCAACCTCGGCGGCATCATCATTATCGACTTCATCGACATGACCGACGCGGAGCACAAGCGCCAGGTGCTGCGCATGCTGGAAAAGTCGCTCGCGCACGATCACGCCAAGACGACTGTGTACGAGATGTCGAACCTCGGCCTGGTCGAGATGACGCGCAAGCGTACGGTCGAGAGCCTCGAACGCCAGCTGTGCGAGCCGTGTTCCGCCTGCGAGGGCCGCGGCAGCGTGAAGACTGCCGAGACGGTGACCTACGAAATTTTCCGCGAGATCACGCGCGCGGTGCGCCAGTTCGATGCGGAAAAGTTGCTCGTGCTTGCCGCGCCGCGCGTGGTCGGGCGCATCCTCGATGAGGAGTCGGCCGCGGTTGCCGAACTCGAAGAGTTCACCGGCAAGACGATCCGCTTCCAGGCCGAGGAGCATTACGCACAGGAGCAGTACGATGTCGTGCTGCTTTGAGCGCCGGAACTCGGGACTCGGGACTCGGGACTCGGGACTCGGGACTCGGAACTCGGGACTCGGGAAAATCAAAAGCTCCCGATGCACTCAGCCGTCGAGGCGCATTCCGCACGAAGCA
>VBNZ01000178.1:11475-18768 GCA_005877675.1 Gammaproteobacteria bacterium
TTCAGCGTGATTCGCCGCGTACGCCTGTGGGTGTCAGGGCTGTTCGCGATCGGCGTGATCGTGCTCGGACTTGCGATCGGCGTGACCCAGCTCGTACTGCCGTGGATCGTCGCGCATCCGGAAAAAATCGCCGCGACGCTGGCAGGCAAGCTGCATCGCCCGGTGACGATCGATCGCGTCGACGCGCATTGGGAGCGCACCGGGCCCTTGCTCAATCTGACTGGTGTGCATCTCGGCGTCGCCAGCAGCGATCCTGCAAGCGCCAATGCGCAGCCGCTGACGATCGCGAGTGCGGGACTCAAGATCAACTTTTTTGCATGGGCCCGGCGCAACGCAAGCTGGACCGAGTTTCGCGTTGCCGGCGTCGATCTGGATCTTCTGCGCGATGCCGACGGGCATTGGTCGTTGCGCGGGATGGATGCTTCGGGCGGCGACCAGCGCGACGTCGACGACAACGCGCTGTTCGCGCTCGGCACGCTGGTGCTGCGCGATGTGCACCTCACCTTCGATGATGTGCCCAATCGCAGCCACAGCAAATACAAGGCCGACGAACTGCGCCTGATCAATCACGGTGATCTGCATCGCGTACTCAGCCGCGTCGTGTTCGTCGATACCAATTCCGGCCGCGTCTACTTCGGCGGCACGGGCCTCGATGCGGCCAGCCTGCAGCGCGGCTACCCGTTCAAGGGACTACTCGTCAATCGCGGCAAGGGTCGCGTGCAATTGTGGGCCACGGTGCGCGCCGGCGAACTGGACGAAGTGCGTGCGGAGGTCGATCTAGCCGATCTCGTGTTGACCACGGGCACCTCGATCGCGCTCGATCCGAAGGCCGACATCCTGCCGCATATCGGCATCGACCGCGCTACGTTCGCTGCGCGCTGGCGCCGTGAGGAAGACGGCTGGAGCGCAGATATCGTCGATCTGGCCATCACGCGCCAGGGCGTGCAGGCAGTGCCGAGCGCATTGCACGTGCGCGCGCGCGGCGGGGTCGAGGCACCCGAATATCTTGTCAATGCCGACACGCTCGATGTCGGCGCATTCGCCAGCGTGGCGATGCTCGTTGACGCTGTGCCGTCGGCCGCGCGGCGCTGGCTCTACGCCGGCAATCCTGAGGGTATGTTCAGTCAGACGAGGCTGCGCTATGCAAGCAATCAGGATTTTGATCTCGTCGGCAAGTTCGATGCGCTCGAATGGCATTCCTACGCGCGCATCCCGAGTGTAAGCGGATTCTCCGGCGCGCTGTACGGCGACCAGGACGCGCTGAATATCGATCTGCCGCAGCACAATGCGGTCGCGGTGTCGGTGCCCAAGGTGTTTCGCCAGCCGCTCGAATTTTCCGAGCTGTCGGGCTCGATCGCCGCATATCGCACCGACGTGGCGTGGCGCGTCGAAACTGATGCGCTGACTTTCGACGGCGCTATGCCGGGCAAGGAATTCGGCGGCGAGGCGCGCGGTGCAATCGAAATCCAGGACGATGGCAGCAGGCCCCTGCTCGATCTCGCCGCGGTCGTCACGCACGCCGAAGTGCCGGCCTCGCACTTGTTCTGGCCGATCAACATCATGCCGCCGCCGGCGGTGAGCTGGCTCGATCGCGGCCTGGATGCGGGCAAAATCACGACCGGGCGAGCGGTATTCCGCGGCGATCTCGACGACTGGCCATTCCGCAACAACGCCGGACGCTTCGAGGCGCTGGCCGAAATAGATGACCTGCGCCTGAAGTATCTGAACGACTGGCCGGTGGCCGAGCACGTGCATGCAAGCGCGAACTTCGTCAATACGAGCCTGCATCTCGATGCCGCTGGTGGAAGTGTACAAGGCAACAAAATAAACACGGTAGCAGGCGAGATTCCCGATCTCGGCGACGGTCCGCTCGAGCTGACGATCAATGCGCAGGGCAGCGGACGCGACCTGCTCGGCTTCGTGCGCGCCTCGCCGCTCGGCGCGCATTTCGCGGCACCGTTGCAGGGCGTCGACATCACCGGTCAGGGCAAGGTGGACGTGAAGCTGCATCTGCCCTACAAGCACATCGAGGACTACACGCTCGATGGTACCGCGCAGCTCACGCAGGCTGATCTCGTCGATCCAAAATACGCGCTGCGCTTCGACAACGCCGCGGGGCCGGTGCGTTTCAATCGTTCGGGCTTCTCTGCCGATGCGCTCGCTACCACGTTCCGCGGCAAGCCGGCGAAGTTTTCGCTCGCCGCGGGCGGTTATGTCGCGGACAACCGGCATGCGCTCGAAGGCAAGGTCGAGACGCGCCTGCCGGTGCGCGACGTGCTGAGCTACGCATCGGCGCTGGATGATTATCAAAAGTATACTTCCGGCGATGCCGACTGGGTCGCGCTGTTCAGCGTCGATCGCGACGCGCCGGAGAGCCGCGGTCAGCGTCTGACATTGACCTCGGACCTGCGCGGGGTGGCGATCGATCTGCCCAAGCCTCTGGCAAAGTCCGCGGCGAGCGCGCTGCCCCTGAGCCTTACGCTGTCGCTGCCGTTTATTGGAGCGGACATGGATCTGCGCCTCGGCGATCTGCTACGAATGCGCGGGCGCCTGCCCGCCCCGGCGGCGCCGTTCGTCGGCCTCGTCGATTTCGGCGGCGGTGCGACGGCGCCCGCGTCGGCGCTGCCGAAGTCGGGTATCGTGGTCGGCGGCGTCACGTCCGAGATCGATCTTTCCGGCTGGACCGATTTTGCCTCGACCGGTACCAGTGGCGGCGATAGCAATCTGATCGAGCGCGTCGCGCTGCGTTCACCGGCGTTGCTGGCCTGGGAGCGCTCGTTCGGTGAAGGCGAAGTCCAGCTCGTGCCGGGTCCGGATGCGATCGAGGTCGTGTTCGATGGCGCCAACATCGCCGGCAGCGTCAATGTGCCGCGCAAAGATCTGCGCCAGCGCGGCGTCAGCGCCGACTTGAAGCGCCTGTATTTGCCGGCCGCGCCCGAGCCAGAACCTGGCGCTGCGGCGCCGGACGACACGCAGTCGCCGCTCAATCCAGCCAATGTGCCGCCGCTGCATGTGCGCATCGCCGATTTCCATCTCGGCAAGGCCGTGTACGGCGCGGCAACGGTCGAGAGCGTGCCGATCCTCAACGGCATGCACTTCGATCAGATCACCTCGCACTCGAACAATATCGACATGCGCGCGCACGGCGAATGGACGCTACGCGAGGGCAAATATCACCGCTCGACCTTCGGCATCGATCTGTCGGCGCAAGACCTCGGCAAGATGCTCGACGCGCTCGGCTATGCCGGCGTGGTCGACGGCGGACGCATCGTCGCGCACATCGACGCGAGCTGGGCCGGCACGCCGTCGAATTTCGCAATCAACAAGATCAACGGCGGCGCGCTGCGCGTGAACATCGCCGAGGGGCGCATTCCCGATATCGAGCTCGGCGCCGGGCGCATTGCGGGTCTGCTTCGATTTCGGCGACCTGTTCAACAAGGGCTATTCGTTCGATTCGATCGTCGGCACGTTCACGCTCACCGACGGCTATGCCTACACCGAGAATCTCGAAGTAAGGAGTCCCACGGCGGACATGCGCCTCAAGGGCAGCATGGGCCTGAAGACGCGCGACTGGGACCAGATCGTCGAGGTAACGCCGCATGTCGGCGGCACGCTGATGATCGGCGGCGCGCTGATCGGCGGCCCGGTCGGCGCCGCTGCGGGCGCAGTACTCGGCGGTATCTTGAAGGCCCCGCTCAATGCCGTGACGCGCGCCGACTACAAGGTGACCGGCAGTTGGGACAAGCCCGTCATCGCCAAAGTATCGGCCATTCCCCGGGCGCCCGTAACGCCGGCGCGTGGTGGTACGCAGAAGGCGGCGGCGGGGGGCAAGGCAGCGGCGCGCTGAAATTCCAGGGATCAGTGCGCGATACGCAATACCAGCAATGTCTGGTCGTCCGTCCCGATGGCGCCGCCCTGGTGCGCGCGCAGCGCGTCGACCAGCTTCGCGCATAGTGCTTGCGCGGACTCAATCGGTGTAGTCGCGACCAGCTCGCGCAAGCGTTCGATGCCGAACTCGCGCCCGCGTGCGTCGCGCGCTTCGACGATGCCGTCGGTGTAGAGCACGAACAAATCGCCATTTTGCACATTGTATACATTGTTGCGATATTCGTAGTCACGCAATACGCCGAGCGGAATCTGGTCGCCTTCTCCGAGCACGGTCACATTGTTGCCGCGCCGGTGCAGCAGCGGCGGATGCCCGGCGGAAAGAAAGCTCAACGCGCGCAGATCCGGGCGGTAGTACATCGCGAACAGCGTCATGAAATGCCCGCGATTGCGGCGCGAGAAGAAGTAGCGGTTGGTATAGCTGACCGCAGCTGCAGGCGGCTCTCCATCGCCGCCGCGGTACGTGCGCAGGATCGCATCGAACTGCACCGCTTCGGCCGCCGCCGCCACGCCGTGACCGGAGACGTCGCCGACGAGCAGACCCCAGACATCGTTGCCGTCCGGCGCGAAGTCCGCGGGCGCGAACGGCGTCAGATTGCTCAACTCATAATAATCGCCCGCGGCGGTCGCGGCGGGTTGCCAATGCGTCGCGTGGTCGAGTCCGGCGATGCGCGGATTGTCAGGTAGCAGCAGTTTCTGGATATCGGCGAGACCCTCGATCTCTTCGCGCTGGCGCTCAGTCTCTGCGGTCAGCTCGCGCAACGCGATTGGACGCACGATCAGACTCGCGGCGAGGTTTACGTGCAGCATCATGCGTTCCGCGTCGACGTGCGCGAAGCGCTGCGCCAGCGTCGAACCGAACACCAGCCAGTGCGTGAGCTTGCCGGCGTTCGCCAGCGGGATCGCCAGCACCGAGGCTGGCGCGAACAGCGCCTGTGCGAGCGGGAGGCCGCGTTCGCTCGGCGGCACCGCATGCGCGCTTGCCTGCGCGCCTGCGACGAGGCGTGCGGCGAGCGCATCGTCGAACAGGGGCAACTGGCCGCGCTCATCGAGAGGATCGAGATTGGCCACATGTTCAGTGCCATCCGGACCGATCAGGCCGGCAAGGCGGCAGCGTCCGCATTCTCCTTCGCGCACGAACAGCAACGCGAGCGAGCATGCGGGAAAGTCCACGTCGAAATGCGTATGCAGCGCGATCAGCGCGGCGCGCGAATCGCCGTCGAAGGCGCTGATCTTCAGGACACGGTCAAAAGTCGGCTGGGTCGGCATACCGCGATTGTAGAAAGAATTTGCTGCCGAATGACTATGCGTCCGTCGCCAGATGTTCTTGTGCTTCAACTAGGGCAGGTTCGCCGCGCAGCAGACGGGTTTTTGCCACCCACGCCGCGGCCTCGTCCATCGGTTCGAGCGCGGCGAATTCGCCGGCGACCAGTGTGGCGATCGGTGCGCCGTCACGAAACAGCACGCGCGCATTCGTCAGCGTCGGCAATTTCGCGCCGGCGACAAGATGGCCGACGAGGTTGAGCGGATCGGCACCGCAGACGCCGACCAGCGTGCCATCGCGCGGTTTCGCGCGAACACTGCGCAGTGGCGCGATCGCCTCAGGCAAGGCGAACTGTTCGCCGGTGAGTCCGGCGATGAAGCGTCCGCCGCGGATTTCGCCGCGCGCTTCGAGGCGATGGCAGCAGCGCAGGAGTTCGCGCCACGGCGGCAGCCACGGCGCTTCGCGCGCGAGCAGGCGCCAGCAGATCACGCCATAGCGCTTGAGCAGCGTGCGTACGATGTGCTCGATCGTTTCCGCGTTGTGTTTTTGTAGATTTTTATCCTTTTTTGCATCGGTGTCCGGCGCTGCGCGCCGCAGCAGCGACCAGCGGCCCGCATCGGCTATACCGAGCAACGCGGTGCGCCGTCCGCGCCGGCGATTCGGTGTCGGCCGGCGCGACGGCGGCACCAGCAATGCGCGCAGGCCGGCGAAACTGTCGGAATTGATAAGGCCCGCAGCGACGAGCTCGGCCAGCGCGTCTTCAAGCTCAGTGTGCAATAGACGCGTCGCTGCGAGCAGCTCGTCGAAGAACGAGGCGCCATGTTCGCGTAGCACATCGGCGACCGCCTGCGCGCGCGAGGACAGCACAGGCACGTTCGCGGGGTCGCCGCCGAGTTCGTTCCACGTGCGCATATTGCGCCGCTGCAGCAGCACGATCGGCGTCGCGCGCACGGGGCCTGAACTCGTGCGCGGGCGTGAGGCATCGATGTCTTCGCGCGCGCGCGCGGGCTCGCGCAGGCGCGTCCACACGATGCGCCCGGCAAGGCAGAGATCGTCGAGCCAGGAAATTTCATAACCAGCCACGCGCGCCGGCAAAATTTCGCTTTCCCATGCCGCCGCAGGCGCTTCGAAGCCTTCGAGCTGCGCGAGCACGGCAACAAGCGCATCGGGTCCGCTCACCTGCGCACCCGGCGCCGCGCGTTGCCACTCGAACAGGAAGCGCATGAAGTCGCGCGCCTCGACCGGCTCGATCTCGCGGCGCAGACGTTTGATCGTGTAGCGGTGAATGCGTGCGAGCAAGTGCCTTTCGCACCACTCTTCTTCGTGCGCGTCGGGCGTAAAGCGCCCGCGCAACACGAAGCCTTCGCGCTCCAACGCGACCAGCGCGAGGCCGATATCGGACGACGGCAGTTGCAGATCACCGGCGAGCGCCGTGGCCGTGGTCGGACCGAGTCCGGTCATGCGTGCGCGCAGGACATCGACCAGCGCGGACTGCGCACTCCATGCGATCGCTGCGTATTCCTCTGGCGCAGCGATGGGTGGATCGAACGTCGCGTCGGGATAAATCGCGGTGAACTGCGGAATTCGTTCGGCAGCGATCCATGCGAATGCTCTCTCCTCCAGCGGATTTTGCTGGGGGAGAGGGGCGGGTGAGGGGGGCTCTGGATCCTGCTGGATAGTCGTTGAAGGCAAGGCGCGCCCCCTCACCCAACCCTCTCCCCCGATCCAGAAGCTATCGGGGAAGAGGGCTAGTCTCGTCGCGCGCCGTTGCGCAATGAGTTGCTCGAATAAACCTCGCCAAAGCGGATTGCGCTGCACGTCGGCATCGCTCAGATAGCCCAGGCCCATCAGCGCATCGTGCAGCTCGTCGGCATCGCGCGCTTCGGGCCAGGCCTCCTCGCGCACGCCGTCGATGGCCTCGGCATCGAGCTGCGCGAAGTCATCGGTTGTGTCGATGTCGCCCCAGCGCCGGCTCTGCACTGCCTGCGTGCGGCGCTCTTCGAGCGGGGCGTCATCGAGGAAGGAGTACGGCCGCGCATTGAGAATTTCGGCCGCGAGCGGCGAGGGCGCGGTCAGGTCTTTTGCAACAATGTGTATTTCTCCACTTTCCAGTTTTTTCAGCAACGCGAGCAGCGCGTCGACGT
>VBNZ01000179.1:0-1445 GCA_005877675.1 Gammaproteobacteria bacterium
CACCGAAATATTCGGTGTAAGCGGGAATCAGCTTCATCGCCGCGTAGGCGAAGAAACCGACCACACACATCACGATGACCATGCTGATCAGGGTCAGACCTTTCTGCTTGTGGCGAGTACGCATGACGATCCTCTATTTGATCAAAGTGCCCAATCGCTTGAAATCGATGCCGTCGTCCCAGTTCAGCCAGATCGCAAAAGCGCGACCGACCAGATTCTCTTCTGGAACAAAACCCCAATAGCGGCTGTCCTCGCTATTGTCGCGATTATCCCCCATCGCGAAATACTGTCCAGCGGGCACCTGCCATTCGCCCTCTTCGCCCGACCAGGAAGCAGCATTGAGCATCTGGTGCTCGGCGCCCGGCAGAGACTCCATCTTGACGTTGGCACCGGCCATGCGCCGGCCTTCGTTGCCCGAACCGACGAACGGCCCAACATAAGTCTGCGGCACGGCTTCGCCGTTCACCGTCAGCACCTTGTTGTGATAGGTGATGGTGTCGCCCGGCAGTCCGATGACGCGCTTGATGTAATTGGTTTTGCTCATCGGCACGTAGGGCTGGCCGCAGGACTTCATACTGCGCACGTCGCGACCATTTACCTGGCATTTGTAACCCGGGTAGATGAACACAAACACGTCGCCACGCTTGGGCTCGCCGGTCGCGATGAACTTGGTGTTGAGCACGGGCACGCGCAGACCATAGGCGAACTTGTTGACCAGGATGAAGTCGCCGACAAGCAGAGTCGGCATCATCGATCCCGATGGAATCTTGAACGGCTCGGCGAGGAATGAGCGGAACAGCAACACGATCAGGATGACCGGGAAGAATGAGCGCGCATATTCGACCATTACCGGCTCGCGCAGCGCTTCGTTGATGCGTTGTTCGCGCTCCGCTTCGCTGCCTGCGATCGCGTCGAGTGCGGCCGCACGCGACTTGCGCCCGCCGATCAGAAACAGGCGGTCGAATGCCCAGATCACGCCGGTCACGGCAGTGAGGACGACTAGCAACAGTGCGAAATCGAAATCCATCAGGAGTTCCTTCAACTTTCAGATTCTGTCATTCCCGCGAAAGCGGAAACGCTGCACAACAGCGGAGCCGGTCAATCCAGTGCCTCTCGCTCTAATCCTTACGCAGATTCAAGATCAAAGCCGCTGGATTCCTGCCTTCGCGGGAATGACCAGCAATGGCTATTTATCCATCTGCAACACGGCAAGGAACGCTTCCTGCGGAATGTCGACATTGCCGACCTGCTTCATGCGCTTTTTGCCTTCCTTCTGCTTCTCCAGCAGCTTGCGCTTGCGCGAGACGTCGCCACCGTAGCATTTTGCCAACACATTCTTGCGCAACGCCTTCACGCTCGAGCGCGCAATGACCTGCGAGCCGATGGCCGCCTGAATTGCGATATCGAACTGTTGGCGCGGAATCAACTCTTTCATCTTCTCGACC
>VBNZ01000179.1:1529-3019 GCA_005877675.1 Gammaproteobacteria bacterium
GGACCGGCCTGGAAGCGCTCGAAATGGTATTCCATCGAAGCGTAGCCGCGCGATACGGATTTGAGCTTGTCGAAGAAATCGAGCACGACCTCGGCCAGCGGCAACTCGTAACTGATCTGCACCTGGCTCGCCATGTAGTGGATCGCACGCTGCACACCGCGCTTTTCCTCGCATAGCTTGATCACGTTGCCTATATGCTCGGGCGGCGTGAGGATGTTCGCGACGATGATCGGTTCGCGTATTTCCTCGATGTACTGCGAGGGCGGCATCTTGGCTGGGTTGTCCAGCGGCATCACGCTGCCGTCCGTTTTCAGCACCTCGTAAATCACCGTCGGCGCAGTGGTGACGAGATCGAGGTCGTATTCGCGCTCGAGCCGCTCCTGGATGATCTCCATATGCAGCAGGCCGAGGAAGCCGCAGCGGAAGCCGAAGCCCATCGCCTCAGAACTTTCTGGCTCAAACGTGAGCGCGGCATCGTTGAGCTTGAGCTTTTCGAGCGCCTCGCGCAGGTTCGGATAGTCGTCGGCCGCGACCGGAAACAGACCCGCGAACACGCGCGGCTGCATTTCCTTGAATCCGGGCAGCGGCTTGTCGGCCGGCTTGCCTGCCTGGGTCAGCGTATCGCCGACCGGTGCGCCGTGCACGTCCTTGATCGACGCGCAGACCCAGCCGACTTCGCCTGCACGCAGCGCGTCCTTCGGCAGGCGTTTTGGCGTGAATACGCCAACCGAATCGACATCGTGGCTGCGCCCGGTCGACATCACGAGCAGCTTGTCGCGCGGCCGGATCTCGCCCTGCATCACGCGCACGAGCGAAACGACGCCGAGGTAATTGTCGAACCAGGAGTCGATGATCAGCGCTTGCAGGCGGTCCGTGTCGCGTGGTTTCGGCGGCGGAATGCGCGCGACGATCGCCTCGAGCACTTCGACCACGTTGAGGCCGGTCTTGGCGCTGATCGCAATCGCATTGGTCGCGTCAATGCCGATCACGGCTTCGATTTCTTCCTTGACCTTGTCGATGTCGGCGGTCGGCAGGTCGATCTTGTTGAGCACCGGCACGACCTCGAGGCCGAGTTCGACCGCGGTGTAGCAGTTTGCGACCGACTGTGCCTCGACGCCTTGCGCGGCATCGACCACGAGCAGGGCGCCCTCGCAGGCCGAGAGCGAGCGGCTGACTTCGTAGCTGAAGTCCACGTGGCCGGGCGTGTCGATAAAATTGAATTGGTAAATCTTGCCGTCGCGCGCCTTATACGGCAGCGACACCGACTGCGCCTTGATCGTGATGCCGCGCTCGCGCTCGATCGGATTGGAGTCGAGCACCTGCGCCTCCATCTCGCGCTCCTGCAGGCCGCCGCAGATCTGGATAATGCGGTCGGCGAGCGTGGACTTGCCGTGATCCACATGCGCGATGATGGAGAAATTGCGAATCAGTTCCATGCTATAAAAAGTCGAATCGGCCGGGCGTAAACGCGGGCCGTTATTGGCAAAACG
>VBNZ01000179.1:3229-10648 GCA_005877675.1 Gammaproteobacteria bacterium
CCACATCGCCGGGTTTGATGTCTTTGATTGCCGTGTTGAAATCCGCCACCGACTTGACCGGCGCGCGGCCGACCTGCAGCACGATGTCGCCCGACTGCAGCCCCGCGCGGCGCGCAGCGCCGCCGGCTTGCGCGACAACGACGCCACTCAATCCGGTCAAGCCGAGTTCCTTGCGCTCCGCGGGCGTAACGTCCTCTATCGCGAGGCCGAGCGGATTACGCTTGTGCGTGCTCGTGCCACTCTCGAGACTCGCCGGCATCGCCTTGGCTTTCTCCGATGCCAGCTCGCCGACCTTGACCGGCAAGGTCAGTGTCTTGCCGTCGCGAAACACCTTCAATTCCGCCTGGCTGCCAGGCTTGCTCGCACCGACCAGCATCGGCAGTTCGGAAGAATCGTCGATGGTCTTGCCGTTGTAAGCCAGAATCACATCCTGCACCTGCACACCGGCTTTCTCCGCACCGCTGCCCGTACTGATCTGCGCAACCAGCGCACCGCTGACCTGCGGCAGCTGGAGCGAATGCGCCATGTCGCGCGACACGTTCCGTGTTCATCGCCATGTTGATCGGCACGGCAAACGACACGCCCATGTAACCGCCCGAGTTCGAATAGATCTGCGAGTTGATGCCGACGACCTGGCCGTCGAGATTGAACAGCGGGCCGCCGGAATTGCCGCGATTGATCGGCACGTCGGTCTGGATGAACGGCACATAGGTTTCGGTGCGGTTCGCGCGGCCGACATAGCTGACGACACCGTGGGTGACCGAGTGATCCATCGCGAACGGCGAGCCGATCGCGACGACCCACTGGCCGGGTTTGAGCTTGGATGAATCGCCGATCGTCACCGCTGGCAGGCCGGTCGCATTGACCTTGAGCAGCGCGACGTCGGACTTCTCGTCGGTGCCGACGACTTTCGCGTCGAGTTCGCGCCGGTCGGACAGGCGTACGACGACCTTTTCCGAGCCTGCGACGACATGATTGTTGGTCAGCACGTAGCCGTCGTTCGAAATGATAAAGCCCGAGCCGAGCGACTCGCCAAAACCGCGCGGATGGCCGCCGCCTGCCCCCGGACCGCCCGGACCGAAGAAGCGGCGCAGGATGTCTGGCATCTGCTGAT
Organism: Gammaproteobacteria bacterium; assembly: GCA_005877675.1. GTDB lineage: Bacteria > Pseudomonadota > Gammaproteobacteria > Xanthomonadales > Rhodanobacteraceae > Rudaea. The sequence goes on from VBNZ01000179.1 coordinate 4,344, forward strand.
CGCCGCCATCCGCGCCGTCCTCTTCATCGGCGGCATCGTCGTGATTGCTCGCACCGTCGCCGTGCGAGGCGGTGACATTGACTACCGATGGGCCGTTCTTCTCTACGAGTTGGGTGAAGTCGGGCAAATCGGCATACGCAGCGGGAGCGGCGAACGCGAGCGCCGCGAGCAAAGCGGGCGCAAATATGGCGACTTTGTGTACTTTGTGCATGACTATACCTGTGGATCTACAGTGGTTGCGCCGCGACGGGGACCGCGGACGCGGATGATGTGCTCTTGGTTTTATGGGAGATGTGTAACGCAGCACTCACGGCTGCGTCGACACGGGATTGGGTTGCGTCGATGTCGGCCGCAGCGGCCCGAAAACAGGCGCGGCCGCAGTGCCGGTGGACTGGATGCGCAACACGTACGGCGCTGCGCCATCGCCAAGATAGTTGCGCGACAGCAGCTGGCCGTTCGGCGCGTACAGGCTCGGCAGCACCGAGTCGAAGCTCGCCTGCATCACCTTGTTCGCGTCGAATCCGGCGAGCGGCGATGAGTTGGTCGGGGCCAGCGGTAGATAAGCACGGTTTGGCTGCAACGCGGGCTGGACCGCGGCCGGCGCAACCTGCTGCGCCAGCATCGCCGCGCCGCCCTGTTCCGCATGATCGGCCGGGCGCGATACGACCAGCGCGACCACCGCAACCGCCGCGGCAATCGCGCCACCGCCAAGCCAGCGCAACGCAGTGTAGGCGCGCGGCGCCGAAGCAGCGCCGGACTGTGCATCGAGCTTGGCCCACACAGCGGCGCTGAAATCGCGGCCGAGCGGCAACGCGACGAATTCGCGCTTGAGCGTCGCGCTGATCAACTGATAGCGGGACCAGCGCCGTGCGAAATCCGATTCCGCCTCGACCGAACGCAGCAGAAAGCGCACCTGGTCGCGCGACAATTCGCCGTCAATCAGTGCTGACAGCTGTTCGCTCATCTCATCCATATTTTTGATGACCTGTTCACTCATGGTCGTAACCTTGCGACTCGGACAGGAGCGGACGAAGTTTCGCGTCGATCGCGTCGCGCGCGCGGAAGATGCGCGAACGCACCGTACCGATCGGGCAACCCATCTTCTCGGCGATTTCTTCGTAGCTCAATCCATCCACCTCGCGCAGCGTGATTGCAGTTTTCAGTTCTTCCGGCAGTTGTTCGACCGTATCGAAGACCGTTTGTTCAATTTCCTGACGCAAAAGTTCGTGCTCGGGGGTGGCGCGTTCCGTCAGCCAGGCGCCGCCGTCGAGCAGCACGGCATCGTCGACCGCGATATCGTCCTTGGGTGGACGGCGTCCCATCGAAACCAGATGGTTTTTCGCCGTATTGATCGCGATCTTGTAGATCCAGGTATAAAACTGGCTGTCGCCGCGAAAGTTGCCGATCGCGCGGTAGGCGCGAATAAAGGCTTCCTGCGCGACGTCCTGGCATTCGCTCCAGTCGGAGACATAGCGCGAAATGACGCTGACGATCTTGTGCTGGTACTTGCGTATCAGCAGGTCGAAAGCGCGCTTGTCTCCTTTCTGTACCCGTTCTACCAGGGCTTGATCCGAATCCACATTGCCCATCCGGGCTGAACTCCCTTCACTTGCGACCTGATCAAGCTCCAATGCAAGACCGTGGGTCATGAGAATAGTTCCGCAGTAGGCATACCGAACTTATGTAGGTTCGCTCCCCCTAACTCAAGCGGAAGACCTTGAGCGCGATCGGCGGGTGCGCCGGGACGCCGGATCGATTATAGGTCGGTTTTTTGCGATGATCCTCGATCTGCCGCGTCAATCTGGGAGTTCCGCCATGTTCGAAGGCCTGCGCTTCAATCACTGGAAAACCGATCTCGGCGCCGACGGCATCGTGGTACTGACTTTCGACCGCGCCGATATGTCGGTCAACACCTTCAACCGCGACGTGATCGAGGAGCTCGAGCAGATCGTCGAACGCCTCGCGATCGAACCGCCGAAAGGCGTGGTGATCCGCTCGGGCAAACCCGACGGCTTCGTCGCCGGCGCCGATATCCGCGAATTCGAGCAGTTCGAGAAACAGGGCCGCGTGCTGGCGAGCATCGAAAACGGCCAGCGAGTCTTCCAGAACCTCGCGCGGCTCAGGTGTCCGACGGTCGCGGCGATCCACGGTTTCTGCATGGGCGGCGGTACCGAACTGTCGCTCGCCTGCCGCTATCGCATCGCCTCGCGCGACCCGAAAACAAAGATCGGCCTGCCCGAAGTCATGCTCGGCATCATGCCGGGCTGGGGCGGCACCGCGCGCCTGCCGCGGCTGATCGGGGCGACCGATGCGCTGCCATTGATGATGACCGGACGTGCGCTGTCGGCTGAGAACGCCAAATCGCTCGGCGTGGTAGACCAGCTCACCTCGCCCGAGCTGCTGGTTGCCGCGGCCAAAGAATTGATCGCGCATCCGCCCGCGCGCCCGATCGCCCAGCGCGCGAAGGCCTGGGCAACGAATATCTGGCCGGTGCGGCAGATCCTCGCGCCGGTCATGCTCAAGCAGACCGCCGCGAAGGTACGCAAGGATCAATACCCCGCGCCGTTTGCGCTGATCGAAGTCTGGCGCCGCGGTGGATCGAGCATCACGCAACGCCTCAAGCTCGAGGCGCGCGCGGTGGCCAAACTCGCGACCACGCCGACCTGTCACAACCTGGTGCGCGTGTTTTTCCTGCAGGACCGGCTGAAGAAGATGGGCGGCGGCGATTCCGGTATTGCGAAGGTGCATGTCGTCGGCGCCGGCGTGATGGGCGGCGACATCGCGGCGTGGTGTGCGCTGCGCGGTTTCGACGTCACGCTGCAGGACCGCGAGATGAAATACATCCAGCCCGCGCTCGACCGGGCGCAGGATCTGTTCGCGAAGAAGCTCAAGACGCCGGAAGCGATCGCGCCGGTCGCGGCGAAGTTGAAGGCCGACGTCGACGGCCAAGGTATCGCCGATGCCGATCTCGTGATCGAGGCGATCTTCGAGAACAAGGATGCGAAGGAAGCGCTATATCGCAGCACCGAAGCGCAGATGAAACCGAACGCGCTGCTCGCGACCAACACCTCGAGCATCCCGCTCGACGAGCTGCGCCGGGCGGTCAATGCGCAGGGGCGTTTTCTCGGCCTGCACTATTTCAATCCCGTCGCGCAGATGCCCCTGGTCGAAATCGTGCGTCAGGATCATCTCGATCCGGCGAACGAGGCGCGCGCACTCGCGTTCTGCAAAAAGATCGACAAGCTGCCGGTGCCGGTGAAGGGCACGCCGGGTTTTCTCGTCAACCGCATCCTGATGCCCTACCTGCTCGAATCGCTGCGCATGCACAAAGAAGGCATTCCCGGGCCGGTGCTCGACAAGGCGGCGAAGAAGTTTGGTATGCCGATGGGACCGATCGAACTTGCGGACACCGTCGGGCTCGACGTGTGCGTCTCGGTCGGCAAGGAAGTCGGCGACTATCTCGGCCTAGAAATTCCCGATGGTCTCGACGCATTGATCGCCGATGGCAAGAAAGGCAAGAAGACCGGCGAAGGTCTGTACAAATGGGAGAATGGCAAGCCGGTCAAACCCGAGATCGACCCGAACTACCAGCCGCCGGAAGACATCACCGACCGTATGGTCGGACCGATGCTCAACGAGTCCGTGGCGTGCCTGCATGACGGCGTGGTCGACGATGCCGACCTGCTCGATGCCGGGGTGATTTTCGGCACCGGTTTTGCGCCGTTCCGCGGCGGCCCGATCCAATACATACGCAGCGAAGGCGCGGACAGGATCAAGGCCCAGCTCGACGCACTCGCTGCAAAGTATGGCCCGCGCTTTGCGCCGAAGGCGGGCTGGGACAGCGCGCAGTTGCGCGTCGCACCGGTGTAAGCGGCGGCGCGATTCGACATTGCGAATCGCGCCCTACAATTTGCCGCGCATGCGCGAATAAAGCCACATTGCTGCAAGACTGGAAGCGATCCAGATTCCGAGTACGAAAGCAAACAGCATGGGGGCTCCTTCTATCCATCAGAGAAAGAGCGCGATGTCCCCCCAAGCATCCAACATCGCGCACACTGCATTAATTACACTCTGAGGCCTGAATAGTTCCCGGGCAAGCGCTGCAGATGGAAAAAAGAATCACAATCGTCGGCGCCGGCCTCGTCGGCGCGCTACTCGGCACCCTGCTGGCGCAACGCGGATTCGCGGTCGAACTGTTCGAACGCCGGCCCGATCCACGCAAATCAGGATTCCTCGGCGGGCGCTCGATCAATCTCGCCCTGGCCGAGCGTGGCTGGCACGGACTGCGCCTTGCCGGACTGGCTGAAACGCTGCGCCCGCTCGCCGTGATGATGCGCGGGCGCATGGTGCACGACATCGAAGGCCATACGAATCTGCAGCGCTATGGCCGCGACGATTCGGAAGTGATCTGGTCGATCAACCGCGGCGCGCTCAATATCGCGCTGCTCGACGCAGCCGAGGCTGCGGGCGCGCATATCCACTTCGATCGGCGCCTTGAAACGGTTGAATGGGGCGTCACCGCCGACGCGCCATCGACGCTGCACTTTCGCGACGATGCGCGCGACGATGCGCGCTCCAATGCAACATTTTCCCATTCTGCACTTTGCGTCATCGGCGCCGACGGCGCGGGCTCGGCACTGCGTGCGGCGATGAGCAAGCATCACGATCTCGGCGAGCGCTTCGAGCCGCTCGACCACGCCTACAAGGAACTGGAAATCCCTGCCGCACCGTCAACTCCCTCTCTCTCGACAGTTTCACCGTCGGGGGAGAGGGCTGGGGTGAGGGGGGCACTTGAGCCGCAGGCAGATCAAGAGCGCCCCCTCGCCCTGCACCCTCTCCCCCGCTCGCCAGCGATCGAAGGAGAGGGCAACGCACACTTCGCGATGGAGCCGAACGCCCTGCACATCTGGCCGCGCGGCAACTACATGTGCATTGCGCTGCCGAACGCGGAAGGCAGCTTCACCGTCACGCTGTTCCTGCCGAATGAGGGCGACCCGAGCTTCGCACGCGTGCGCACGGGCGCGGACGCGCACGCGCTATTCGCGCGCGACTTCGCCGATGCGCTCGCGCTGATCCCCGATCTCGCAACCGCCTTCGAGCGCAACCCGACCGGCCTGCTCGGCACGCTCTATCTCGATCGGTGGCATCTTGATGGACGCGCGCTGCTCATTGGCGATGCGGCACATGCGATCGTGCCGTTCCACGGCCAAGGCATGAACTGCGGTTTCGAGGATGCGGTGGAATTGGCCGAGTTGCTTGGGTCATCTTCCAGCACAGCGCTCGATCTTTCGGACGCGCCGAAGCGGCAGCAGGTCTTCGCCGAATTCGAACACCGCCGCAAGCCCAACGCCGATGCGATCGCCGCAATGGCGCTGGAGAATTACATCGAGATGCGCGACCGCGTCGACGACGCCGATTTCCTGCTGATGCGTGCGCTCGAACGCGTACTCGCCGCACGCCATCCCGGCCGCTTCGTGCCGCGCTACTGGATGGTCACGTTCTCGCGCCTGCCCTACGCGACTGCGTTCGAGCGCGGCAACGTCCAGGCGCAGATCCTGCGCGAACTTATCACCGGTAAAACCGGCGTCGACGACATCGACCTCGCGCGCGCCGATGCGTTGATCGACGCGCGCCTGCCGCTACTGTCGGCTTAACCGCTCACTGCGTGCAGGCCGGCGAGCCCGTCAGGCGAACCATCGGCTTGTTCGTCACCCAGCTGCCGCTAAGCGGCGGCTGCAGCACCAGATTGGTCGAGAAATTGCCACCCGTCGCGCTGGCATAGTCGACATTGATCGTGCCCAAAGGCTGCTTCGTCACCGGCGCGTATGCGCAACTTGGGCAGAAGCCTGTGTTTTGATTGAACGTCAGCGTGCTGCTTGCAGCAAACGGCAGCGAGCTGCCGACGCCCCAGCGCGCCAGCCCAAGATCGTCGTAAAAATAGAAGACGTCGAACTGCTGCTCGGGTAGCGAAAGCACATCCATGCCATAACCGGACAATGTCGGGGCGTACCAGGCACCGGTGAAGTTCGTCATCGCGCCGTTGAAGTTCGGGCAATCGCCGGTGCGCGCAAGTTGAACGAATCTTTCGCTGCCCGACTGACCCTCAAGGCTCCAAGTAAACATAAATTCGTTCGTAGCAATCGGTGCCAGAGTGACGTTTCCCACTTGAGTAAGATGCGCTTTGCTGCCGTCCCATGCGGCCCGATACAGCGGTGCCCGCCACCATCCCGAATTCGCATCGGGTGCGGCGGCCTGCGCCTGGTACCACTGAGGCGTGCCATCTTCGAGATAGGTGTACCAGAACA
>VBNZ01000180.1:0-10804 GCA_005877675.1 Gammaproteobacteria bacterium
CACGATCCGGACAAGCGCAGCATTGCCAATGCGCTGACGGTCGAATTCAACGACGGTAAAAAGCTCAAGGAAATCGTGGTCGAATATCCGATCGGCCACAAGCGTCGGCGCAAGGAAGGCATTCCGGTGCTGGTCGAGAAGTTCAAGACCAACCTCGCGCGCCGCTTCCCGACCAAGCAGCAGAAGACCATTCTCGACATCTCGCTCAACCAGAAGAAGCTCGAGGCGATGGCGGTCAATGAATACGTGGACTTGTACGTAATCTGACTCTCTTGCTCGTCATTCCCGCGCGCTTTTGGCGGGAATCCAGTGCCTTTTTCCGCTGATCCCTTTACATGACAAAGGGCAAAGTCGCTGGATTCCCGCCTTCGCGGGAATGACGAGCGAAGAAAGCCGCTACTTGGAGCGATTATTTGGAGCGATTGCTTGGAGCGATTGCTTGGAGCGCCTACTTGGAGCGATTGCTTGGAGCGATTGCTTGGAGAGCGATTGCGTACGTGGATCAGTATGTAATTTGATCAATGCGTTACCCTTGCTCGTCATTCCCGCGCGCTCTTGGCGGGAATCCAGTGCCTTTTGCCGTTGATACCTTGGCATGAAAAAAAGGGCAAAGGCGCTGGATTCCCCCTTCGCGGGAATGACGAGCAAAGAAAGCCGCTACTTGGAGCGATTGCTTGGGTAGCGATTGCGTACGTGGAATGACGAGCGAAGAATGCCGCTACGCTGTCTAGAGCAATTACTCTGTCCCGATCGGCATTAATCGGCGTCGATCCAAGGTTCTGTATTAGGAGAAACCGGCATGGCCCCTACCTTCCCCCCCGGCGTCTCAATCAACGCGCCGCTGCACGCGCGATTCGAAGAAATCCTTACCCCTGACGCGCTCGCACTTGTCGCCAAATTGCACCGCACGTTCGAGCCGCGCCGCCAGGAATTGCTGAAAGCGCGCATCGCGCGCCAGGCGCGCATCGATGCAGGCGAGATGCCGGACTTTCTGCCCGAGACGAAGGCGATCCGCGACGGCGACTGGAAAATCGCCCCGCTCCCCAAGGCGCTCGAATGCCGCCGCGTCGAGATCACCGGGCCGGTCGAACGCAAGATGATCATCAACGCGTTCAACTCGGGCGCGGATTCGTACATGACCGACTTCGAGGATTCCAACAGCCCGAACTGGTTCAACCAGATTCAGGGCCAGGTGAATCTGTACGACGCGATACGCGGCACGATCAGCTATACGAACGAAGCCGGCAAGGTCTATAAACTCAACGACAGAATCGCAACGCTGCAGATCCGTCCGCGCGGCTGGCATCTCGACGAAAAGCACGTGACCATCGACGGTCAGCGCGTCTCCGGCGGTATCTTCGATTTCGCGCTGGTGTTCTTCCACAACGCAAAAGACCAGATTGCGCGCGGGTTCGGCCCGTTCTACTACTTGCCGAAGATGGAAAACCATCTCGAAGCGCGGCTGTGGAACGACGTCTTCGTGCTCGCGCAGGACGAGCTCGACATTCCGCAAGGCACGATCAAGGCGACGGTGCTGCTCGAAACCATCCTCGCCGCGTTCGAGATGGAGGAAATCCTGTACGAACTGCGTGAGCACTCGGCCGGCCTCAATGCGGGCCGCTGGGATTACATCTTCAGCGCGATCAAGAAATTCAAGAACATGCCGGGCTTCTGCCTCGCCAACCGCGCCGCGATCAATATGGAAGTCCCGTTCATGCGCGCGTACGCGCTCGCGCTCGTGCAGGCCTGTCACAAGCGCGGCGCGCCCGCGATCGGCGGCATGGCCGCGTTGATTCCGATCAAGAACGACGCGGCGGCGAACGAGAAGGCGCTCGCCGGCGTGCGCCACGACAAGAAGCGCGACGCGAACGACGGCTTCGACGGCGGCTGGATCGCGCACCCGGGCCTCGTCCAGATCGCGATGGAAGAATTCAATGCCGTGCTCGGCGACAAGCCGAATCAATGGGGCAGGCAGCGTCACGAAAAATTCAAGGCGTCGGACTTCCTCAATTTCGTGCCCGAGCAGCCGATCACCGAAGCCGGCCTGCGCAACAACATCAATGTCGGCATCCACTACCTCGGCAGCTGGCTCGCCGGCAATGGCTGTGTGCCGATCCACAATCTGATGGAAGACGCGGCGACCGCAGAGATTTCGCGCTCGCAGGTGTGGCAGTGGGTGATCAGCGACAAGGGCCGGCTCGACGACGGGCGCAAGGTCGATGCGGCGCTGGTGCGCGGGCTGATTCCGGAGGAACTGGCCAAGGTGAAAGCCACGGTGATCGCAGCCGGTGAAGATGTCGCAACCTATGAGCAGGCGGCGAAAATTTTCGAGGAAATGGCGCTGTCGAAGGCGTACCCGGAGTTTCTGACGCTGCCGTTGTACGAAGCGATGGCGTGATGCCCCGCTTTGCGTGTACAGCGACGGATGGCTGTTCGTGATCTACCTTTTGCCAGGAACCGAACAAGCAAATACCGCTGGAAACAAAGAAAAAACGCCGGCGCGAGGCCGGCGTTTTTCTTTGTTTGGCGCGCCCGGAGAGATTCGAACTCCCGACCACCAAGTTCGTAGCCTGGTACTCTATCCAACTGAGCTACGGGCGCATTTGAAGCGTTCGCCATGCGGTGAACAGCGCAGCGAGCCGATAATTATCCCTGTCGAACGCTTTTCCGTCAACTGCGGCATCGGTAAATTCTCACAAAACGAGACGCCAAACGCCGATACTCGGCGGCACCGTAATCCACTACCCTGCCCGCATGAGTAACGGCAGCTACTTCTGGCACGACTACGAAACCTTTGGCACCGATCCGCGCAGCGACCGCCCGGCGCAGTTCGCGGGACAGCGCACGACGCTCGAACTCGAACCGATCGGCGAGCCGGTTTCGTTCTACTGCAAGCCCGCCGTGGAGGTGCTGCCCCAGCCGGCCGCGTGCCTCATTACCGGTATCACGCCGCAATATGCCGAACGCGAAGGCTTGATCGAAGCGGAATTCGCCGCGCGCGTGCACGAGGAGCTTGCGCAGCCCGGCACCTGTTCGGTCGGCTACAACTCGATGCGCTTCGACGAGGAATTCACGCGCAACCTGCTCTATCGCAATTTCTACGAGCCCTACGAGCGCGAGTGGAAGGATGGCAACTCGCGTTGGGACCTGATCGATCTCTTGCGCATGTGCTACGCACTGCGTCCGCAGGGCATCGAGTGGCCGATGCGCGATCATCCGACGCGCGGCACGCGCGTGGCGAGTTTCCGGCTCGAAGACCTGGCTGCCGCCAATCACCTCGCACACACGCAGGCGCACGACGCGCGTTCGGATGTCGAAACGACGATCGCCCTTGCCCGCCTGCTGCGCGCGCGTCAGCCACGTCTGTTCGATTTCTACTTCGCGCTACGGCGCAAGCAACGCGCGTTCGAGCTGCTCGACCATGCGCACCGCGAGCCGGTGCTGCACATATCCTCGCGCTATCCGGCCGAACACGGCTGCATCGCGATGATCCTGCCGCTGGCCGCGCATCCGACGCAGAGCAACGGCGTCATCGTCTACGATCTCAGCGTCGATCCCGCCCCGCTGCTCGAACTCGATGCCGACGACATCGCCGATCGCGTGTTCGTCGCGCGCACCGATCTGCCCGACGAAATCGAACGCATCCCGCTCAAGATCGTGCACGCGAACAAGTCGCCCGCACTCGCACCATTATCGGCGCTGCGCGGTGTCGATACCCTGCGCATCGACCTCAATGTCGAACTGTGCCGCAAGCACTGCCAGCAGCTTCAGCAAGCCGAGGGGCTCGCCGAAAAAGTGCGCCAGGCCTTCGCCGTCGCACGCGACGCGCGCGAGACGCCCGACCCCGATCTTGCGCTGTACTCTGGTTTCGCCACCGACGCCGACAAGCGCCTGCTGCGCGAAGTGCGCCGCACGCCCCCCGCCGAACTCGCCTCGCGCCAGTTTGCCTTCAGCGATCCGCGCTACACCGAGATGCTGTTCCGCTACCGCGCCCGCAATTACCCGCAGACGCTGTCCGTGGACGATGCCGCCCGCTGGCAGGCATTCCGTACGCAAAAGCTGACTCGTCCGGCCGACGCGCGCGCACTGAGCCTCGAGGAATACTTCGCCACGATCGACACCCTGCGCGCCGACGCCGCGGTCACGGCTAGTCAGCAGGCCCTGCTCGACCAGCTACAGGACTGGGGCCTGCGCATCGCCGCCGGTCTCGGCATCGCCGAAGCTATCGACGCTTGACGTAATCCCTCGCGTCCACGAAAATAGTCGGCTCCCGTTTACATTCCCCGATAGCTCAGTCGGTAGAGCAAGTGACTGTTAATCACTGGGTCGGCGGTTCGAGTCCGTCTCGGGGAGCCAATAAGAACAAGGCCTTGCAGCGATGCAGGGCCTTTTTCTTTTCCCTGCGGACCCACTACGGACTCAGGCGGCGAAACTTCACGCCCTAATCGCGCAGAAAAACCCATCCCGCACGGCGCACACGACTCGAGGGGGCTACGGGGGAACCTCGTGCGCGACTCCGAGCTTTGATGCCCTCACGAAAATTTGTGGTGAAAAAGCCGGGCTGTTGCGATAGCCTCGGGCGCGGGGTAATCCAACAACAGGGGAACGTCAAAGATGCGGCCACAAGTGCAGCTTCTCGTTGCGTCGTTTGTTCTTCTCCTTACCGCGTGCGCTGAGAAAGTCTGGACCAAGCCGGGAGCCACGGCGCGAGACTTCTACTCCGACAGAGCATTGTGCAATCAAGGCGCTAGTGCTCGCGTACCCCGCCACCGCCGACGGGCTACAACGTCTCTTCGCAGTGCAACGGATACGGCACCTGCAACGGGACCGCGACCGCAGATGTCGCGAGTTCAGGCGCTGCGCTCGGTGCGGATATCATGCGGATAGCTGATTTCCAGAACTGCATGAGCGCGATGGGCTGGAGTTTGGTAGACAAGCCCCATGACTGAAGCTGCCAGAATCACCAAGTCTCACAAGTACAGGGCATACAGCTACACCTATCTATTGATGGCGGTGCACAAGTCCATCAGGCGTGCACAAAACTCCGAGCGGGACACTTTCGTAGACTGCCTCAATGTCCTGTTGTACTCAGCGCTGGCAGCAGAAGCGTTTCTAAATCACATCGGACCGCAGGTGTTCCCGCACTGGGAACCTTTGAAAAAGAAGCTGTCGCCGCAGGAGAAACTTGACGTCATTGCGGCTGCGAAAGGCGTGAAGTTCAGTTGGGGCGCCGAACCCTATCAGTCGCTGGCCGAAGTGATCCGTTTTCGCAATTTGGTTGCGCATGCCGAGACTACGGACGTCGACTACACGGTTCTGTCTGATGGGCGAGTTGTTAGCAGCCATTGGCAGTCGTATTGCCAACTCGATGTCGCAGAAAGAATCAGCGCGAGCATAGAGGCACTTATCAAGACCCTGCCGAAGGAGCTTGGGGTCATAGTTCCTCAAGCCAACACGCTCGCGGCAGAAATTTCTGAAGTGACCTGAGATCGTTTTTTGTAGCCAATCAGGCAGTGAGTCTCGTCTCGATATTACTGGGTTCTTGCCAGCTGCGACGAACCTGTGTTGGCGGTTGATAGCGATGTGCGCTGTGCGGTCGCTGTTCGTTGTAGAAGTGACGCCATCGCTCGATCAGCACACGCGCCTCCGCTCGACTGCGAAATAATCCGGGGTATTCGTGTCCACCGCGATGGTTGCATTCGGCAACTGAGAATAGGAGACCGCTCCGTCTTTGGTGACGTGCAGCATAGCGGGCGCCGAGACCACGCGAATTCATCGGTTATGCTCCCTCCGCCCAAAACGGGACGAAGGTAATTAAGCCGTCCCGCTTGATGCGACGCAGCGTTTCCGCTGCGACGCCGAAGCCCCTCAGCCGCTGCGTGCCAAAAGCTTCTGCAACACGCGCGACACTGCGACGAACGCAAACGTGCCGGTCACATGCGTCGCCGCGCCGAGGCCACCGGCGCAGTCGAGTTTGAGCGCTTCCCCGGGTTTGACCGCGCGCGTCTTGCACACCGTCCCGTCGGCCTGCCAGCTCTGCACGAATTCGCGGTTGGTGTTTTCGCGCGAAAACACGGCCTGCACGCCGAAGTAGCGCTTGGGGTTGCGCGTCCAACCGTAGTCGTCGCGCAACTTTGCGCGCACGAGCGCGAGCAAGGCGTCGTGCTCGGTCTTGGACAGATCGCGCGCGGTGACGAGCGCAGGGTCGAGGCGTCCGCCCGCCGAACCCGACACGACGATCGGTATCTTGCGCCGCCTGCAGAACGCGATCATCTCGACCTTGACCTTGACCGCATCGCAAGCATCGAGCACCGCGTCGTAGGGTCGCGACTCTTCGCGACCTTCCGAGCGCAAGCGCAATTCCTCGCGACCGAGCAGATCGGACATATTGGCCGAGGTCAGGAATTGCGTGATCGCATGCACACGCAGCTCGGGATTGATCGCGCGCATGCGTCGCGCGACGACGTCGACCTTGGGATGGCCATATTCGCCATCGAGTGCGTGCAGCTGGCGATTGGTGTTGGAGACGCAGACATCGTCGGCATCGATGATCGTGAGTTCACCGACGCCCGAGCGCGCCAGCGCCTCTACCGCCCACGAGCCGACGCCGCCCACGCCGACCACGCACACGTGCGCGCGCGCGAGTCGCGCGGCGGCGCCCGCACCGTAAAGCCGGTCGATGCCTGCAAAGCGTTCTTTCATGCGTGAATTATACCGGCCGCCCGCATGCACCAGGATCGTATCGGTACTCGATCGAGTTGCAGCAGCGCGGCATCTATGCGCGCAGCACGATGAATGCAATTGCAGTGCACACCGCAGAAACACCGCCGCTTCGGATAAAATTCATCGATGCGCAATCTGATCCTGTTGTTGATAGGCCTGTTTCTCGGCGCGATGGGCGCCACTGTCGTGAGCAATACGTTGCAGCAGCGCAGCGCTTATGCGCGCGGCGCGATGAATGTGATGCAGCACCATTAATGCGAACCGCTCGGCCTTCGCGATCGCGCAGCTGCGCGCGCTATCGGCCGAGATCGCGCCTTCGACGCACCCGGACTCGACCCCCGAGGCGCCATTTCGCGAATTCATGCAGCGCCTCGACAGCGAACTCGCCGCGGCAACGCCGCCGCCGGCAAAGTGCGCGGAACTGGCCCCACTGGTGCAGAAGATCGGCAAAGTGTGCGACGACTGCCATCAGCAATACCGCTGACGAGCTGGTTCGCCCTGAGCTTGTCAGATAGCCTTCGTTGATCGGTAAAGCTACTGCGCGGGCAGTGGAATAAATTCCGTCTCGCCAGGAATCTGCGCGAAGCGCTGTGCGATCCAGTCCTGCTTTGCCTGCTCGATGCGCGCACGCGAGCTCGAAACGAAATTCCAGTACAGGTGGCGCTCGCCGTCGAGCGGCGCGCCGCCGAAAAATACCGCACGTGCCGGCGCCGACGCCGCGATTTCGACTTCGCGACCGGCGGCGAGCACGGCCATGCGGCCGGCGGAGAGTGTTTCGCCATCAATGCTCAGATCCGCGTCGAGCGCATACACTGCGCGCTCGGCATATTCGGCCGGCAAGATGAAGCGGCCACCCGCAGAAAACTCCGCGGCGAGGTAGAACATCGGCGCGAACACCCGCACCGGCGCACGCAGCCCCAGCGCCTCGCCGACGACAAGACGCACGTGCACACCGTCGCGCTCGACTACCGGCAACGTCGACACCGGATGATGATGAAACTCCGGCGTGATTTCCTCGGCATCCCGTGGCAGCGCGACCCAGATCTGGATGCCGTGCACGGCATGCCCCGCCGCCCGCTCCGCATCGGGCGTGCGTTCGGAATGCACGATGCCGCGGCCTGCAGTCATCCAGTTCACGTCGCCGGGGCGGATGTCCTGCACGCTGCCGAGGCTGTCGCGATGGCGAATGGCGCCGTCGAACAGATAAGTCACGGTTGCGAGGCCGATATGCGGATGCGGACGCACATCGATGCCGCGCCCCGGCGCGAAACTTACCGGGCCCATATGATCGAAGAACACAAACGGGCCGACGTGGCGTGCCTGGATATGCGGCAGCATTCGGCGTACGTTGAAACCGTCACCCAGATCGTGCAGGCGGCCGTCGATCAAGTGTGCAATGGCGGAATTGGCTGCGTCGTTCATGCGTCAAGTTTACGCTGGCGAGCGTTCCGCAGACAGAACGCTCAAGGCCGGCCCAACGCATTGGCAACGGCCGCCACGGTGCCCATATTGTGGACCTTCCCTGATTGGAGGTTTGTATGGCCAATGTCCATCCCGTTTCGAGCAGCAGCTATCGCGATGTCTTGCGCATCGTGCGCGGCATGCCGACCAGCGACGGCGCGGGCGTCAAGCTCACGCGCGTCATCGGCCAGCCGGCGCTCGACATGCTCGATCCGTTCCTGATGCTCGACGAGTTCCGCTCGGATGCGAGCAGCGATTACATCGCGGGCTTTCCGAGCCATCCGCACCGCGGCTTCGAGACCGTGACTTACATGCTCGCCGGACGCATGCGCCACGGCGACAACCAGGGCAATAGCGGCCTGCTCACCGCCGGCAGCGTGCAATGGATGACCGCGGGCCGTGGCATCGTGCATTCGGAGATGCCGGAGCAGGAAGCCGGTCTGATGCAGGGTTTCCAGCTATGGGTCAACCTGCCGGCGAAGGACAAGATGACCGCGCCGCGCTATCAGGACATTGCGCCCGAGCGCATTCCCGAGGTGCAGCTTGCCCCGGGTGTGAAGGTGCGGGTGCTCGTCGGCGAGCAAGGCGGCGTGCGCGGGCCGGTCGAGAACATCGCGACGGATCCGCTATATCTCGATTTGCATCTGGACGCGGGCGCAATGGCAGATATCGATGTACCGGCGTCGCACAACGCGTTCGCCTACGTCTACGAAGGCCAGGCGAAACTCGGTGATGGCGCATCGAGCGAATTGCTGCGCGGCGATCTTGGCGTGCTCACGCGCGGCGACAAGCTGCAGGTCAGCGCGATCGGTGGCGGCACAACGCGATTGATCCTGGTCGCGGGGCGTCCGCTCAACGAGCCGGTAGCGAAGTACGGCCCATTCGTGATGAATACGCAGCAGCAGATCATCGAGGCGGTAGAAGACTTTCGCGCCGGCCGGTTCTAAGGTGCGGTGCGGGCTCGGTCCCGCGTGCTGCCTTGCGCAAGATGTAAACGTTTACAATTCGGAAATAAAAAAACGCATCGGCGGCCCTGCGGCTACCGATGCGTTTTCAAAGAGCGTCTTACGCCGGCGCGACTTCGTCGGCCTGCAGGCCCTTCTGGCCTTGCACGACCTTAAAGCTCACCTTCTGACCTTCTTGCAGGGTGCGGAAACCGGTGCCCTGAATTGCACGGAAGTGCACAAACACGTCCGGGCCATTCTCGCGGCTGATGAAACCGAAACCCTTGCTGTCGTTGAACCACTTGACAGTACCAACCTCACGATCCGACATAAAAACTCCACGTAAATCTAGACAAGTCCCGTCGCAACACGAGACGACTTACTGGGATGCAAGGAGACCTTCAAGTGGAACAAGAAGCGGATCGAAGGACCAGCGCAACGCGGGCTTTAGATTCGCTGGTCACTAATGACCAAGGGCCGTGCACACAGTGCTTTGATAATAACTCAATTTTTACAACACGCCTAGTGGTACAGGTTGGGTCGAAAAAGAGTGTTAAATCAACGGCTTTTAACGCTTATCGCAGAACCAGCTCACGCAGTATGGCCTTGTACGGGGCGCTTTCGCGCACCGTCTGGTATGTCGATTCGTCTTAAGACCTCTCAGCGTGCGCCGAGAAAATCCATCTTGCCGATATCAACGCCATTGTGGCGCAGGATCGCGTAGACCATCGTCACATGGAAATACACATTCGGCAGCACGTAGTCGCGCAGGTAAGGAAGGCCTTTGAAGCGCTGCTCACCCGTGCGCATTTTGAGCACGATGTCGTGATCCTCGCTGCCCGCATACTTCGCGGCATCGAAGCTGTTGACGAACGCGAGCGTCTTGGCGATGCGCGCCTTGAGTTCGGCGAGCGTAGTCTCAGTGTCGGGATACGAAGGCACTTCCGCGCCGGTCAGACGCGCAGCCGCGCCCTTGGCCATATCGCAGGCGATCTGCACCTGACGCGTCAGCGGGAACATGTCCGGCGCGAGTCGCGAATTGAGCAGCACGGCCGGCTCGAACTTCTTCTGCGTGGCGTAGGCTTCGGCCTTGTCGAGCAGCGCCGACATGGCGCCGAGCATGCGACTGCAAGTAGGAACCAGGGTTTCGTACATCGAGATCTGCATGCGGCGCTCCGGGTCGTGAATGGATCAGGCTTTCTTCGGCGCGGCCTTCTTCGCCGGCGCCACTTTCTTCACCGCAGGCTTGGCTGCAGCAGCGGTCTTCTTCACCGCACCGGTGGCCTTCTTCACGGCCGTGTGCGGACGCGCGTTGCCGTAGCTGCGGATCGAAATCTTGCCCTTCTTGGTCTTGCGGTCGCCTCTGCCCATCTTGGTAACTCCTGAAATTGGTATCTAATCGGGGCGCGCAGTTTAGCAGTAGTGGCGTGGCGAAACGAGCGCGGCGGCGCGCAGCGTAACGTGAACTTGCCCTTAGCGAGGCTGTCTGGGTCGCACGAAACAGCCGCATTCGACTGTTAAGATCGGGGCATGCCGAACTCACGCAATGGTTCGACAATCAGCCTCGCCCTGCAGGGCGGCGGCGCCCACGGTGCGTTTACCTGGGGTGTGCTGGATCGCCTGCTCGAGGAACCCTCGATCGGTTTCGACGGGATCAGCGCAACCTCGAGCGGCGC
>VBNZ01000180.1:10842-12844 GCA_005877675.1 Gammaproteobacteria bacterium
GAGCTTGATGCGCTGGGCGTTCTCCTCACCCGGCGGCGCGACTGCCGAGCGTCTGTTGCTCGGCCTCACGCGTTACTTCACACCGCAGGAAATCAATCCGCTCGGCATCAATCCAGTACGCACGATCGCCGAGGCGCAATTTGATTTCGAGCGTATTCGTGCCCAGTCGCCGTTCAAGCTATTCATCGCTGCGACGCGTGTGCGCGACGGCCGACTCAAACTGTTCGAAAACTCACACGTCACGCTCGACGCGCTGCTCGCGAGCACCTGCCTGCCGCAGCTGTTCGCGCCGGTCGAGATCGACGGCGAGCAGCACTGGGACGGCGGCTACGCCGGCAATCCCGCTCTCGAGCCCCTGATCTATCGCTGCAGCGCCGAAGAAATCCTCTGCGTGCTGGTGCAGCCGATCGAGCGCGCACTGCCGCCTACGACCGCGCGCGAAATCGCCGCGCGCATCACCGAGCTGGGCTTTTCGACCACCTTCATCCGCGAACTCGAGGCGCTGCAGATCTTGCAGGGCATGCTGTCGAAGAATTTTCCGCTGACTCCGATCGGCCAGCGTCTGAAGGCGATTGACGTGCAGGTGATCGAGCCCGGCGATTCGCTCGACGACTACAGCGCGAAGACCCAGCTCACGACGCGGCTTGCGGTGCTGCAGGAATTGCGCGATCTGGGCCGCATCTGCACAGAGGCCTGGTTGGAAAAACGCAAGCAGACAACCGAGCGCGGCGCGTAGAAATCGCCGTACGATGCGGGATCAATGACGATGCGCGGTGCAATCGCCGTGCATGCACCCCGCCCGCTCGCTATCCGCCGGTTCGATCTGCACGGTTGCGTGCGCGATATGAAACTGTTCGCGAAGTATACTTTGCACTGAGACGAGGCTGCGCTGTGCATCCGCGCCGTCGGCGAGATGCACGTGCAGGGTCGCAAGGCGGCGCCCGCCCGCGAGTTGCCATACGTGGACGTGATGCACATCGCGCACACCGACGCCGAGGCGCGCAGCCGCAGCGACGCCAGCCGTGTCGACGCCCTCGGGCGTGCCTTCGAGCAGAATATGCGCCGAACGGCGCAGCAGGTTCCAGGCACTGCCGACTATCAATAGCGCGACGAGCATTGAGATCAACGGATCGGCAGGCAGCCAATTGAGGCTGCGAATGACGAGCGCCGCAACCACCGCGCCGAGCGAACCGAGCAGATCGCCGAGCACATGCAGACGTGCGCCCGCGGCGTTGAGATCGTCCGCGTGATGGCCGCCGAGCAGGCGCAGCAATACCGCGTTCACGCCGAAGCCGATCAGCGCAATCACCAGCATGACCCCGGCCTTGATCGGCTGCGGATCGGATAGACGCAGCGCTGCCTCCACGATGATCCATACGCCGATGCCGATCTGCGTCAGCGAATTGGTGTATCCGGCCAGCACTTCGAGCCGCGCGTAACCGAAACTGCGCCGGTCGTCCGCAGGACGCTGCGCGAAGTGCGCGCCGGCCCAAGCGAGCAGCAATGCGAAAGCATCGACCAGCATATGGCCCGCATCGGCAAGCAGCGCGAGCGAACCTGCGTACCAGCCGCCGACGCCCTCCGCTATCAGTGTGATCAATGTGAGTGCGAATGCGAACAGCAATCGACTCTCGCCCGCATGCGCGTGCCCGTGCGCATGATCGTGCGCGAACTGATGATGATGGTGATGCGGTGCGTTCATGCGGCGCGGCGTATTGCAGAGCGTACGATGTTAGGCGGCACAGCCGCCGTTACACAATCGCAACGCAGCCTGTGGCGCGTTACGCCTTGGCCGGGCAGCATGCGCCGTAGCTGTGCGTCAGCCGCAGATTGATCACATGCGCGAGCGCAAGCGTGCAGCCGCCGATCGTGACGAGCGTAGCGTGTAGTCCGAGCGAACGTTCCGCATCGAACACCCATGCGCCTGTCCAGAGCAACGCGAGTCCCGCGCCGGCGAGATACAGCGCAATCGCATCGTGATGGCGGCGATAGCCGCGAATCA
>VBNZ01000181.1:0-628 GCA_005877675.1 Gammaproteobacteria bacterium
TGGTGCCGTTGTGGATGGTGCCGATCGCGCTCGCCTGCGGCAACACGTTTGTGTTGAAGCCTTCAGAGCGCGATCCGTCGGCCTCGATCCTGCTCGCCAAGCTGCTCAAACAGGCCGGCCTGCCCGATGGCGTGTTCAACGTCGTGCACGGCGACAAGGTCGCGGTCGATGCGCTGATTGCGCATCCCGACATCGAGGCGCTGTCCTTCGTCGGCTCGACACCGATTGCCGAGTACATCTATGCGCAGGGCACCGCGCGCGGCAAACGCGTGCAGGCGCTCGGCGGCGCAAAGAACCATCTGATCGTGATGCCCGATGCCGATCTCGAACAGGCTACCGACGCACTGATCGGCGCGGGCTACGGCTCCGCCGGCGAGCGCTGCATGGCGATCTCGGTCGCGGTCGCGGTTGGCGATGTCGCCGAAAAGCTGGTCGAAAAACTCGTGCCGCGCGTCAAGGCGCTGAAAATCGGCAACGGTCTGGAATCGGGTGTCGAAATGGGTCCGCTCGTCACCGGCGCGCATCGGGAGAAGGTCACAAGCTACATCGATGCGGGCGTGGCTGAGGGTGCGAAGCTGCTGGTCGATGGCCGTGGTCACAAAGTCGCCGGGCATGAGGACGGCTTCTA
>VBNZ01000181.1:635-10249 GCA_005877675.1 Gammaproteobacteria bacterium
AAATTTACAAAGAGGAAATTTTCGGGCCGGTGCTGAGCATCGTGCGCGTGCCGGATTTCGCCAGCGCGGTAGAACTGGTCAACGCGCACGAATTCGGCAATGGCGTGTCGTGCTACACCTCCGACGGCGGCGTCGCGCGCGCGTTCGCGCGGCAGATCAAGGTCGGCATGGTCGGCGTCAACGTACCGATTCCCGTGCCGATGGCCTGGCACTCGTTCGGCGGCTGGAAACGCTCGCTGTTCGGCGATCACCATATCTACGGCGAGGAAGGCGTGCGCTTCTATACGCGCTACAAGAGCGTGATGCAGCGCTGGCCGGATTCGATCGCCAAAGGCGCGCAGTTCACGATGCCGGTCGCACACTAGCGGCGGTTTCGCCCGTGTCACGCAGTGACGCGGCGCACTGCATAACAAAAAGGGGCGCTTGCGCGCCCCTTACTCTTTGACCGCAATCCGTCTTGTTATTTCGCGTTGACCTGCACCGGCGTCACGCTGCGTGGAATCTCGAAGCCCAGTGCATCCTGCACGCTGCTGCCGATACAGACGAAGCTTGTCTGCGGCGGGCCGCTACTCGCACCAGCGCCGGCGAAGTTGGCCGAGAAGGTGATGCTGCCGCTCGAGGCCGATCCGAGCACACCGTTGGCCGGCGCGAGGCTCAGCCAGCTCGGTAGCGTTGCAGAGCAGGGTGCCGAAGAGGTCAGCGTCATCGCCAGGCCCAAGCCATACGGCGAGCGGTTGTTCGACTGATTATCCCAAGCATTGTCCTTGGTCTGCGGTGCGATCGCCGCCCACAGTGCGCCGCTTCCCTTCCAACTGTTGTCCCATGCCCAGCCTTCGCTGCAACTGCCTGTGTTCTTGGTGTCCTTGCACGGCAGATCCGGATACACCACGAGCCAGTAGTTGCCGGCTGGTAGCGCGGTCGACTGCTTCGCGGCGGTCAGATCCAGACTGATCGTATCGCCGGCAATCTTCACGCCGGCGCCGCCCGCAGTGCTGTCATAACTCCACACTGCTGCGCCGCCCTTGTCTGGATCGCTGCTCGGCAGCCCCTTGTTGTCGGCATAGATGCGCCAGTGCAGCGCCAGGCTCGCGCCGAACGAAGCCAGCGTGTGATTGATCGTGAAGCCCGGCGTTACGATGCTGGTCAGATTGACGGGGTCCTTGCCGCTGACGGTGAAATCATCCGCGACAAAGAAGTCCGTGTCCGCAGGTCCCAGATCGGTGTAGTGCGTGCTGAAGAAACCATAGTAGTGCTCGTTGGCCTGGTCGATCCATGCGAACGGCTGATTCGCGGCAGACACCGGCTTGAAGATTACGGTTCCCGCGCCGGGGTTCGATACGGCGAGCTTCGCACTGCCGTTGCTCTTGCCGTTGAGCGCGATGTTCACGACATTGCCGGCGGTATTGAACGCCGGGCCGGGGACCGACACTGCCAGCGGAATATGCAGATCGGGCTGACCCGCCGACACCGGAGAATCAAATTGCGCGCCGAGGACGATATTGGCGAAATGGAAGCCGCTATTCGGATTGAGCGCGGTGCTGTTGACATCAATCGTCAGATCCACCGTCTTGCCCGCCGCTACCGTAAACGTCGAAGGCGTTACGCTGACGACATTAGCAAGCTCGCCAGTGACCGCGACATTCCAAGTCGTCGTGCCCTTGCTCGTGCTGCGCAGCGTACGCACGAACTCGCAGGTGACTGCGCAATTGGAGTTCTGCAGGCTTGCGATATTGAGCGCGCTCGGATCGCCGCCGAAATCCGGATAGGCGTCCCAGAAATGATCAACGCGCTCGCCCAGCACGAGACCCGCCGTGCTCGCTTCGAACGCACGCACGCGGCCCGAACCGACATCGAAGTTGCCGGCGGCAGTGACGCCGTTGGCCTTGGTGACGCCGGCCTGCTGCGCAGTCATCATGATGGCCGATTTGATTTCCTGCGGCGTCCAGTCCGGATGCAGGCCCGCGAGCAGCGCGCCGACGCCGGTGATATGCGGTGTCGCCATCGACGTGCCGTCGTAGAATGCGACCAGATTAGGTCCGTTTTTGCTGCCGTCGTTGGCAACGGCGGCAAGCACGGAGACGCCCGGCGCGGCGATGTCAGGCTTGATCGTCTCCACGCCGACGGCAGGACCGATCAGACTGAAACCGGCGAGGCTGTCGGCTTGCGAGGCAAGACGCGTGGTGGAGAAGCCCAGCGACGCGGTGCCCGCGCTCTTGTTCGCGGCGAGATACGTGCCAAGCGCATTACCCGCACTCTGCGAAATCGAATACACCGGCACCGTTACGGTCGGCGGACCAACGGTGGGACTGAAACCGCCTTCGGCGCGGTTGTCCGCAATGATGACAGCGATGGCACCGGCGGCGATTGCGTTCGGCACCTTGACCGCGAAACCGCAAGTACCACGGCTGATCAATGCGATCGCGTTCTTGAACGTATCCGTCGGATAGCTGCTGCAGCCATCCGCACCATGACTGGGCGCGCTCGAACTGCCAAGATCGCCGATGTCGTAGGTTGGACTGAGCGCAATCTTGGTCGTCCCCGGCAGTGCTGCTGACAGCGGCGTGTCGTAGGTGCCTTCGACAGCAGGAATGTTCTGGGTTGCCGCGGGCGGCGCGCCCGGGCCGGTGAGGCTCAGCAGCAGCGGCGCAACGCCGCCGGTCAACGTGGTCGCCGCGACCGTGGCGACCCACGGTTCGAGATGATTGACCGTACCCGGCAAGGGTTGCGGCACACTCGTGCCCGTGTTGCCCGCCGCCGCGGCGATAAAGATGCCGGCATCGGCGGCATCGAGGAAAGCCTGCGACACAGGATCGTTCCACGGCCGGCCGCCACCGGAGATCGAGTAGTTGAGCACATCGACGCCGTCTTCGATCGCCTGCTCGACCGCACCGGCAGTCGCCGACTCTGGACAATTCACGGGCGCAGGCGCACAGGCGTAATAGACGATGAGATTCGCGTGCGGCGCGATACCCGAGATATTCGCGTTGAAGCCCGGAAAGCCCGCGGTGCGTGGGTTGCCTACGATCGTGCTCGCGGTATGGCTGCCGTGACCTTGCGTGTCTTCTACCGAGGCTGGTGCCTTGCCGTAATACTGCGCATTGATCTCGTCGTAGACACCGATCACCTTGTCGTTGCAGCCCGCAAGGCTGATGCCCTGCACGTGACAATCGCCGATATATTTGCCGGTGCCGAGCGGGTTCTTGATCGTGTAACCGCTTGCGTCGGTCGCGGCGAACGACGGCGAGAGCGAGTTGTAACCGGTATCGATATCGCCGACGACGACGCCGTCGCCCTTGAAGCCGAATTTGGAATTGAGTTCACCGAACAAATTGTCTAGCGTCGGAAAGGTGTATCCCGCGTATTTGTCCGTGGCCGGGCTGCCGAGCCATACTCGGGCACGATCGACGCGACACCACTCAGGCGACCCACCGCAAATGCTTCCTGTTGAGTGAGTTCGACCACAGCGCCATTGAGCGCGTGACGATAGGTGCGCAGAAAGCTGACGCTGCGACCGATCGCGTTGGCGATCTCCATCTGATGTGCGCTCTGGCGCTCGGCGAGCTGTCCCAGATAGACCTTGGCCTCGGCGCTGTGCGTATCAAGATGCGTGCGGCCGTTGGCTTTGAGCCGCATCGGAATCAGCCCGACACCGCTGAGCGCTTTGGATTTGTCTGCGCGCATCGTGCGGTTGTGCGCAGCGAGCGCGGGCTCGGCAAAGCGCACGATATAGCGCTGCACGTCCTGCGTGCTGCGCGCTGCTGCATCCGGATGCAGTTGCGGCGCCGCTGCGACGGCGACCTGCGATACTCCGGCCGACGCGGCCAAACTCATAGCGATACTTGCCGCCAACATACGCGGCAGCGGAAAACGCGAAATCATGGATACCCTCCCCAATTGACAGGACGCCCGGCGCGGATGCCTTCACGGCTCCGGGCGGGCGCGTGCTAAGTTTGTCCGGCCGTGAACCCCGACGACTATGCTGTCGCACAAAGCGCGAACGCGGTCACTGTATAGCTACCTGCCTGTTCGGCGCAACCGGCATCGCGAGCGCCGAAATTAAGACGAAAATCGATGAACTCATCCGGACTGATGCTCTACTGCCGCGCCGGCTTTGAAGGCGAATGCGCGCAGGAAATTTCCGCCCTCGCTAGCGCGCGCGGCGTGTACGGGCACGTACGCGCGAAACGCGACGACGCCTATGTGGAATTCGTCGCGGATGGCGCTCGCGACGTACGGCTCGATTCGAGCCTGCCCGAGCTGATCTTCGCGCGCCAATGCCTCGCATTGTTCGCGCGGCTCGACGATCTGCCTGCGACGGATCGCGTCACGCCGATACTCGCGGCGCTGCGCGATCGCGGTGAACGCTACGCCGACGTCCTCGTCGAGTCGCCCGACACGAACGAAGGCAAGGCGCTCGCGCCGTTCTGCCGCAGTTTCGGCAACGCACTGCGCGGCGCGATGAAGAGCGCGCGATTGCTGGACGCGGCGGCCTCGCGACGCCTGCATGCTTTTTTCCCACAAGGCGGCAAAGTATATTTGTGCGATGCAGATGTCGAGTCGAGCTCGGCGTGGCCGCAAGGCATTCCGCGCCTGAAGTTTCCGCGTGAGGCACCGAGTCGCTCGACCCTGAAGCTCGACGAGGCGTTTGCGGTGCTGCTGAACGAGGCCGAACGCGCGCGCTGGCTCAAGCCCGGCATGAGCGCGGTCGATCTGGGCGCCGCACCGGGCGGCTGGACCTGGCAGCTCGTGCGCCGCTCGCTGCAGGTGACCGCAGTCGACAACGGCCCGATGGATGCGCCGCTGATGGAATCGGGACTGGTCACGCACGCGCGCGAGGACGGATTTCGTTTCCGCCCGAAAAAACCGGTCGACTGGCTCGTCTGCGATATGGTCGAACAGCCGCGCCGCGTCGCCGCACTGATCGCGCAGTGGCTCGCCGAGGGGCGCTGCAAGCGCGCGATTTTCAATCTCAAGCTGCCGATGAAGAAGCGCTACGAGGAGACACGTATGTGTCTGGAGCTCGTGCGCGAGGCGCTCGACGGCGATGCGGATATCCGCGCCAAGCAGCTCTACCACGATCGTGAAGAGATCACGGTGTTCGCCGCACCGACATCTTGAAGCCTTACAAAAGATTACTCCTGTCGTGTTAAACCGCTATCCTTGCCGCCTTTCGCGGGCCGCTTGTCCTGTTCCTGCCTCCAAACATATTCGATGAAACGATTTCGTTCCTTTCTACCCCTGATCGTGCTGATCGCGCTTGGCATTGCCATGCTGTCGACCGGCGTGCTCGACCGCTTCCGTCCGGAGCATCTCGCGCACGAACAGGCAGCGCTGCAAGCGCAGATCGCGCTACACCCAGTGCTGGCCGCGCTGCTGCATATCGGAGCGATGACGCTGGCAATTTCGACCGGCATTCCGGGCATGGTGGTACTCGTGTTCGCAGGCGGCATGCTGTTTGGCGTCGTGATCGGCACGCTGCTGACCATGATCGGCGTGACGCTCGGCGCGTTGATCCTGTTCCTCGCAAGCCGGCATGCATTCGGCGATCACCGCCACGCGGACGCACCCGGGCTCGTCACGCGCCTGCGCGGCGGCTATCTCGCGCACCCGGTGAGCTACACGTTCTTCCTGCGCATGGTGCCGTTTTTCCCATTTGGCGGCGTCACTGTGGCACTGGCTTGGCTGCGCTGCCCGATCTGGCTGTTCCTCACCGCGACCGCGCTCGGCGGCATGCTGATGACCGGCGTGGAAACCGCGCTCGGCGCAGCGCTGGCGAAGAACATCGGCGCGCAGCACGAGGTGAATCTGTCGATCCTGCACGATCCGGCAGTGCTGCTGCCACTCGCCGGCCTCGGCCTGCTGGCACTGGTGCCGATCCTGCTCAACAACCTGCGCGCGCGTCGCAAGCCCGAAGCCTGAAGGAACATTGAGGCCCTCGCCTCGGTTCGGTATCCTGAACAGTTCAACATGAACGAATCCCGCGCCGGCGCGCATGCGACGGCTCAGTGCGCCACCCGAGGTAACTTTTGACGCTTTCCACCCGCCCCGCCTCCGCCCTGTCGTTCTGGCGCGCGCTAACGCTTACTTTGCTGATCGCCGCGGCGAATTTCGCGCTGTGGGCAGCGCTGAACCGGCCGAGCCAGGTGCCCGAATACACCGGCAAGATCGGCGGTTTCGCTTATTCGCCGTATCAGCGCTATCAGAATCCGCTGCGCCAGATTTATCCGACCGTCGACGACATCGACGCGGACCTCAAGCTGCTCGCCGCGCGCAGCGACCGCATCCGCACCTATTCCTCGCTCGAAAATCCGGCGGTAGCGGCGATCGCGAAGAAATACAGCATCAAGGTGCTCGCGGGCACCTTCCTCGATCACCGCACGCAGCGCAACGAGGATGAAATAGCCGCGTTGATCGACGCCGCGCGCCGCAACGACAACGTCGACCGCGTGATGGTCGGCAACGAAACGCTGCTGCGCGGCGATATGAGCGTCGATGCGCTGATCGCCTACATCGATCGGGTGCGCGCGCAGGTACGCGTGCCTGTATCGACCGCCGAGCCGTACTGGGTGTGGATGAAGTATCCGCAGCTCGCGCAGCACGTCGATTTCATTACGATCCATCTCTTGCCGTACTGGGAAAAAATTCCACGCAAGGATGCCGTCGGCGTCGGCGTGCTCAAGCGCTATAACGAACTGCAGAGCGCATTTCCGGGCAAGCACATACTGGTCGGCGAAGTCGGCTGGCCGTCGGCGGGCGATCGCAAGGAAGTTGCCACGCCCTCGATCGAGGACGAGGCGCAGTTCGTGCGTCAATGGGTCAAGGAAGCGGCCTGGCGCAAGATCGATTACTACCTGATGGAGTCGTTCGATCAGCCATGGAAGGAAGGCATCGAAGGTCGCGTGGGCGCGTATTGGGGCGTGTACGGTGCCGACCGTCAGCCGAAGTTCGCGTTCACCGGCAAGATCGTCGAGGATCCGTCGTGGCCGTGGAAAGCGGCGGCCGCGTGTCTGCTCGCATTGCTGCCGATGTTCTTTTTTGCGCGCCACTTCATCCGCTTCCGCTGGATGGGTCTGCTGTTCTTCTGCGCGCTGATCCAGCTGTCGGCGTCGCTGCTCGTCTGGTCGGCGACCTTGCCGCTCGCGTTCTACTTGAGCACGTTCGACTGGACGATGCTGCTGATCCTGTTCCCGGCGCAGCTCGCGATTATCTTGATACTGCTGATCAACGGTTTTGAATTCACCGAGGTCGTGTGGCGCAAGTTCTGGGTGCGCGGCTTCGGTCTGCTCACGCCCGCGCCGGGCGAGAAGCAGCCGTTCGTGTCGATCCACCTCGCCTGCTGCAATGAGCCGCCCGAGATGGTGATACTCACGCTCGACTCGCTTGCCGCGCTCGATTACGAGAACTACGAAGTGCTGGTGATCGACAACAACACCAAGCGCGACGAAGTATGGAAGCCGGTCGAAGAACATTGCGCCACGCTCGGGCCGAAGTTCCGCTTCTTCCATCTGAATCCGTGGCCCGGCTTCAAGGCCGGCGCGCTCAACTTCGGCCTCAAGGAAACCGATGCGCGCGCCGAAGTCGTCGCCGTAGTCGATGCGGACTATGCCGTGCGCGCCGACTGGCTCAAGGCACTCACCGGCTATTTCCACGATCCGAAAGTCGCCGTCGTACAGTGTCCGCAGGCGCATCGCGACTGGGAGCACAACACATTCCGCCGCATGACCAACTGGGAATACGACGGCTTCTTCCGCATCGGCATGCACCATCGCAACGAGCGCAACGCGATCATCCAGCACGGCACGATGACGATGGTGCGCAAGGATCTGCTGCAATCGACCGGCGAGTGGTCGGAGTGGACGATCTGCGAAGACGCCGAGCTAGGTCTGCGCCTGATGCACGCCGGTTACGAACTCGTCTATGTCGACGAGATTATGGGTCGCGGCCTCACGCCGGCCGATTTCACCGCGTACAAGTCGCAGCGCTACCGCTGGGCCTTCGGCGCGATGCAGATTCTGAAAGGCCGCTGGAACTGGATGACGCGCAAGGGCCCGCTCACGCTCGGCCAGCGTTTCCACTTCCTCACCGGCTGGTTCTCGTGGTTCGCCGACGCGCTGCATCTCGCGTTCACCATGCTCGCGCTGCTGTGGACCGCGGGCATGCTCGGAATGCCCGAGTACTTCGCGCTGCCGCTCGATCTGTTCATCTATCCGATCATGGGCTTCTTCGTGTTCAAGGCCGCGGTCGGTATCATCCTGTATCGCGTGCGCGTGCCGTGTTCGTGGAAGGACACTTTGATGGCCTCGATCGCGAGCATGGGACTATCGCATGCGATTGCGCGAGGCATCTATCTGGGCCTGTGGAAAAAGACAGGCGAGTTCGTGCGCACCGCGAAGAGCAGGCGCCTGTCCAAGCGGCCCAATCCATTCACGGCGGTGAACGAGGAGCTACTGATGTTCGTCGCGATCGCGCTTGCGATCGCCGGCATGCTCAACTTTCCCGCCCTGCTCAACCACTGGATCAACGGCGCGATCGAGGCGCCCGAGACGCTGCACCTGACTGACTACGCCGAAGGCAAGCTATGGGTCGCGATACTCGCGGCGCAGGCGATTCCCTATTTCTCGGCGCTGATCGGCGCGACGATCGCGGGACGCTCGGGGGAAGAGAGCGGCTGAGCCGCCCAACATATGAACGCCACGCTGCGCGACGCATCGCCGCTGCGCCTCAACCTCGGTTGCGGACGCAATATTCTCAACGACTGGATCAACATCGATTGGATCCAATCGCCCGGCATCGACGTCGTCGCCGACCTGGGCCAGTGCGCGACGACACCGCTGCCATTTGCCGACGATCAGGTGGACGAGTTCCTGCTTTCGCACGTCATCGAGCATATTCCTCAGGCCTTGCCGCTAATGCAGGAATTGCACCGCATTGCCAAGGCCGGTGCGAAAGCCTGGATCCGCGTGCCGCACGGCGGCAGCGACGATGCCTGGGAAGACCCCACTCATGTACGCGCGTACTTTCCCGGCAGTTTCGGCTATTTTTCCCAGCCCTATTATTGGCGCGCCGACTACTCGGAGCGTCACCCTATACGTACCCGCCGCGTTGCAGCGAACAGTGAGTGCAGAGACGCTGTATGGGCGTATCCATAGCGACCGCAATCTCGTAATCGAGATGGTTGCGGAACTGGAAGCGGTCAAGCCGCTGCGCGAACCCAAGCGCGAACTGCAAGTCGCACCGCAAATCCATATCGGCTATGTCTGAGTGCAGCGTCGCGTCCTGTCCAAACGGTTGCGGAATCTATTGCGCGCCGCTTCATGAGCATGGCGGCCATGCAATAAAACCATCGTGAATGCCACTCCTGCAGCAACAGCTTCATTAAGGCGACACGCGCGCGGGCTGCGCAAGCGGATGCGACGCGGCCCGCATTTACGCGGAGCTAACTTCATTCAGGCGACCTGCATGCTATATATCGCGCAGGCACGCGCCGAAGGATGACGGCATGATGGGATCAACGCATCGCAGACTGATCGCGATGCTCGCGTTCGCAGCGGGCGTTTGCGCGGCCCTGCCCGTCGCCGCCGGCCCGCTGACGACACGCATCGACGGTGTCGACG
>VBNZ01000181.1:10278-22216 GCA_005877675.1 Gammaproteobacteria bacterium
CGTGACGGCTGCGCAGGCGCGTCGTCTCTACGGCAACGCGTCCGAACAGATCGTCAGGGCACTCGAAGCCTACGGCTACTACAACGCCAAGACCGATGGCGAACTGAAGGAAAGCGGCGGTGGCTGGGAGGCGGTCGTCCATGTACATCCGGGCGAGCGGCTGCGGGTCGGCGATTTCCAGCTCGACGTGCCCTCGCCCGCGCGGGAGGAGAAACTCGTCGCGATCGCTCTCGCGGATTTCACGCCGAAGGCCGGCCAGCCCTTCGACAGCGCCGCCTACGAAAAGAGCAAGGCCAGCGTGCAGTCCGCGCTCTTCGCCAGCGGCTATCTCGATGCCACGGCCAGCGTGCATAAGGTCGAAGTGTCGCGCAGCGCGAATCGTGCAACGATCAACCTGCGCTGGGACGCCGGCACGCGCTATCGCTTCGGCGAGGTGATCTTCGAGGG
The DNA here is from genome assembly GCA_005877675.1 of Gammaproteobacteria bacterium. Lineage (GTDB taxonomy): Bacteria > Pseudomonadota > Gammaproteobacteria > Xanthomonadales > Rhodanobacteraceae > Rudaea. The sequence continues at coordinate 10,726 of VBNZ01000181.1, forward strand.
CAGTCAGTTCGCCCAAGGCTATCTCGATCGCTATATCCCGTGGCACCAGGGCGATTTCTACAGTCAGTCGCGCCTGTTGCGTCTGCAGCAGAAGTTGATCGACGCGGACTACTTCGGCGTCGTCGACGTGTCGCCCGACAAGGAGCACGCCGATGGTTTCGAGGTGCCGATCCGCGTCGTGCTGACGCCGGCCAAGCGCAATATCTACACTGCCGGCGTGTTCGTCGACTCGGATATCGGTTTCGGCCTCAAGGGCGGCTGGACGCGGCGCTGGGTCAATGCGCGCGGACATAAGCTCAAGACCGAAGCGCTGATCGCGCAGAAGCAGAAATCGCTGTCGACGCAGTACACGATACCGATGCCGGGTGAGAACAACCGCAGCTTCAACTTCGGTGCGATCTACAACGACACGAATACGAGCACGGTGCAATCGCGCAGCTTCCGTCTCGTCGCCAACGAGGCGCGTGAATGGCTGGGCTTCACGCGCACGCTCGGCATCAACTATCTCACCGGCGATTTCACCGTCGCGACGATAGCCGGCAGTTCCAGCGTGCTTTATCCCGAGCTCGTACTCGAACGCAAGCATGCCGACGACAAGTCGTTCGTGCGCGACGGCTACTTGATCACGCTAGACGCACGCGGCAGTCCAGGCCTTTTATCCGACGTGAAGTTCGGCCAGATGCGCGGTGATGCGAAGTGGATCCGCGGCGTCGGCGACAACGCGCGCTTCATCGCGCGCGGCTCGCTCGGTGCGAGCTATGTCGACGATTTCGACCTGCTGCCGCCGGAGCTGCGTTTTTTCGGCGGCGGCAACAATTCGATCCGCGGCTACGCCTTCCAGACCATCGGCACGCCGCTGCCCCAAGCGCTGGTGCCGACGGCGTATGCGAACTGCAAGCGCAACAAAAAATTCGACTGCAGCTACCTCGTCATCGGCGGCAAAAACCTCGCCGTCGCGAGCGCGGAATACGAGTATTACTTCAGGCCGAACTGGGGCGTCGCGACGTTTGTCGACATGGGTGATGTCTTCAATTCATTTGGCACCTACGCAAACCATATCGGCACCGGCATCGGCCTGCGCTATCGCTCGCCAGTCGGCATGATCCGCGCCGACATCGGCGTGCCGGTGCGCGATCCCGACGGCAGGCATGGCGTGCAGCTGCACCTGGTGATCGGACCCGACCTGTGAACGCAAGCGCAAAAACCTGGCTCAAACGCTTCGGGTTCACGCTCGCGATCCTGCTCGCGTTCGTCGGACTGTTCGTCGCCTGGCTGCTGCTGACCGAATCGGGCGCGCGCTTCGCGCTCGAGCGCGCGAAGGTGGCGCTTGCGGGCAAACTTGTGATTGCGCGTTCGGGCGGCGCGCTGGTCAGTCCGCTCGAGCTGCACGACGTCGAGTACAAGGATCCGGCGTCGGGCCTCGCGGTCAAGGTGAAGACGCTGCGGCTCGAATATGGCTTCTTCGGTCTGCTGCGGCGTACGCTGCAGGTGCAGAACTTGGATCTCGACGGCGTCGACATCGTGCTGACGACGCTGCCGCCTGCTCCGCCGCCGCAGGCCGCGACACCGTCGATCCAATCCCTGCTGACCCCGCCGCTCGATATCCTGCTCGAGCGCCTGCACCTGGGCACCGTGCACATCACCCAGGACGGCAAGCCCGTATTCGCGGGCGACCGACTCGATGCCGTGGCGAGCTGGACCAGCTCGGCGCTCATGCTCAAGCAACTCGCCTTGCGCGCACCCGAGGGCAGGGTCGATCTCGTGGGCGCGATCACTGCGTACCAAGGCGTGGTCGGCAGCGGCAAGCTTGAGGTGGACTGGAAGATTCCCGTCGCGCCCGAGAGCAAGACAGCAGCACAGCATGTCCTCGCAACGGTCGAACTCGGCAACGATGCGAAGCAGGCGAACTTCAAGCTTGCGCTGAGCCAGCCGCTGGTCGCGAATGCAACCGGCACGCTGCTGCCGAACGACGCGAAGCTACCGTGGACGGTCGCGCTCGACGTGCCGAAGTTCGACCCCAAGAGCCTCACGCAAGGCGNCGCGGCGAAGCTTGCCGGCAGCGGCGACAGAACCGGCGGCATGCTCAGCGGCTATGTCGACCTCAACGCGCACCGCGTGGTGCTCGATCCGGCCAAGTTCATCACGGACGGCAAAGTGTTTACGCTCGATCCGCTGCGCCTGCGTTCGCCCGAGGCAGCTGGCCTGCTCACGGCGCAAGCCAAGCTGCAGCTCGATGCGAAACCTGTCGGTGGCGATCTACACCTCGTATGGGAAGGCGTCGAACTGCCGGCCGACCTGGTGGGTCAGGTGCTGGCGACGCATGGCGACATCAAGGCGAGCGGCAGCGCCGAGAAATTCAACGCCAGCGGCACGCTCTCGATCGGACCGCACGCTCCGAACAAAACCGGACAGGTTGCCGACCTCGCGTTCAAGCTCGACGGCACGCCCGAAAAGATCGCGCTGCAGCAGTTCGATCTGAAGCAGGCCGGCTCTGATCAAAAGCGCGGCGGTCTTGCGAGCACAGGCGAAATCACGCTCAAGCCGCAGCTCGGCTGGAATATGCAGGCAAAAGCCGATCGCCTCGATCCCGGCGCATTCGCCAAAGACTGGCCCGGCGCGATCAATTTCCAATTGTCCACAAGTGGAAAAATGGAAAAAGACGGTGCCGCCGGCAAGCTCAAACTGACCAATCTCGGCGGCAGCCTGCGCCAGCGCCCGCTGAGCGGCGGCGGCGAGGTAAATTTCGCACCGCCACTGGCGCTCGTCGGCAAGCTTGAGCTCGCCTCGGGCAAAAGCACGGTGACGCTGGTCGGCAAAGGCGGCGCGGGCGCTGGCGCTGCGACGGATCTCGATATTGATCTCAACGTGGCGAGCCTCGGCGATTGGGTACCCAAGGCATCCGGCAGTATCCGCGGCAATATCGCACTCAAGGGCGCTTATCCGAAGCTCGACGCGAGCGGCAAGCTCGTGGGCGCGAAAATCATCAGTGGCGACACGCATGTCGAGGGCTTCACTCTCGATTTCAATGCCCGCGACCTGTCCGCGCCGGGCGGCACACTCATGCTCAACGCCAAGTCACTGGCCGCCGGCAGCTACGTGTTCGACACGGTCAGTATCGACGCGAAAGGCAATCAGGCCGCGCATACTTTCACGCTCGCCGCCCACGGCAAGCCGCTCACGCTGGACCTCGCGCTCAACGGCGCGCTCACGCAGACCAAGACGGGCTCCGATTGGCGCGGCGTACTCGGCACGCTTGCGCTCGACATGCCGAGGCATCCGTCGTGGAGGCTCGCGCATCCGGCCTCGATCGCCTACGTCGGCGGCGCGTTCAATCTCGATGAACTCTGTCTCGCCGCAGAGGCGTCGAGCCTGTGTGCGTCAGCGACGCAGAACCCGAACGCCGGCACCAATGCGAAGTTCACGATCGCGCATCTGCCGCTGACGATGCTGGCGAAGATCGCTAGCCCCGATGCGCCGCTCAAGCTCGAAGGCGAGATCAACGGCGACGGTGCGATCGCGCAGCCCCCCGCAGGCGCACTCACCGGCCACGTGGCGATCGGCTCGGAAGCAGGCTCGATCACCTACCCCGATTCGGCGACGACCATCGTGCTGAGTTACAAGGGCTTCCACATCGATGCGACGCTCGCGCCGCAGCAGAACACGCTCACGATCGCGGGCGACCTGAATGATGGCGGCCGCGTCGACGGGCATATCGTCACTGGCGCCGCGAGCGCGGATGGAGCGAGGCCGTTGTCCGGCAATCTTGCGGCACACATCAACAACTTGAGCTTCGTCGATCTGCTCACGCCGCAGACCGCGGGCACGAAGGGCAAGGTCGAAGCAACGTTCGCGCTGTCCGGCACGACCGCGAAACCGGGTGTCGACGGCGCATTGAATCTCTCCGGCTTCGCCACCGAAGTCCCTGCCGCCGGCCTCAAGCTGCACGACGGCAATATCAATGTGTCGTCCAAGGATGGCGAAAACCTCGTGATCGACGGCGCGATCGGCTCCGCGGAAGGCAAGCTCGCGATCAAGGGCAACGCGGGCACGGCGCCGAACTCGCCGTTGAATATCACGATTCAGGGCAGCAAGTTTCTTGCAGCCGACATCCCCGGTGCAAAAGTATACATTTCGCCGGATCTCAAAATCGATCGAAACGAGAAGCGCCTGCACGTCGGCGGCAGCCTGCAGATTCCGTCGATGTTCGTCGATCTGTCGAAACTGCCGGGCGGCGGTGCCGCGGTCGCTCCCTCGCCCGATGTGGTCGTGATCGACGAGAAGGCGCCGCCCGCGGTACAGGCGCTGCCGGTCGAAGTCGAAATCACGCTGAAGCTCGGCGCCGGCGAAGCGCTGGCGATGGACTTGCGCCAAGGCACCGAAGTGCATCTGATCGGCTACGGCCTCAACAGCAATCTCGGCGGCCAACTCACGGTGCAGCAGTTGCCGGGGCGCGCGCCGATCGGGCGCGGGCAGATCCAGCTCGACGGCACGTTCAAAGCCTATGGCCAGGACTTGAAGATCGAACAGGGCGCACGCCGGTCGAAAATCCCGGGCTCGACATCCGCGCGATTCGCGCCTTTCCGGATCAGAGCGTCACCGTCGGCCTGCAGGTGCGCGGCACGGCGATCCGGCCCGTGCTCACGGTGTTTTCCACGCCCGCGATGGAACAGTCCGATGCGCTGTCCTACCTCGTCGCCGGCAAGCCGCTGTCGCAGCTCAAGGGTGGCGAAGGCAATGCGGTCTCGAGCGCGGCCTCAGCACTCGGCACCGCGGGCGGCGACATGCTCGCGAAGAGCATCGGCGCAAAAATGGGGCTCGACGATGTCGGTGTCGCCGACAACACCAGTGTCGGCGGCGCCGCGCTCACAGTGGGAAAGTATCTTTCTCCACGTTTATACCTCGGCTACGGCGTCGGCTTGTTCACGCCGGGCCAGGTCGTGACGCTGCGCTACAAACTCACACGCCTGTTCGATTTCGAGATGCAGAACGGCACGCTATCGAGCCGTGCCGGCATTAATTATCGGCTCGAGAAGTAAGGCTGGCCATGTGCCGTGCCCATCCGCGCTCGCGCCCGCGTAAGCATCAGCCCGCTGCATGCCGCGCAAACAGCTGCTTCAGCGGCGTAACGCGATCGACGATACGCAATCCTGCGCCCCGCACTGCGGCGAGCGGCGCCGCTTCGCTGCCGAATACGCGCTGGATCGCATCGAACGCGTGCGCGGACAAGTCGTTGTCGCTGCGCCGGCGGCGTTCAAAACGGCGCAACGTCGTTTCCGCCGCGAAGTCTCGCTTTGCACTTCGCGCCGCGGTCAAAGTCTCGACCAGAGCGAGCGCATCGCGCAGTCCCAGATTGACGCCCTGCCCTGCGAGCGGATGCACGACATGCGCCGCATCGCCGATCAGCGCGAAGCGCGGCGCGATGTAGCGCTCGGCCAGTTTCATGCGCAGCGGAAACGCCGCGCGCGGCGTCGTCGCAGTGATTCTGCCAAGACGAAAATCGAAGGCGGCACCGAGTTCGGCGCAGAATTCCGCATCGGCCAGCGCAAGCACGCGCGCGGCTTCAGCTTCGGGCAGCGACCAGACGATCGAGCTGCGTCCATCGGCCAGCGGCAGAAACGCGAGCGTCGCGCCCGGCAGAAAGCGCTGCCATGCGGTGAATTCGTGCGCGTGTTCATGCGCGACATGCGCGACCACTGCGCGCTGCGCGTAGTCGCGGTCGCGCGTGGCGATGCCGAGCATCCCGCGCAACGCGGACTCCGCGCCGTCGGCCGCGACGACCAGGCGTGCGGCAATGCGACTGCCATCATCGAAAGTCAGCATGCGCCAGTTGCCTTCGATCTCGGTCGCCGCGACGCGCGCCGGGCAATGCAGCGCGATCTGCGCATGCGCCTGCGCCGCCTGCCACAGCGCATGCGCGATCAGACGATTCTCGAGGATATAGCCGAGCGCATTCGCACCGGCATCGGCCGCGTCGAAACCAAGGTCACCCGGCGCAAGCGCATCCCATACGCGCATGCGCCGGTAGCGGCAGGCGCGCGCGTCGCGGATGGCTGTCCAGACGCCCAGATGCTCGAACAACGCAATCGAAGAAGCGGCCAGCGCGACGACGCGCAAATCAACTTCGTCCTGCGCACGCCATGGCGCGGGGGCACGCGTTTCAATCAGCGCGACATCGAAGCCTTTTTTCGCCAACGCCAGCGCGAGCGCAGCGCCGACCATACCGGCGCCGACCACCGCGATATCTTTTACCTGCCCTCTCATCGCGAGCCACCCATGTCCGTGATTGGAGAGCGGCCCCTCACTCCAACCCTCTGCCCCAAGCTCGGCCTGGGGGAGAGGCAGACAAGACTTGCGCGGCGGGCGCTCATCCCAAATCGCCGAGAGCCAGCCGCGGCACTTCACCGCGAAAGCCCATGCCGCGGCGCACGAACATGTCCTGCAGCGGCGCGATGCGATCCAGCGCAACGAGGCCGAGCGAACGCGCGAGTTTGAGCGGCAGCGCTTCATTCGCAGTCCAGCGCGCCAAACCATTGCTCATCGCCGCGGTGCCTTCACGATCTTCGCGCCGGCGCGCGGCATAGCGCGCGAGCAGATCGACATCGCCGGGGTCGCCATCGAAGCGCATATGTTCGATCAGCATTTCCGCGAGCGTCAGCGCATCGCGCAGGCCAAGATTGAAACCCTGCGCCGCGATTGGATGCAGGGTCTGCGCGGCATTGCCGACGACGACCGTGCGCGGTGCCACGAGACGCTGCGCCATCACGCGCGCGAGCGGATACGATACGCGCTTGCCCGGCCGCGACAGACGTCCCAGGCGATAGCCGAAACGTTCGTGCAGCAATGCGATGAATCCCGCATCGTCGAGTGCGCCGACGCGCGCGGCGTCAGCGGTCGGCACGGTCAGGACCACGCCCGCACGGCGTTCGCCCAGCGGCAGCACGGCGACGGGCCCGGTCGCGGTAAAGCGCTCGTAGGCGCAGCCATCGATCGCACGTTGTGGCGTTACGGTCGCGACGAACGCAGTCTGCGCATAATCCACATTGTCGGTTTGTATACCGGACGTGCCGCGCACGAAAGAATTCGTGCCGTCGGCACCGACGACCAGTCGCGCGCGCAAGCGCTGCTCACCGGCAGGCGTCGCCAGCGTTGCGCTTATTGCATCGACTGCGAAATCGAGCGTCCGCAGCGACGCCGGCGCTAGGCGCATCAGTGTGCGGCACGCATCCAGCCGCGCGAGCAGACCGTTGCCGAGCTCGCGCGCAGGCAGGGTCGCGCCGAACGCATCGAGCCCATGCGCGGCCGCGTCGAGTCGCGCTGCGCCGAACTCACCTCGCCTGCTCACGTGCAGGCGCCGGATCGGTGTCGCCTTCGCCGCAACTTTTTCCCACACGCCCAGCGCAGTCAGCCCATTCACGCTCGCGCGTGCAAGCGCGAGGTTGCGCTCGTCGTAACTGGGCTGCCCGCTCTGGATTGAATTGGCGGCCTTCGGCGCGGCCGCCTCGGCCAGCGCCACGCGCAAGCCGGCGCCATCCAGTGCGATCGCCAGGCTCGACCCCACGAGGCCGCCGCCGACGATCAGAATATCGACCATTTCGTCCATGTGCGCATGATACTTCGGCTGGAGCATCTCTTCCCGCACAAGCTCGCGAAGACGCTGGATTCCGGGTTCCGCTTGTAGCGGCCCCGGAATGACGGGGCGGGGAAGATTCCCGTTATAATGCGCGTCAGCCCGGAGGAATCGCGATGAACATGTCCATCAGCCACGCCAACCCGCAAGAACACTCGAGTCTTGGCCTGCGCTACGCCATCCTCGCCGTACTCGTGCTGGTCATGGCGTGCACGCGCATCAATCATTTCGCACCGCTGCCGGATGCGTCGTGGGCGGTGTTCTTCGTTGCCGGATTTTATCTGCGTCGCAGCCTGCCCTGGGCATTCGCACTGCTGATGGCCGAAGCCGTACTGATCGACTATGCCGTGATCACCGGTCAGGGCATGTCGTTCTGGGATCACTACTGCGTATCGGCCGCGTACTGGTTCCTCGTACCCGCGTATCTCGCGATGTGGTACGGCGGTGCCTTCCTCGCCGCGCACTACCACGGGCTCGAAGCGCGTGCGCTCGGCCTTGCCTGTGCGAGTTTCCTCGTCGCGCTGGCGCTGTGCTACCTCGTTTCCAACGGCAGCTTCTACTGGCTGTCGGCAAGCGTGCCCGCGCCGCGCAGCATGAGCGGCTGGATGAAGAATCTCGGCGACTGGTTCTTGCCCTACCTGCGCAGCCAGGGCGCCTATTTCGGCGTCGCGGTCACGCTGCATGCGCTCGCCGCGGGATTCGCGAAGCCGCAATCGATTGCGGCTCAGGTAACTCAACGCTGACTCCGAGCAGGCTCGCGCAGCGAGCGTGAGCTGTGGGTAATCGTCTCTCAAAAATCTATACGCGTACCGGGGATGATGGGCGAGCCGGAGTTTTTCGATCTGCCGCGAATGGCAGATCGAACCGGCGAGCGGCCGTAGCAGGATGCGCAGGACAGGGTTGCTTGGCGAGGCCGGGATGGCCGAGCTTAGCAACACCGTCCGCGCGCGCAGCGAGCGCTATCGATGGGTAATCGTCTCTCAAAAATCTATACACGTACCGGCGACGACGGAACTACGGGTTTAGGCGACGGCACGCGCGTTGCCAAAGACTCCGCGCGCGTCGGTGCCTACGGCACAGTCGATGAACTGAACTCGACGCTCGGCGTCGTGCTCGCACAGACTATGCTCGAACAAAACGTTCCGGCCGCGGTGCGCGAAACGCTGACCCAGGTGCAGCACGATCTGTTCGATCTCGGCGGCGAGTTGTGCATCCCAGGCATGGCGATGATTCACGATGCGGACATCGCGCGGCTCGAAGCGACCCTCGATGCGTTCAACGCCGATCTGCCCGCACTCAAGGATTTCATCCTGCCCGGCGGCGGTATGGCCGCGGCGGCATGCCATGTTTCGCGTACGGTGTGCCGGCGTGCGGAGCGCGATGTCATCGCGCTGTCGCGTATCGAAGACGTGCGCGCCGAGGCGATCCGCTATCTGAATCGCCTGTCCGATCTGCTGTTCGTGCTCGCGCGCGTGCTCGCGCGCGCGTCGGGCCATGGCGAGGTGCTATGGCAGCACGAACGACGCAAGAAGCCCGCCTAGCGCCCTTCGACTTCACGTGCGGCGCACGCTACTCTGGACGCGACTGCAAATCGACTCCATGCGCCCGATCAATCCCAACGGCATCTCGTTCCACCACCCGATCGCGTTCTGGCTCGGCTGCGCGCTGATCGTCGCGGGCGTGCTGTCGCACTGGCCGATGCTGGCGATGGGCGCGCATGTGCACTACCACCTCGCCGGCATGCCGATGGATGCGCCGATGCTGATCGGCATGGCACTGATCCCGCTCGGCGTCGTGCTGGCGGGTTACGGTGTGATGCCGCGCCTCGAGCTAATGCGGCGCGTGCTGCAGCATCCGCGCGACCTTGCGACATTCCGTGTCGCCGACAGCGTGCCGCTCAACGCCGCGCACTGGACCCTCGTGGTCGTGCTGATCATCGCCCTGGTGATCGACGTCATGAAGCCCGCGACGCTCGGCTTCGTGATGCCGGGCATGACCGCCGAGTATGCGATCAGCAAGAAGACCGGCGGCCTGCTCGCGTTTGTCGCGTTGATCGGCACGACGGTGGGCTCGGTGATATGGGGACGCATCGGCGACCTGTTCGGCCGGCGCGCGGCGATTTTGCTGTCCGCGCTGATGTTCATGGCGACCGCGATCTGCGGCGCGATGCCGAGCTACAACTGGAATCTCGCGATGTGCTTCATGATGGGCGCGGCGGCCGGCGGCATGCTGCCGATCGCGTTCACGCTGATGGCGGAAACCGTGCCGGCGGCGCATCGCGGCTGGCTGCTCGTCGCGCTCGGCGGCATCGGCACCTCGGCGGGTTATCTCGCCGCGGCGGGCGCCGCGACGCTGCTCGAACCGACCTTCAGCTGGCGCGCGCTGTGGCTGCTCAACCTGCCGACCGGCGCGGTGATCCTGCTGCTCAATCACTGGATACCCGAGTCGCCGCGTTTCCTGTCCAGCGTCGGACTCGAAAACCAGGCGCGCGCGGTGCTGGCCAAATTCACCGGCACTGTCCCCGCGCGCGATGCCATCGAACCGGAAGCGGCGGCGCCCGACGTCGGCGACGAACGCCAGGCGATAACCGGCGCGCGCCAACTGTTGCATGGCCGCTATGCGCGGGTCAGCTGGGGCCTCGTGCTCTGTGGCATCGCGTGGGGCCTGGTCAACTTCGGCTTCGTGCTATGGCTGCCGGTGAATCTGGTCAATCTCGGCGTCGACGCGAGCGGCACCAGCGCGATCCTGGCAAAGTCCGCCGTGCTTGCGCTGCCGGCGACCGTGGTCGTGGTTTCTCTTTACCATCGCTGGAGCTCGTTCGGCTCGCTCGCGCTGTTCATCGCGCTGACGTCTCTTGCGCTGCTCGTGTTCGCCGCGCTCGGTTTCGCCGGGGTGCATTCGAGCGCGGCGACGCTCGCGGCGACCGTCGCGCTTCTGATCAGCGTCAGCGGCGTGATCGCGATGCTGATTCCGTACGCGGCCGAAATCTACCCCGTGCAGTTGCGTGCCACCGGCTCCGGCGTGATCGCGGCGAGCTCGAAACTCGGCGGCATTCTCGGCGCCGGCCTCGGCGTCGCGGGATTCTTCGAACACTTCGTCGCATCGGCTTTGCTGATCGCTGTGCCCATGGCGATTTCTGGCCTGATGCTGTTCCGCGACGGCATCGAGACGCGCGGCGTAAAGCTTGAAGACATACAGACGGCCATCTCGAAAGCGGCTTAATATTCCGACCATGCGGCTCTACACCCACACGGCGTGCCTGAAGCACCTGCCCGGCCCGGGTCATCCCGAATCGCCCGCGCGGCTTGCCGCGGTGCTCGAAAGCCTCGACAGCGACAGGTTCGCTGCGCTCGACCGCATCGAGGCCCCGCGCGTCACGCGCGCGCAACTCGAGCGCGTGCACGCAGCCGCGCTGATCGACGAAGTGCTCGCCGCAGCACCGAGCGAGGGCTTCGCCCAGCTCGATGCCGACACGACGATGTCGCCCGATTCGCTCGAAGCCGCCTTGCGCGCGGCGGGCGCGTTATGCGCCGCGGTCGATGCGCTGATCGACGGTGCGGAGACGCGCGCGTTCTGCGCGGTGCGCCCGCCCGGCCATCACGCCACGCGCGACACCGCGATGGGCTTTTGTCTGTTCAACAATATCGCTGTCGGCGCCGCGCACGCGCTCGCGCGCGGGATCAAGCGCGTTGCGATCGTCGATTTCGATGTGCATCACGGCAACGGCACACAGGATATTTTCGAACGCGATGCGCGCGTGCTGTACGCGTCGACGCATCAGTGGCCGCTGTATCCGGGCACGGGCGATGCCGGCGAAACCGGCATCGGCAATATCGTCAACGCGCCGCTCGCGCCCGCGGCAAG
>VBNZ01000181.1:22290-25147 GCA_005877675.1 Gammaproteobacteria bacterium
AATCTGGACGCACCCGACTACGAATGGATCACGCGCGAACTGGTCGAGATCGCGCGCCGGCACGCACGCGGACGCGTTGTCTCGACGCTCGAAGGCGGTTACAGCCTGACGGCGCTGCGCCAGTCGACCGCAGCGCATGTGGGCGCGCTGATGGAATGACTCATGACTCCACGCAGCCGTCATTCCCGCGTGGCAGCCGTCATTTCCGCGTGGCAGCAGTCATTCCCGCATGCTCCTGGCGGGAATCCAGCGCCTTTGCTCGTCGCTTCCGTGAAAAATAGCCAAGGCACTGGATTCCCGCTTTCGCGGGAATGACGAGCTTAGCGCGCGCGCGGAAATGACGAGCTTCGCGCGCGGGGATGACGAGCTCGGTGTGCGCGGGGAATGACGAGTTTGGTGTGTGCGGGGAATGACGAGTTTGGTGTGCGTGGGAAAGACGAGCTTGATGTGCGTGGAAATGATGCGCTTGGAGCGAAGGCGCGCTATTTCGTCATGCCGCCGCATGTCGGCGCGTTGATGGAATGACCTCGCACAGCCGTCATTCCCGCATGCTCCTAGCGGGAATCCAGCGCCTTTGCTCGTCGCTTCCGTGAAAAATAGCGAGGGCACTGGATTCCCGCTTTCGCGGGAATGACGAGCTTAGCGCGCGCGCGGAAATGACGAGCTTGGCGTGCGCGGGGATGACGAGCTTCGCGCGCGCGGGAATAATGAGCTTGGAGCGAACGCGCTACTTCTCCACGAACCCCAGCGACGCCGAATTGATGCAGTAGCGCAAGCCGGTCGGACGCGGGCCGTCGGGAAACACGTGGCCGAGATGCGAATCGCAACGCGCGCACTTCACTTCGACGCGGCGCATGCCGTGGGTCGTATCCGCATGCTCGCTCACGGCAGTTGTCGTCACGGGCTGGTAATAGCTCGGCCAGCCGCTACCGGAATCGTATTTCGCGGCCGACGAAAACAGCTCTGCCTGGCACGCGGCGCAGACATAAGTGCCGCTCTGGTGATGGTCGTAGTACTTGCCACTGAAGGGCGCTTCGGTCGCAGAGCAGCGGCATACCGCGTACTGCTCGGGGCTGAGCTCATCGCGCCACTCGGTGTCGGTTTTGCAGACTTTGTCGTTCATGCTAGCTCCGTTTCGTATGCTCTGAATAAGGTCCATCTGGACTTTTGCAGACGCGTCGAGTCCAGTACACGCCCGGACTCGACTTCGCCGAATCAAGCGCGTATGCGCCCGATTTGCTCGGCTCATCCTGAGCCTCACCCCTTGGGCCAGCTACGCTGTCCGGATTTGCTCCTGCAAATCCGTCGCGGCGAAGCATCGTCTTGTTTCAATGGACGAAATATGGGGTCAACCCTTACATCCACCAAGCATTTTTTGTGTGAATCGCAATGAACCGCGGGACGGCGACGCAGCGCGTGCGGATTGCCCGTCCAGGCCCTTTCGGGCAAGCTTGCCGATCTTGACGATAAGCCGACTTCTGCCCGTGCCGACATCGCACCGTTTTGCCGCTCCGCGCCCGCAACTGCCCCTTCGCCTGCTGCCGGCATTATTGATGCTGGCGCTGGCGGATTCAGTGTCTGCCCAGAGCGAAACGGGTGTAATTACGCTGGCGCCAAGTCCCGTCTGCCCGGTCGGCGTCGTGCGCTGCCCCAAGCCCGTCGACCAGTTCGCCAGGTGCAAACGCAACGATCTGCTCGATTTCTTCACCCCGGGACTGCCGCCCGCAGGCGACCGCAGCAAGGCGCAGACCACGGCCGATGCCGACAAGGTCACACGCACCGACACGACGCACGACCTGCTCGAAGGCGACGTGCGCATGCAGCGTCTCGACGCGCTGCTGCGCGCCGACGTTGTCACGTACAACAGCGCGACGACCGATTACGTCGCCAACGGTCATGTGCGCTACCAGGACGCCGGCATGCCCATGTCGGCCGACCACGCGCACGGCACCACCACGCCGCAGTCGACTTATCTCGACAACGTGCGCTACCAGATGCTCGACAAGCGCGGCAACGGCGTCGCGGCGACCGCCAACGAGACCGACCCCGATCACAGCGCGATGACGCTCGGCACGTTCTCGACCTGCGATCCGTCCGAGCGCCAATGGGAGCTGCGCGCGAACGATATGCAGATCGACAAGATCAAGAACGAAGGTCGCGGTCACGGTGTGACGATGGCCTATCAAGGCGTGCCGTTCTTCTGGTTTCCGTACCTCGCCTGGCCGCTCGACAGCGAGCGCCAATCAGGCTTTCTCGCGCCGAGCATCGGCTACAGCGACAAGCGCGGATTGAAGGTCGGTATCCCCTACTATTTCGACCTCGCGCCGAATTACGACGCGACGCTCAAGGCGACCGAATTCACCAAGCGCGGCCCGATGCTCGGCGGCGAATTCCGTTATCTGTCGAACTGGGACAAGCTGCAGTTCGATTTCAGCTGGCTGCCGCACGACGACGAGAGCACGCATTCCAACCGCGGTTTCGTGCGTCTGCAGGACACGGCCACCTTCTCGCCCAACTGGGGCGCGAACGTCGATATTCACCACGTCTCCGACAACCAGTACCTGCACGATTTCGGCGACAACTTTCTGACTACGGCGGTGAGCCTGCTGCAATCGACTGCCTCCGTGAACGGTCACGGCGACTGGTGGCGTACAAGCATCGGCGGCGACACCTGGCAGGTGACCGATCCGAGCCTCGAGCCGTTCTGCGCGACGCCCGGCGTGCCGCTGTCGAAGTGCACCGCCCCGTTCGTGTTCAAGCCATACACGCGCCTGCCGCGACTGACCTTCAACGCGTTTGAGAAAGTCGGCGGACTCGAACTCGGCCTCGATTCGGAATTCGTGAATTTTCATCGCGA
>VBNZ01000317.1:0-1467 GCA_005877675.1 Gammaproteobacteria bacterium
GATTCGGAAAGTCGATGCCGAACACGCGCGCCGGCAGTGGCGCCGGCTTCTGCGCGAGCAGTGGATTGAGTCCCGTGCGATACGCAGCCTCGATCGATGACAGCGCAAGATCGTGTGCGCGCTCGGCGTCGAGGCAGAACAGGAAGGGGCGGGCGAGGGCGTACAAAGTTAGGCGCGGCGCAGGTTCACTTCTCGGGCAGGCGTGCCTGCTTGGAGCTGCGCTTCTCGGCAATCTCGACCATGGTCTCGATGCGGATCAGGCGCTTGTCGATGTCGTTGGCTGCGGTCGCGAGCTTGTCGACGCTTTTCGACAGGCGATCCAGATCGTCGCGCATGCGCAGCACATCCTTGAGCACCGCGACCGCATCGGCAAGCGCACCCATCAGCGTTTCACCTTGCGCGAGGCGATGCTTGCGAGCGCGCGCTCGACCGCGGCGTTGGCGCTGCGCACGCTCTTGCGCATCGACGGAATTGCGGCGCGCAGTTCGGCGGTCAAGGTCGCGAGCTCTTTCGTGTCATCGATCGTATTGACCCCGTAGGCGCGCACGGCCTGACGCACGAGCTCGCTCGTGGTAAGACCGCGGTCTTCGGCGAGATGCTTGAAATGGCGCTTGTCTTCAGGCGAGACGAGCAGGGTGAGGCGTTGGGTTTTCATAGGTTGCTCTTTGAAATTGCGGCCGAAAGGACCGCTCTTCAACGCGATCGGAAACGATCGCAACGCCTATGTTAATGCCATGTGCATGTCGATTCAAAGTCGCCGTTCTGCGACAACGCTCAATGCACCCAATGCGCCGCCAGCCAGGCAAACCCACCGAAGAATGCGAGAAAGAAAAACGCGACGATGACAAACAGCAAGATGTGCAGATAGCCGAGAATCAAACCGCCGAGCGCGAGTCCGTCACCCTCGATCATGCCTGGCGGAGCGCGGCGGATTTCACCGCGCGCCATATGGCCGCATATGATCGCAACGATCGCGCCGATGAATGGCAGCGCGAACCAGCTGAGTATGCCAAACACAAGGCTGAAGATGGCGGCGGTGCTGGTAGTCGGTGCGCTCGTATTCATGTCGATCCTTGGTGACGAAAAACAATTCTAGCGTTGGCCAGGCCCTTTTTCTCGTCATTCCAGCGAAGGTCGGGTCCAGTTTGGCTTTCGGATCAAAAAAACAGAGCTGGCTTGACCAGCTCCGCGTCGTGAAGCGCTTCAGCCTTCGCCGAGAAAAATTTGCCCTAGAACTCGAACTTGATGCCCTGCGCCAACGGCAGCGAATCCGAGTAATTGATCGTGTTGGTCTGCCGACGCATATACGCCTTCCACGAGTCGCTGCCCGATTCGCGTCCGCCGCCGGTCTCCTTCTCGCCGCCGAATGCGCCGCCGATCTCGGCGCCCGAGGTGCCGATATTGATGTTGGCGATGCCGCAGTCGGAGCCCGCCGCGGAAAGGTACTTCTCCGCTGTCTGCATATCG
>VBNZ01000317.1:1488-3786 GCA_005877675.1 Gammaproteobacteria bacterium
CGCCTCGTCGAGCGTGTCGAACGGCATCGCGTACAGGATCGGCGCGAAGGTTTCCGTCTGCACGACGGCGTCGGCATTTTTCACGCCGCTGATGATCGTCGGCAGCACATAGTTGCCGGGGCGATCGGCGAGCGCCTTGCCGCCGGTTTCGATCTTGCCGCCGGACTTGGTCGCCTTGTCGACAGCGCTCAAGAACCCATCGACCGAAGCCTTCGAGTTGAGCGGACCCATCAGCGTCGTCGCGAGTGTCGGATCGCCGATCTTCTTCTCGACCTGGTTGTACGCGCCAACGAGCTTGCCGAGCACGTCGGCATAAATGGATTTGTGGATAAATACACGCCGCGTCGTGGTGCAGCGCTGGCCGGCGGTGCCGACTGCGCCGAACACGATCGCCGGAATCGCGAGTTTGAGATCGGCCGATGCGTCGACGATGATGGCATTGTTGCCGCCGAGTTCAAGCAGGCTGCGGCCCATGCGCCGCGCCACGCGGTCGCCGACGGTGCGGCCCACGGCGGTCGAGCCGGTGAAGCTGATCAGCGGGATGCGTTTGTCGTCGACGAAGGTCTGCGCGAGTTCGACGCCGGCATCGTTGAACAGGAAGAATAGGTCGGGGAAGCCGCCGGCCTTGAGTGCCTCGTTGCAGATCTTCATCGAGGCGATCGCACTGAGCGGCGTCTTCGGCGAGGGCTTCCAGATCGAGATATCGCCGCACACCGCCGCGATGAACGCATTCCACGCCCACACCGCGACCGGAAAATTGAATGCCGAAATAATGCCGACGAGGCCGAGCGGATGCCACTGCTCGCCCATGCGGTGACCGGGGCGTTCGGAATGCATCGCGTTGCCATAGAGCATGCGCGACTGGCCATTTCGAGCGCGACCAGCGAGCCGAGCGCGTCCTTATGCTTGCGCAGCGCTTCGCCGCACAGGCGGATCGCCTCGCCGCGGCGCGGTGCTGGCGTTGTGCGCCAGATCGCGTATGCGGCTTGCGCGCGCGCGACGATCGTTGCGTAATCGCTTGCCGACGCGGCGTGCACGCGGCCAAGAATTTCGTGGTTGCTCGGATTGACGACCTCGAGCGTGCCGGCGTCGTCGGTCTTCGACCACTCGCCGTTGCCGAGATAGGTGCCGGATTCGGTCGTATTGAGGCCGAGCGCCTTGAGAATAGGGGAGGACATGCGCTGATCCATGGTGCGGAAAGAACCGCTAATTATAGGCCAGGTGCCGGCAGCGCCGTAGAGCCGCTTGCGCCGCCGGCGCCGGTACACTTCGGCACCGCTTGGCTGCCGATATCTTCCCGTACGAGGATGCCAAGCAGTCGGTGCTGTGGCTGAGCCTGGGTTCGTTCGGCTAACCGAAAAGCAATGCGGATATATGGCAGGATCAGGACCGCCTCGCGGCAGGGGCTATAGTTGTAGTTCTGAAGTCAACCGCGTCTAAAGGAGCGATTCATGCTGCGCAAAATCGTTTTAAGCGCTGCTGCCCTGGCCTGCGGTGGCTGCGGCGCGGTCAATAAGCACCGGCCTCCGACAACCGAGTCGGATTGCGTTGCTGCTGGCGGAACCTGGACACCGATCGAGACCTTGCCGGAGATCCGTTATTGCGATCTCAAGACCGCCGATGCCGGCAGGTGGTGCGTGGATTCGATGCAATGCGAAGGATCGTGCCTCGCGCCGGAGAAAGCACAAGTCGGCTCGTTTGCGCTCGGGCAATGTGCCGACCATTCGCAGGACTACGGCACGATGAAACTGCTCAAGATGGGAAGGGTGCAAGCGCCGGCCCCCGTGCAATAGTTCTGGACGTTGCACGTAGAGCGCGGGATCCCGCTACGGACCCGCCTGCCGTATTTGTTGCCGTAAGATGGCACCGGCGCTATTAAATTAATGGCGGCCCGAACAGGAGTTGGACCTGTGCGCAACTTTCTGCAACGCGTACGCAGAACTTCATGCATGCGTTCATGGGGTTTTCAAGGGCAGCTCATCGAGCGGACTTCGGACACCGAACGCTCGGTTGAGGACGTGGGTGTAGATCATGGTCGTATCGACGTAGCGATGGCCCAACAGCTCTTGGATCGTGCGGATGTTCTGGCCGCGCTCGAGAAGGTGGGTGGCAAATTCTCGCATCGATGGATTCGTGGTCGGCAGGGAAGACCCAAAAATGCCCAACCAACTCCAGCACGAGTCGACAATCCTACCGCTGTCGAGAGGCTGCCCCCTACATCCAGTTGTGCGGACCAGTTGAAGGCGGCGGGCTATTGCAGGCCGGCAAGTGGGCTAGCTACGGATCGACCGCATCGAG
>VBNZ01000182.1 GCA_005877675.1 Gammaproteobacteria bacterium
CGGCTGTCCTGGCCGCACTTCTCATATCAAAAGTTCAGGCTTTCGCTGGCGCTGCATCCGGCGCGGGCGCGGTGGGAGCAGTCGCAGGTGCTGCCGGCGTCGCCGGCGCGGTCGCGGCCGCTTCCTGCTGCTCGAGCCAGGCTTTGAATTCTTCGGGCGGCACCGCCTTGACGACGATCGGCATGAAGCCGTGATCCTGGCCGCACAGCTCGGCGCATTGGCCGCGATAGATGCCGGGCTCGCTGATATTGGTCCAGGTGTCGTTGATGATTCCGGGAATCGCATCGGCCTTCCAGCCGAGCGCCGGCACCCACCACGAATGAATCACATCGTCGCCGGTGATGACGAAACGCACCTTGGTATTGGTCGGCAGCACCAACGGATGATCGACGTTGAGTAGGTACGTGTTCTCGCCGCTCGCGTCCTTGACCGCCATCGGATCGAGGCCCGACTTCAACTGGCGCGTCTTGTCGCTGTCGGCGTCGAGCTTGGCGATGAAGTGCACGTGATACGCCTTGTCACCCCAGTTGACATAGTCGTAGCCCCACTTCCACTGATAGCCGGTGATCTTCACCGTCATCTGCGATTCGTTGGTGTAGGCCTCGTTGATCAGCACGCCGGTTGCCGGATAGGCCATGCCGATAAGGATCAGGATCGGCAACACCGTCCAGACGATTTCCGCCTTGGTGTTATGCGACCAGGTCGCAGCAACTGCGCCTTTGGACTTGCGGTCGCGGAACATCGCAATGAACATCGCGCCGAACACGATCGCGCCAATCGCGCAGCAGATCCAGAACGCGAGCATGTGCAGGTCGTAGGCGTCGCGTGAGGTCTGCGTGACGCCCGGGTGCATATTGAGCTGCCAGCGCTGCGGCAGCGTCGAGGCGGCCAGCGCGCCCTGCGCGATCGTCGCAGCCATGCCCGCGAGCAGCACTTGGGCGAATTTCGACTTGCTAAGTTTCATTCTCTCACCTGAATTTCAGCAATCGTCCCTGATTGCGAGGATCACGAGCGGTCACCCTGACCGCACTTCTCAAAAGAGCGAGCTCAAAATTTCAGCGCGCGCCGACTTTCGTTTGCGCCAGCAGGTTTTCGAGTCGCAGCTTCAGATCCTTCCGCTCCGCCTCGTTCAAAAACGCGCCGATTTCCACCTCGCGCCCATGCGAGCGCAACAGCAGACGGCTCGGCCAGCCGACCCAACGTCCCGGCTGCAGAACGAGCTGCGTCCAGTACGGATGAAACTGCAGCGGCGGCGCCTGACTGCCCATGCGGGCGATTTCCAGACGCGATCCGTACAGCGTGATGATTTCCCCCGCCGCGCCCGCTCGCCACACTCGCACGAGGCAGTACGCAACGATGCCCAGCTCCAGCACGGCAAACGCCGGCGCGAACACATTGCCGCGCCAAGCCGCCAGACCGGCGAATACGCCTGCCGCGAGACTCTGCAACGCCAGAAACCACCACAAACCTGCACGCGTCAACGACCGATGCGGCAGCAACAGCAGCTGCATCGGTCTCGCCGGCACAGGTTGCAGGGTTTCGCTCATCTTCGCCGCACCGGGCGCCAATCGACCCGGCAAATTAACCTGATAATGATAGTGAGACGGCCCAACACGGGCAAGCGAAAATGCTCGGTGCCGCCTGCGCGTGCGCACGCGAGAGCCGGCTGAAAGTGTGATTTGCGCCGGAGAAACTCAGTGCCGGGTGCGCTTGCCGGGCCCCGTCGGCGTCATCTCGACGCTGAGCGTGAACGTGCGCTGCTCCTCCGGCTGCATCGCGCCGACCCCGACGAGGCGGCGCGCGATCTCCTCGCCGCGCTCGTTGCGGATGGTCAGCACCATCGAATACTCCCAGGTGCCGCCATCGGGCGGATTGCGCAACTGGCCCTCGACGCGCAGCGGTGTGACCGCCTCGGGCGCGCCGGCGAGCGCATCCGCGGCGCTTTCGAAACGCAGATGATGGCGGCACGCAGGGCATACCGCCGCACTGGCGAGGATCGTCTCGCGACAGTGCGGACAGGTGCGCGTCGCGCCAGGCGCGCCCGCGCGCGGGGCGTTCACGAAACCTTGCCGTGATCCGCGCCGTTGCGAGCCGGCGTCTTGCTGTCGTCCCAGCCGAAATCAGCGTGGCCGCGCATGCGAGAGCCTGCGGCAACGGTGAGCGACGCGGCCTTGAGATCGCCGGTCAGCGAGCCCGACTGCAGTAGATCGACATGCGAGGCGGCTTCGATATTGCCTTCGAGTTCGCCCGCGATTGCGACTTTTTCCGCACGCACCGAACCTGCGACTTTGGCACCGGATTCGATCGTCAGATCACCGCGCACGTTGACATCGCCCTTGAAACGGCCAGCGATGCGCACGTGGCCTGCGCCTTCGATCTTGCCTTCGATGGCGATATCGGGCGCGATCAGCGATTCCGACTTCGCAACGTCGCGCGGTTGCGCACGCGCTGCAGCTGTTGCCGTGGCAGGAGTTGCAGCAGGAGCGACGGGTTTGGGTTCTTCGGGCGGCAGATCGAAGCGCGCAGGCCCCATCGTTTCGTTGGTCGGATTGGGTTTGAGCTGGTCTTTCCACAGGGCCATGGCGCGGCCTCCTGTCGTTGCTGAGGGAGGCCAAGACTACGCCGGTTCCTGCCTAAGGAACACCCCGTAATGCCAAGATTCTGTTAAGGATTCGTCTTGATCGATACGGCGTAACTCAGTCGGTCGTCCGCAGCGTCGCGCGCGTAAGCAAATTGGGTAACGCCGGAGGCAGCGCAGGAAGCGGCGCGTACTTCTGCTACGTGAGCATGCCGAGCACCAGCGTCGCCCCCGAGCGCGTGTTGAATCGGGCCGAGCGCCGCAGCTTCAATCGCGAATACGTATGCAGGCGCGTTCGCGGGCGCACCCGCGGCGCTAAGCTTGCCGCCGTTGGGGTAGCTCGCGCGCGACGTGCGCGCCCGCGCCCGGGGAGTGATGCATGAACGATTCGCAGCGGCAGCTCGCGGCCTGGTGGCGCGGCGCCGTGATCTATCAGATTTATCCGCGCAGCTTTCTCGACAGCAATGGCGACGGCGTCGGCGATCTGCCGGGCATCATGGCCAAGCTCGACTACATCGCGGGACTTGGCGTCGATGCGATCTGGATTTCGCCGTTCTTCAAGTCGCCGATGGCGGATTTCGGCTACGACATCGCCGACTATCGCCAGGTCGATCCGCTGTTCGGCACGATGGCCGATTTCGAACGCCTGCTCGCGAAAGCGCATGCGCTCGGCCTCAAGGTGATGATCGATCAAGTGCTAAGTCACACCTCGATCGAACACGCATGGTTCGGCGAAAGCCGCCAGGACGCACACAATCCAAAAGCCGATTGGTACGTCTGGGCCGACGCGAAGGACGACGGCACGCCGCCGAACAATTGGTTGTCGATCTTCGGCGGCGTGGCCTGGCGCTGGGAGCCGCGCCGGCGTCAGTATTTTCTGCACAACTTTCTCGCCGATCAGCCGGACTTGAATTTCCACAATCCGCAGGTGCGCGCGGCGGTACTCGACAATGTGCGCTTCTGGCTGGACAAGGGTGTCGATGCGTTCCGTCTCGACGCAATCAATTTCTGCTTCCACGACGCAAAGCTGCGCAACAATCCGCCTAAGCCCGCAAGCGAGCGCGTCGGTCGCGGCTTTTCGCCCGACAATCCGTACGCGTTCCAGTATCACTACTACAACAATACGCAGCCGGAGAATCTCAGCTTCCTCGAAGACCTGCGCCGCCTCACTGACACCTACGCGAACGTCGCGCTGCTCGGCGAAATCTCGTCCGAGGATGCGCTCGCGACCATGGCCGAGTACACGCACGGCCAACGTCTGCAGATGGGCTACAGTTTCGAGCTGCTCACGAACGATTTCTCCGCGGCGTATATCCGCCGCACCGTCGAAACGCTCGAAGCGCGCATGGACGACGGCTGGCCCTGCTGGGCGATTTCCAATCACGATGTCGAACGCGTCGCGAGCCGCTGGGGCGGTGCCGCGCCATCGAACGATTTCATCAAACTGCTCGCCGCGCTGGTCGCCTCGCTACGCGGTTCGGCGTGCATCTATCAGGGCGAGGAACTCGGCCTGACCGAAGCCGAAGTGCCGTTCGAGCAATTGCAGGACCCATACGGCGTCGCGTTCTGGCCCAACTTCAAAGGCCGCGACGGCTGCCGCACGCCGATGCCGTGGAATGCCGGCGAGCACGCCGGCTTCAGCGCGGCGACGCCGTGGCTGCCGGTGCCTGCGGCGCATCGCGTGCATGCGGTCGCGGCGCAGGAAGGCGATCGCGACTCGGTACTGCACGCGTTCCGTGCATTTTTGCGCTGGCGCAAGTCGCAGCCGGCACTGTGCCTGGGCGATATCCGCTTCGTCGACGCGCCCGAGCCCGTGCTCGCGTTCACGCGCACGCACGCAGGCGAGCGCGTGCTGGTCGTGCTCAATCTGGGCGGCGCGGAAATCGATGTCGCGCTCGGCAACCTCGGCGCGCTCGTGCAACTCGACGCGCCTGGGCCGCGTGCCGGCCGCGTGGCGGAAAGTGGCGCCGTGCATCTGCCGGCGTATGCTGCGGTCTTCGCCAAGGCTGATCTGCCGCAACGTGATTGAACGTCGAGCGAAACCAGCTACGCCCTCACTCCCGCGAAGGCAGGAATCCAGTGGCATTGCTTTTTGCAGAGACAGAAGAATCTGGATCCTCCCTTTCGCGGGGATGACGAGCATTTTGTTTGCTGCGGCATCAGTGTTCGCCGCCGACGGCGACTGGCAGTCGCAGCTGAAGTTTCTCGATCGCACGGCGCGCGCGAGCCGGCTGGGCGACGGCACGTATCGTCTGGATTCCAGCGGCAGCGTCAAGACGATTGCGAAGCAGGCCATGCGCAGCGAGACGGCAAGCCCGCTCGTCGACGCGCTGTTTGCGCTTGCGCAGAGCGAAGCCGCCGAAGCGCAAGTCAAAGAGCTGCGCGACAGCGCCTACAACCACGGCAATCCGATTCCGTGCGATTGCTACGTCACCGGCGTGAAGTGGCCGTTCGTGTGGACGCGCGATTCTGCCTATTCGATCGATCTCGCACTCGGCTGGCTCGACCCACCGCGCGCGCGACGCACGCTCGAGTTCAAACTTTCCGGCGTGCGCGTCAAGTCCGCGCCGCAGGGCCTGTATGTCGTGCAGGACACGGGCTCGGGCGGCAGCTGGCCGATCTCGACCGATCGCGTCGCCTGGTTTCTCGGCGCGCGTCATCTGCTCGACGATGCGGCATTCGCCGATAAAGTAGACAAAGCGCTGAAGGATACTTTGACGCAGGACCGTCAGTACGCATTCGACGCGCGCGTCGGCCTTTATCGGGGCGAGACCTCGTTCCTCGATTGGCGCGAGCAGACCTATCCGACCTGGACCGAGAACAACGTGCGGTTTATCGCAGAGTCGTTCTCGCTGTCGACCAATGTGCTGCACTACGAGGCGCTGAGGTTGGCGGTGCAGATGGCCTCGTCACACGGCGACGCCGGCGCCGCTGCGCAATTCCAGCGCGATGCCGACGCGCTGCGTGGCGCGATCGATACGCACTTCTGGCGCGAAGATCGCGGGCTCTACATGAGCTACATCGGCGACGCCGGCAGTCCGCAGACGATCGAGGCCTACGACCTGCTCGGCACCGCGCTCGCAATCCTCGCCGATGTCCCCTCGCCCGCGCGCGCGCGCAAGGCACTCGCGAGCTATCCGACCTGGCCCGCGGGCAGCCCGGTGATCTGGCCAGAACACCGCGACGCCGCGATTTATCACAACCGCGCGATCTGGCCCTTCGTCAGCGCCTACGCACTGCGCGCCGCGCGCAAGCTCGACGATGCGAATCGCATTGCGCACGAATTGCGCTCCATCCTGCAGGGCGCCGCACTGTCCGGGTCGAACTACGAGAACTATGAACTCGTCAGCGGCGCCGTGCACGTCGAAGATGGCAAATGGAGCGGCCCCGTCGTCAATTCGCCGCGCCAGCTGTGGTCGGTCGCGGCGATGCTCAATGCGGTGGTCGAGGGCGTGTTCGGCGTCGAGGGCGATGCGATCGGGCGCCGATGTTGTTCGGCGAAAAAGAAACGATCTCGTTGCACCTGCGCAATCGCACGATCGTACTCGTGCGCCCACACGAGCTGGCTCACGACGCCAATCTGGTCGTCGCTGGAAGCATCGAGCGCAAGGGTAACCTCGCACGTGTCGAACTGCGCGGCATGCATGTCGAATCGACACCGCTGCGAGTCAACGCGCCCGAGTTCGCGCCGGATACTTCGAATATCTCACCGGTCGCGCCGAAGCTTGCCGACGCGAGCCACGCGCCCGTGCGCTTCTATCTCGACGGCAAGATCGTACAGACCTGGGCGCCGGGTGGCGAACGCACGGCGAAGAGTCTCGACATTCCCGGCATCGCCACACTGCAGAGTTTGTGGACAACCCGCGTTGACGCTTCGACCCAACTCGAATCGCTGCCTGGGCCGATCGCGCATCTGGGTCAGTTCGAGGAAGTTGCGGGCGCATGGCCGCGCACGTGGACCGCGCAACGCGCTGGCCGCTATCAGTTGCGACTTGCCTACGAGAATACGCACGGCCCGATCAATACCGGAGTGACCGCTGCGGTGAAAATGCTCGCGATCGCCTGCGCGGGACAGGCGCAGCAGTCCGCGCCGATCGTCATGCCACACGCGCTGGCGAAGGATATTTCCACGGCGGCCGTATTTGAGGCGGAGGCCGGCAGCAAGTGTACTTTTACACTACAGGAAGGTTTCAATATGAGCTTCTTATCGCGCAATCAGCTGTATACCGGCGAACAGGGCGGCGAAAGCGGGCCGGTCAATGCGGCCGACTACGGCGAGCTGCGCATCGTGCCGCTGAAGTAAAGAGCTAATGACCGACGGGCGAGCTGTAGACGCAGCGGGTAAATGACGAGCAACGAGAAATGACGAGCAAACCCAATCTCAATTTCTGGCAGATCTGGAACATGTGTTTCGGATTTCTCGGCATTCAGTTCGGATTCGCACTGCAGAACGCGAACGTGAGCCGCATCTTCCAGACGCTCGGCGCAAGCGTCGACGATATTCCGGCGCTGTGGATCGCCGCGCCGCTGACCGGCCTGATCGTGCAACCGATCGTCGGCTATTTCTCCGATCGCACCTGGAACGCGCTTGGGCGGCGGCGGCCGTATTTTCTCTGCGGCGCGATTCTTGCGACGCTCGCGCTGATCGCGATGCCCAATTCGCCGCTGCTATGGGTGGCCGCGGGCCTGCTGTGGATGCTTGACGCCTCGATCAATATTTCGATGGAGCCGTTCCGCGCCTTCGTCGGCGACCAGTTGCCGCCGGCGCAGCGCGCGAGCGGCTACTCGATGCAGAGTTTTTTCATCGGCGTGGGCTCGGTGGTCGCAAGCGCGCTGCCTTACGTGCTTGCATATTTCGGCGTCGCCAACACGGCTTCGCCCCGGGGGATTCCGGCAACGGTGAAGTATTCGTTCTACGTCGGCGGCGCGGTGCTGTTCGGCGCGATCGCCTGGACCGTGTTCACGACGCGCGAATATCCACCGGCCGATCTCGCCGGCTTCAACGATGCGCATCCGGCCACCATCCCCACTCAGCCCCCGGCGCGTATGCGCGGCGCGGGCTTGGTGTGGGCGCTCATCGGTGCATTTGCGCTTGCCGCCGTGTATTTCAGCGGAGTCGACAAGCAGCTTTATCTGCTCGCAGGCGGCCTCCTCGCCTACGGCCTGATCCAGATCGCGGTGAGTTTCAGCGCGACGCAGAACATGTTCACCGAAATCGTGACCGACCTCAACGGCATGCCGGCGACGATGCGCCAACTCGCGATCGTGCAATTCTTTTCGTGGTTTGCATTGTTCGCGATGTGGATCTATACGACCAGCGCCGTGACCGAAGTACACTTTGCGGCAAAGGATACTGCGAGCGCCGCGTACAACGACGGCGCGAACTGGGTCGGCGTGCTGTTCGCGGCCTACAATGCCTTCGCCGCGCTTGCGGCGATCGCGATTCCGCTGATGACGCGCCGCTTCGGTCTGCGCATTTCGCATCTGATCAATCTCGTGCTCGGCGGGCTCGGCCTGATTTCGTTTCTCGCAATCCGCGATCCGCACTGGCTGCTCGCATCGATGGTAGGCGTCGGCTTCGCCTGGGCATCGATCCTGTCGTTGCCCTACGCGTTGCTCTCCGACAGCGTGCCCGCCGCGAAGATGGGCGTGTACATGGGCATCTTCAATTTCTTCATCGTGATTCCGCAGTTGCTCGCCGCCAGCGTGCTCGGCTTCTTGCTCAAGACCTTCTTCGGCAACGCGCCCATCAATGCGCTGCTGATCGGCGGCGTCAGTCTGATCGTCGCCGGATTGTGCACGTTGCGGGTGAAGGAGGTCGCGGAATGAAATCCAATTTCGACTCGGGNNNNCGAGACAAGCTCCAGTCTACCGGCTTTCCCGAGTCCCGGGTCCCGAGTCCCGAGTCCCATCTCTCCTGGTTGCAGTCGTGATCGCTACCACGCAGGGTTGCGCGGTCACGACAAAACCCGATGCATCCAGCTCTTTCTACGGCACACTCGAGCCACTCGCGAGCGACGCGATCTACTTCGTCGTGACCGATCGCTTCGTCAATGGCGATCCTTCGAACGATCAGCGCGACCAGGGCGGCGCGCATCACACGTTCGACGTGCCAACACCCGGCGCGCCCGCAGGTGAGAGCGACAACATCGGCTACCTCGGCGGCGATTTCAAAGGCGTACTCGACAATGCCGACTACATCCGCGGCCTCGGCTTCGGCGCGGTGTGGATCACGCCGATCACCGACAATCCGGACGAGGCGTTTACGGGCGGCGATCCGGTGTCGTGGGGCAGCGGTCTGACCGATCGCGGCAAGACCGGCTATCACGGTTATTGGAGCAACAATTTTTATCAGCTCGACGAGCATCTGCCGAGCGCGGGGCTCGACTTCGCCGCGTACACACGCAAGATGCGCGAGCACGGATTGAAGACCGTGCTCGACATCGTCGCCAATCATGGCGGCCCTGCTTGGACGATGCCGGTGACGCAGCCGAAGTTCGGCCAGATCTTCGACGGCGAGGGCAAGCTGAAGCTCGATCCGAAGCACAATCCGCTGCACGCGTTCTACAAAACCAAACCGATCCTCGCGCAGCTGTCGAACATCGACGAGAACTCCGCCGCGGCGCTTGACTACTTCGTCGGCGCGTACGAGCAGTGGATCGACCAGGGCGCGGATGCGTTCCGCATCGACGCGATCGGCCTCACGCCGACAACGTACTGGAAGAAATTCGCCGCGCGCATTCGCGCTAGGCATCCGGGTTTCTTCATGTACGGCGAGAATTTCGAATTCGATGCGAACAAGATCGCACCGTATACGCGCGCCGAAGGTGGCGCGATCAGCGTGCTCGATTTTCCGCTGAAGAAACAGTTGCAGGCGACGTTCGAGCACGCCGGCAGCGACTATGCCGCAATCGCGCCTGCGCTGTTTCTGGAAAAAGGCCCGTACCGCAATCCCTACGAGCTTGTGACGTTCTACGATAATCACGACATGGCGCGCCTCAACGCGAGCGACAACGGCTTTATCGACGCGCACAATTTTCTGTTCACCGCGCGCGGCATTCCGGTGATCTATTACGGCTCGGAAATCGGCTTCATGCGCGGCCGGCCCGAGCACGCGGGCAATCGCAATTACTTCGGACAGGAGCGCGTGGATGCCGCGACGCGTAGTCCGATCTGTCGCGAGCTCAAACCCATCGCGAATCTGCGCCGCGAATCGATCGCGCTGCAACGCGGATTGCAGCTCGATGTGGCGTTCAAGGGCGATACCGCGGTGTTCTATCGCGTCTACGAAAACGCGGGCACTGCGCAGACCGCACTCGTGCTGCTCAACAAAGGCGACACGGCGCAGACCATCGACGTGCGCGAATGGCTGCAGCCCGGCACCTGGCGCGATGCGTTCGGCGAACAGCAGATCGAAGTCGGCGATCATCTCGCGATCGCGGTACCCGCGCATGGCGTGCGCGTGTACTTCTACGATCAGCCGCTCACGCGCGCGGACCTGCGCACGCGGCTCGCACGCGCGATGGCAGACAAGGAACGAGCGGACTGATTTTCAAGGGGCGCAACGCCCCACTAGCTCTCGGGCGCGGCAAATCGCGCCCCTCCGCCTTATCGTTGCAGTGCAATCTCACGCACGCCATCGACCGGCAGCGCGACGCGCAGCCGCTTGCTCGCGACATCGAACGCGATATCGCGCAGCGCACGCCCATCGACGCTGACTGACCTCGGTGCTGCATCGAGTCCGACAAACTCGACCGCACCGATGCGCGCATAGCGGGCGGATTTGGGTGCTTCAATGTGCAGAACGTTGCCGTTCAAGTCGAATTTGATCGTGCGTGCTTCGCCTTTGCGATAGGCGTACCCATCACCGGCGTCCTGATACGCGCGTCCGCTGCCATTCGCGCCGAGCGCAACAACGACGGCGAGCGGCATTTTCGCCATCTCGCCGGTGTGCTGCACGGCCTGTTGCGTAGGCACGCTCGCGCCCGCGCGCACGAACAGCGGCAGACGATCGATGGGCGCAGCAACCTGCGCCTGCGAACCCCCGGCGTGATGTGTGCCGTCCCACCAGTCGACCCACTCGTCGCCCGCGGGAAAGTACACGCGCCGCGCGATTTCGCCTTCGTGCAGCACCGGTGCGACGAGCAGATCGGCACCGACCAGATATTCATCGTCGACGAGCGCGCTTTTGCTGTCGTGCGGATAAGCAAACCACAGCGGCCGCAACGGCGGGGCCGCTCCGCCCTCATGCTCGGCAAAAAGTGTATAAATATACGGCAGCAGATGGTAGCGCAGCTCGATCGCCGCGCGATTGATGCGTTCGTAGTCGGCACCGTAGCTCCATGGCTCGCGCGGCGCGGTGTCGATCGCCGAATGCGTGCGGAAAAACGGCGTCAGCGCCGCGGCCTGCAGCCAACGTGTATACAACTCCGCGCCCGGCGTGCCCATAAAACCGCCGACGTCCGCGCCGACAAAGGCGATGCCCGAGGCCGACAGGTTGGTCAGCATCGGAATCGACAGCGCAAGATGCTCCCACGAAGCGACATTGTCGCCGGTCCATACCGCGGCATAGCGCTGCACGCCCGCATAACCCGCGCGCGTGAGCACGAGCGGGCGCTGTCCGGGACGCAAGTTGTGCAGTCCCTCGGACGTCGCGCGCGCCATCTGCATGCCGTACACATTGTGATAGCGCGTATGCGGGCCGGGCGTGCCGTCGCCCGCGTGCGGCACGTCAAGCGGAAAGGTGCGTTGCGGATCCTGAATGATCGCGAGCAGATCGGAAGGAAACGTCGCCGGCTCGTTCATATCGTTCCAGAACCCGTCGACGCCTTCGCGCAGCGGCTTGGCATAGAGCGCGCCCCACCACGCGCGCACCTTCGCATCGGTGAAGTCGGGGAATGCGCACATGCCCGGCCACACGGTTGCGTGTAATTCGTCGCCGGCGGCGTCGCGCACGAAGACGCCCGCATCGCGTCCGCTGCGATACACCGCGTACTTGTCGTCGACTTTGACGCCGGGGTCGATGATCGTGACCGCATGGAATCCTTTGGCGTGCAGTTCGTCGAGCATCGCCTTGGGCTGTGGAAAGGTTTTTGGCGACCAGGTGAAGACGCGATAGCCATCCATATAGTCGATGTCGAGATAGATCACATCGGCCGGAATCTTCTTCTCGCGAAAGGTCCGTGCGATTTCCGCGACCTTGGCCTGCGACATGTACGAGTAGCGCGATTGCTGGTAGCCGAGCGCCCACAGCGGCGGCAGCGCGGTGCGGCCGGTCAGATCGGTGTAGGCGCGCAGCACATTCGCCGGCGAGCGTTCGGCGCCGCCGATGAAGACGTAGTAGTCGAGCTCGCCGCCGTTCGCACCGAAGCTGTAGCGTGCAGGATCGCTTTGTCCCATATCGAAATGCGAGCGCCAGGTGTTGTCGAAGAACACGCCATAGCTCGCGCCGTCGTTAAGCGCGATGAAGAACGGAGTCGTCTGATAGATCGGGCCAGCGCCCGGCGGATAGGCGGGCGCATCGGTATTCCAGAACGCAAAAGATTGCTGATGTCGCGACAGCGGCAGCGGCACTTCGCCGAAGCCGTAGTACAGCTCGCTCAGCATGCGTCGCTTGCTCGTCTCGATTTCGCCGGTGGCCGGATCGAAACTCATCGAGCGATCCGGATCATCACTGAGCACGAGATGTCCCTGCGCATCGTAAATTTCGATCGCCAGCCGCGGCGCCTTGTGCACAATTACACGCGCGCCTTCCGCGCGCGCGCGCAGCTCGATCGCCTGCGCCGTGTCGCTCACGACGCCAGCCGGCACGCTGGGCGCCTGCCCGGCAATGAGCGCATACGATTTCGCCGTTGTGAACTTGCCGTTCGGCGCCATGCGCACATGCACGACATCGGCGCTGACAAAACTCAAGTTCAGTTTGGCGCCGCTCGACGTCGCCAAGACGATCGCATTACCCGCGTGCGACACGCCGACCACGGTACCGACGTTCTGCCACGCCGCGAATGCCGGACTCGATCCGGTAGCAAGCAACGCCGCGCAAAATCCCCACTTTCCGATCGATCGCATTGCCTGATCCTCGATGGCCCAACCCAACCCGCGACAGCCTAGTCAAATCTCACGCATTAGATCGTTACAAATCGATGAATACGTATGCAAGAAATTGTAAGGGTGGGACTGCGGGACTAGGCTAGCCGCAAGTTACGGCAGCGTTAAAAAACGCGCCGAATCAAGGTGCGCATCTCAAGCTCAGACGCACCGGGCAACCAGACACATAAAACCCAATGGGGAGAGGAAAGATGGTACTCAAGCGTAACTTGCTGACGCTCGCTGTCGCGTCGATTCTGGCGAGCGGCCTCGCCCATGCGCAAACCGCGCCGGCACAGCCGGGCGCCGGCGATGCCCAGACGGCTCAGACCGCGCCGAACAAACCTGATGATCAAACCACCCAACTCGGCGAAATTGTCGTCACCGGCATCCGCCGCAGCATCGAGAGCGCAATCCAGACCAAGCAGGCAGCGACGTCCATCGTCGAAGCGGTTTCGGCCGAAGACCTCGGCAAGCTGCCCGACATCAGCATCGCGGAATCGATCGCCCGCCTGCCTGGCTTGGCGGCCCAGCGCGTCGCGGGTCGCGCGCAGGTCATCAGCGTGCGTGGCCTTTCGCCCGACTTCGCCACTACGCTGCTCAATGGCCGCGAGATGGTCAGCACCGGCGACAACCGCAGCGTAGAATTCGATCAATATCCGTCCGAACTGGTCGGTGGCGTTATCGTGTACAAGACGCCGGATGCAGGACTGGTCGGCCAGGGCCTCTCCGGCACCATCGACATGCAAACTGTGCGGCCGCTAAGTTACAACAGTAACGTGGGCGTGGTCGGTCTGCGCGGCCAGCACAATTCGCTCGGTTCCGCGGCGAACGCCGACGCCAACGGCAATCGCTTCAACATGAGTTACGTCGGCCAGTTTGCCGACCGCACCTTGGGTTTGGCGATCGGCTACGCGCGCACCGACACCCCGGTGCAGGAAGAGCAGGTTGGTCTGTACGAACCTTGGGAAAAGGTCGGTGAGGGCTGGCGTCCCGGTGTGCCTGCAGGCACGTACTACTCGGAGGGCAGCCACGGTGGAATACCGCCCGTCGGCGGACTGGACGAGCACGCTTGACCTGTTTTATTCCAAGGACAAGCAGGAAGATACCGCCAACCAGTTCGAGGTCAACCTCGGTGACTACAACGGCGGCTATGGCCGCATCAACATCACTGGTGCGCAGGTCGACTCCAACGGCACATTCATAGGCGGCGTCGCGCACAATCTGTACCCACTGGTGCGCGGCATGTACGACAAACGCAACGACAAGATCGACGCGTTCGGCTGGAAAAATGAGTTCAAGCTCGACTCTCTCAGCGTAACGGCGGATGTCAGCTACTCCAAGGCCAAGCGCGACGAACTCCTGCTCGAGAACAACACGCAGTTGGTGCCGGCACCGCAGCTGGATTCGTTGACGCTCGCCTATTCGGGCAGTGGTTTCTCGCAGCTGAAGCCGGGCTTGAGCTATTCCGATCCGAGCAAGCTCTTTCTGCGCAACACGATCTACGGTTCGGGTTATGGCAAAGTGCCAAAGGTCAACGACGAGCTCAAGGGCGTCCGTCTCGGCGCCACGCTGCCGGTGAACAGCTTTATTTCCGATATCGACTTCGGCTTTAACTATGCCGACCGCGAGAAAGACAAGCATCAACCCGAAGGCAACATCAACGTCGGCACGCAGGGCGACACGGCTATCGCACCCGATCTGCAGTACGGATTGGTCGATCTTGGCTTTGCCGGCGTGGGCCCAATCCCGTCATGGAACGTGCCGGGCGCAGTTGCGCGTTACATGACCTTCTCTCCCAATGAGAACGCGCCGTATCTGGTCGCGAAAGCGTGGACGGTCTCGGAAAAACTCACTACCGCCTACGTCAAGGGCGACATCGACAGCGAATGGGGTTCGATTCCGGTGCGCGGCAATGTCGGCGTGCAGATTCAGCACACCGATCAGTCGTCGACTTCCAATATCTATGACCACACCCAGCCGGCCGGCCACGAAATCCAGCCGTACAGCGACGGCAAAACCTACACCGATGTGTTGCCGAGCATGAACCTCGCCTTTTCGCTGACCGACGAGCAGACGCTGCGCGTGGCGCTGGCCAAGCAGGTTGCGCGCCCGCGCGTGGACCAGATGCGTTCGTCGATCGACTTCGGCGTCGACACCGCGACCGGCAAGCCCGGTGCCAGCGGCGGCAATCCGCGGCTCGATCCGTGGCGCGCTAACGCCCTCGATATTTCCTGGGAAAAGTACTTCGAGTCCAAGGCTTACGTGGCTGCTGCGTTCTTTTACAAGGACCTGACCAGCTATATCTACACGCAGACCCGCGATGGCCACGATTTCTCGTCGCTGATCAAGGGCTATGTGCCGCCGGCCGGATCGCCACCGGCGCTGCCGACAGGCACCTTCAGCGCACCGTTCAATGGCCAGGGCGGAAGCTTGAAGGGCGTCGAGCTATCCGCCTCGCTGCCGATGAGTTTATTTATGCAGGCGCTCGATGGATTCGGCGTCGTTGCCAGCGCGAGCTTCAACGACAGCAGTATCAAGATCAAGGATCCCGACAGCGCGTCCAGCGTCGGCGATGGTCCGATCACCCTGCCCGGCCTGTCTAAGCGCGTATACAACGTGACCGCGTACTACGAGCACGACGGTTTTGAGGCGCGCATCAGTCAGCGCCGGCGCTCGGACTTCATCGGCGAAATCGGCAATTTCGCCGCCAGCCGCGTGCTGCGCTATGTCGTCGGCGAGAACATTACCGACGCGCAAGTCAGCTATGCGTTCGGCCCCGGCAGCAGCTTGAGTGGCCTAAGCCTGCTGCTGCAGGCGAGCAACCTTACCGATTCGTCCTACCGCACTTACGCGACCACCAAGGACCGGCCGCTGGAAAACATCAAGTGGGGCCGTACCATTCTGTTCGGTGCCAACTACAAGTTCTAAGCAACGCGACCGCGCAAGCGCAAGTTCCCTCGATATGCCCCGCCGGATTTTTCGGCGGGGTTTTTTATGCGCGCCGCGATCATTTCGCCGGCGCAAACAACCATGTCACTGCTTTGGGAAATTCGGCGCGCCACGCGGCCTCGTTGTGTTGCGCGTCGGGATTGATGTTGACGGCGAGGTTGCGGTGCCCGTTCTGGCGCAAGGCGGCGACCATGCGCTTCATGTCTCTTTCCATCTCGCTCATACCGGGCAGGGTCTTTTCGCCTTCCTTGCCGCCGGCGTAAAAATACAAACGCGCGTCGTGCGGCAATGTGCTCTCGGCCGGATCGTCGAAAATCGCCGGCGCAAGCCAATAGGCCGGAGAGAAAATCCCGACCTTGGAAAACACCTTGGGGTATTGGGCGATCGCGTAATGCGATATCAATCCGCCCATCGAACTGCCCATGATCGCCGTGTCGGCGCGATCGGGCTTGGTGCGGTAATGCGTGTCGATATACGGCTTCACCACGTCGACGACGAAATGCATGTACTGCACGCCCTCGCCCATGCCAAACCGCTCGTTGTCCCAGGGATTGAGCTCGCGCATGCGCAATGCGGAGCCGTTGTCGATGCCGACCACGATCAACTCGAGCCCCTTCGTCTTGGCCAGTTCGTTGAGCGCTTCGTCGACACCCCACTCGCCCGCGTACGAGGTCGCGGCATCGAACAAGTTCTGTCCGTCATGCATGTACAGCACCGGATAGCGTTTGTGCGACGTCTCGTAACCCGGCGGCAGATAGAGGCGGATCGTACGCATGCGCTCGAGCCCCGGCATCGTGAGCGGCGCAAGCACATGCACGTTGGGCTGCGCGGTGCTTGGCTTGGCCGGTTCTGCGGGCATCGTTGTCGGCGTAGGCGCGGGCGGCGGCGCCTTCACTTTGACCTGCTCGATCGGCGCTTTGGACGGCGCGACTTCCCTCACCGCGAATTTGTCGGTCGCTGGCGCACAGGCCGACAGCAGCGAGGCCATCGCGAGCAAGAATTTTGTTTTCATTTTTTCTGCATCCGCTTGTTCGACACGTTGATCAGCACGATACCGCTCATCGCTGGCACGTCGAACGCGGCCGTGCCATCGACGACATCGACCACATCGCCGTGCAGTGCATCGCGCAGATGCGCCTGCTTCGCCGGCACCACGATCGATACCCGATGCGCCGTCGCATCGTTGTTCAAGGCCGTGACCGCCCACTGTGCGCCATCGCGGCGCAGCAGCACGATCACGTGTTCATCAAGATACGCCGGCGCGTCGAGCGCGCCGCGGCGCAGGATCGGATGCTCGTGACGCAGATGAATCAGCTTCTTGTAGTCGGCGAGCAGTGCAAGATCGGGCTTGCCGCCGCGATCGGCCCACGGATAAGCGCCGCGATTGTACGGATCCTCGCCGCCGGTCATGCCGACCTCGTCGCCGTAATACACCGCCGGCGCGCCCGGAAAGATCATCTGGAACAACACCGCAAGATGCAGGCGCTGCTTCGCGCGTGCAATCGAGTCGGCATCGCTGTGTTCGTCGCGATAACCCAATTGGTACAGCGCACGCGGCAGGTCGTGTGAATCGATCAGGTTCATCAAGGCGTAGAACGCCTGCGGCGGATAGTTTTCGCGCATCAGTTCAATGTTCTGGTACGCCGCGCGCGCATCGCCGCCTTTCGCAAACGACTGCACGGTGCCGAGGAAGATGTAGTTCATCGTCGAATCGAACTCGTCGCCGAGGAAATATTTCGACGCATCGAAAAACGTTTCGGCGATCGTCAGCGCGTCGGGTTTGTGCCCCTTCACCGCTGCGCGCCACTCGCGCCAGAAATCGTCAGACACCCACGGCGCCACGTCCATGCGCCAGCCTGACGCGCCGCGATCAAGCCACTGCTTCATCACCGAGTCGCGCGCGCCGTACGCAAACGCGCGGAAGCTCGGCGAACTCTTGTTGATCTCGGGCAGGTCGGGCGTGCCCATCCATCCGCGATATTGCTTGCTCGGATCGAGCTGCGCAGGATCGAACGCGTACCAATCGGCATACGGCGAGTCGGTGCGGATGTGCTCGCCCTTGAATGCGCCGATGCCCGGGAATTTTCCGTAACGATCGAAATACAGCGAATCGCTGCCGGTGTGGTTGAGCGAAGTATCGGGAATCACGCGCAGACCGCGCTTCGCAGCTTCGCGACACAGGCGCACGAAGTCCGCGTTTGAGCCGAAGTGCGGATCGATCTGCGTATAGTCGGCGGTGTCGTATTTGTGATTGCTCGCCGCGCGGAACAGCGGATTGATGTACAGCGTGTTCGCACCCAAATCGCGAATGTAGTTGAGCTTCGCGATGATGCCGGCGATGTCGCCGCCGAAAAAATCGTTGGCGTAGACATCATCCGAGCCATCGCCCGAGCGCGGCATGTACGGTTTGTCGAGCCAGTTGCGATGGAATTCGATCGTGTGATTCTGGTAGGTGTCGACGCCGGGTTTCGGATCGTTGCGTGTATCGCCGTTGCGGAAGCGCTCGGGGAAGATGTAGTAGAAGACCGCGTCGCGCGCCCAGTCGGGCACCTTGAAATCGGCGCGATACACGGTCTGACGGAAGTGCCGGACCGCGCGCGCCGGCGCATGCACTTCGCTCAGTTCGCCGACGCCATTCGATCCGGCCTCGCGTGTGAAATAGATGCGGTCGCGATTGTTCTCGTAGCGATACGTCTTGCCGCCGATTTGGACGAGGAAGTAGTAGCCGTACACGCCGATCTCGGCGTAGCGATAGCGCCCGCGCCAGGCCACGCGCGCGCCTGCACGCTCGCGCGCAAGCGGCACGCGCGCGACTTCACGATAGTCGAGCACTTCCTGCGGACCTTCGAGACGGCGGCGTTCGATCAGCAGCGTTGCCGCATCGACGCCCGGCAGCGCATCGAGTTGATAAGCCACCTCGCTGCCCGCGGTCACGGCACCGAACGGCGACTTGTCGGCGAGATCGCGCGAGTCGAAATGCAGACTGCGCGCGACGGGATCGCTGATCGCGGCCTTCGCCGTGGCGGTGCGTTTGATCGGCGCGATCGTCAGCGTCGCCTGTCCCGCACCTTGCGTCTGCGAATGTGTGACCGCAACCCGCAACGTGTAAGCGCCGGCAAAATCAAAATGCAGGTTTGCGGAATCCGCTTGTGCCATTGCGAAGACTTGATTGACCTGCAATGGCGCCTTCGTCGAGCGTGGCGTACCGAAACTCAAACCACCGGACAGCTTTTCATCGCCGATACGAAATTCCTGCGGCCCGCTGAAATCGACGTCGAGCGTGTAGGCGTCGCAATCGTAGACGAACGCATCGAGTTCCTGCGTCGTCCAGGTATTCATCGTGCCGCGCAGATACAGGGTCGACGCGAACGGCGGCGGCGTGCAGGTATGCGCCGCGCTCGGCGCCGGTTGCAACGAATGTTCGCGTGGCGCGGCGGCGCAAGCGGCTATCAGCAGGGTGACGAGAACCAGCCCCGCGCAATGCAATGCGGGTTGCGTCGAAATCATGTGGCACTCCATGCAATACATCCAGATGAGCGTAGTCGTGCGGACCCGCACAAACAATGCTGCATACGAATGCGTAAACATAGCCGCGAAGTCGGGACAGGCTCTTTGCTCGTCATTCCCGTGAAAGCGGGAATCCAATGCCGTTGCCTTCCGCGTTATGTAAAAAAAAGAGAGGCGCTGGATTCCGGGTTCCGCCTTCGGCAGCCCGGAATGACGTTACTTTGAAACTGGGGAAATATGCGAGCGCTACGACCGCTGCGTCGACTGCCGCAGCACCAGCTTCACCGGCAGCGTCTGGTTCTGCACCGGCTCGTCGTGTATCGACTTGAGCAGGCTGTCGACGAGCACCGCGCCGGCAATGCGGGTGTCCTGCTGCACCGTGGTCAGGCTCGGATTGACGAAAGCCGCGAGCGGGATGTCGTCGTAGCCCGCGACGAGCACATCCTCGGGTACGCGTCGGCCATGTTCGGCCATTGCTTTCATGGCACCGATCGCAATCAGGTCGCTTGCGGCAGCGATCGCATCGAAGCGTGCGCCGCGCTCGAACAGCATCTCGACGGCGGCGTGGCCTGATTGCTCGGACGAAATTGCATCGACTTGCAGCACCGCATCGACGGCGATGCCGCGCGCAGCGAGTGCCGCACAATGGCCGCGATAACGCTCGCGAAACTCAGGACAGGATTCGGAAGTGCCGCCGAGGAAGGCGATGCGCTTCGCGCCGCGCTCGATCAGATGCGCGGTGATGTCATGACCGCCCTGGTAATTGTCGCTGCCGACCGAAACGCCCGGCTGGCCTTCGGCTGCCGCACCCCAGCGCACGAAGTGCGTGCCGTGCTCGACCAGATATTCGAGCCGCGCGCGGTAGTCGAGGTAGTCGCCATAGCCGAGCAGAATGATGCCGTCGGCCTTGTTCTGATCCTCGAAGCCGGCCTGCCATTCGTCGTTGTTCGGCTGCTGAAACGAGATCAGCAGATCGTAGCCGCGCAGCGCACACGCGCGCGTGATCGAGGCGAGCATCGAGACGAAGAACGGATTGATCAGCGAATCGTCGGGCGCCGGATCTTCGAAGAACAGCAGCGCGAGCGTACCAGTGTGCTGGCTGCGCAGGTTCGAGGCGTTCTTGTCGACCTGGTAGTTGAGCTCGTGTGCAATCTTCAGGATGCGCCGGCGCGTGAGCTCGCTGACCATCGGGCTGCCGCGCAGCGCGCGCGACACCGTGGGCTGCGACACTCCGGCGAGATGCGCGATGACCAGCGACGTGGCTTTTTCTTTGTTGCGAATGGCCCTGCCCTCCGGGCGTCGATGGTCGCAGGCTCGCATCGCGCGGACAAGTGCGCTTGCACCATACGAAAGTGTTCGTATGAACTTCCCGCGCGAGCCAAACGGCCGTTTTCTTGTGCCGCATCGCGCGCTGCTAGA
>VBNZ01000183.1:0-6882 GCA_005877675.1 Gammaproteobacteria bacterium
ATGCGAACGAAAGAGTAGGGCATCACTAGCGGAGGCGCAAATGGCACGGGGGATCACGCAGGATCGGGTCAACCAAGCCGCCGACGCGCTGTTGGCACGCGGCGAACGGCCGACGATTGAAAAAGTCCGCGCCGAGCTGGGAACCGGATCGCCCAACACGCTGTTGCGGCTGCTCGAAGTGTGATGGGCGGAACTGGCCGGTCGCTTGGACGCCCAGGCACGGGCACAGTTGCCTGGCGTGCCGGAACCGGTGCAGCGCGCGATGATGACACTCTGGAGTGAAGCGGTCGTCGAAACCCGACGGGACGCCGAGGCGCGATTCGTCGAACGCGAACAGGCACTCGTCGCCCGAGAACTGGACGTGCATCATCAGCTCGCGGAGGCCCGTTCGGCAGATGCAGTAGTCAGAGAAGAACGGTCGCGCGCCACCACGGATCTCGCACACGCGGCGGCGGCGCTCGAACAAGAACGTCAGCACGCGCTGGCCTTGCAAGGGTCCCTGTCGGAGGCTGTGCGATCCTTGCGTGATGCTCAGGTAACGATCGAGGCCCTGCGGCGCGCTGGCGAGGAAGCGCTGCGGCGTTATCGAACCGACCTGGAACGCACCACCGCCGGTGAGCAACGCTGGCTGACGGAAGTTGACCGCGCCCGCGAGGAAACCAAAGCGGCCCTGCACGACGCCAAGCGCGCGCGGGCCGAACTGGCGAAGGAACGACAGCAGCGCCTGAAACTTGACGCCCAGCACACCGCAGCGAAGCGGGAATTCCGGCAAAAGACTGTCGCATTGGAAAAAGAACTGAAGGCTCGGGCGCGCCGCCAGGTTGCAACCGCCAGATCACCGCAGCCTTCGGCTGACAGCTCAAAGCGTCGGAGGAAGCAAGTCCGGTAGTTTTGGCAAACGCCGTATTCTGATATTGTGTCGAGAAACATTTGATAGTAAATTGATTTTAAATACTATTTACGATCCAATTTCCGACCACGCTACTCCACTAACAGCCTGCCATCGAATGACCAAATCGGAGTTAATTGCGCACCTGACGAAGCGCCAGTCTCACCTGCTGCTCGCGGACGTGAACCTAGCCACTCGACACGTGTTGGAGATGCTCAGCGATGCGTTGGCGCACGGTGAGCGGATTGAGGTACGAGGTTTCGGCTCGTTCTCAGTGCGGTATCGTCGACCTAGAATCGGACGCAATCCAAGAACCGGAGCGTCGGTCGCGCTTAGCGGAAGGTATACGCCTCATTTCAAAGCCGGAATTGAGTTGCGCTTACGTGTGGCTGCGGTTGTCTGAAGTTGCTTGGTTGTGAAGCGAACTCACCGACGCTGACAGAGATGTCGAGAGAAATGTGCTTGGTGCTGCTGCACAGATCGGAGTCCTGAAAAACCCTTTTAAACGATCGGAGATCGCTGTGGCAGTGAGGTCGATTTTGCTGTGCTTAGGATTTCTCTTGATGGCTAATTCGGGAGAAGCCACACCGGCTGAGCCTGCGGGACACGTCACCGGCGTGGGCGGCGTGTTTTTCAAGGCCAAAGACCCCAAGACACTCGCCGCGTGGTATCGCGACGTGCTGGGACTACCGATAGAAGCCTGGGGCGGTGCGGCGCTCCATTACGACGCGCCCAAGCACCCGCCGGCGCTGGCTTGGAGTGCCTTTCCTGCCTCGTCGAGCTACTTCGCACCATCGACAAGTACGTTCATGATCAACTACGCCGTCGACAACATGGACGCGGTGATCGCGCGGTTGAACGCCAAAGGCGTCGCCATACTGAAGCGCGACGACAAGGACGATAACGGCCGCTTTGCGTGGATTCTGGATCCAGAAGGCAACAAGATCGAGCTGTGGGAGCCGAAGCATTAGACGCGCGTCCAATGAAGTTTCGCGCCGATTCCTACGAGAACTATAGCCGTCGATCTCGGCCGAGTGATCGAATTTCGATCCTGTATCAGGCAGATCTGGCGAAGTTTTCCGGGTGTACCGGCACGAGTACGGCGGTTGGTTAGTGATGATCCATGAGTGCGTGTTTTGGGGAGGGTTGGTGCACCTGCAGTCCAAGACTCACTGCGGGCAACAGCATGACAGGGTTAGCGAGCCAATGACAGCCATCCAGCGGCCGAGACGACCTAATCCAGCGTGAATGTATATTATGTCAAATTATATCATCAGCTTAGCGTATGGGCTGCGTCGTTGTCTGGTCGAAAACAACTCGCATATTTTACAGTCGCTTACAGCTGGTCGAAGTGATTCTGTGAGAATCCGTGCACTAAAGTTGTGAGGAACGGCCCTGTCGAGTGCCGTGAAGCTTTCTCACAACATTACCGGTACAGCTGGTCTCGACGTTGCTGAAAGCCGCTCATTTTTCCGCTGAACTCGATCGGTAAAGCGTTGATCCCCAGTGCTTCAATGCTCAATTCCGCTCAGGCTCCCAAACCGCTGCCGCCAGCGTAGTTCTGACGCTCCATGAGACCAGGACTAGCGATAATGTGGATCCACTTGGAGCACGCTATGACAACGCCGAGCGAACGCACTCGCAATATCCTTCAGGCTGGCGCTTTTCTGATGGAGTTGCGCGCCGATCCGTCGCTACCGAAACATGTTCGAACGGAGGCCGACCGTCTGTTGCGGCACTACCCAACGGTCGGAGAGGTGCACACTCTCGCTTTGATCGAGGCAAGCACCTTGGGTTCCAATTTTCTGACTTCACAATTCGACACTACCTGGTGTGAGAGCTACCGTTTCGGGCCCCATGTGGCGTGACTAATTTAGTCCTAGGGCCATTCACATAGCGGCCTTGCGCTTCGCCGGGCGGTTTGCGGTAGGTCGTGCCAGCGGCTTAGCCGACCGGCCTTTTAGCAAAGCATTGAGGCGCTGGATTTGGTCTGCCATGAGGTGCACTTTGGCTCCCAGCGCACTGTTTTCTTTGGCAAGGCTGTTTGCTGTCGTTTCTGCCGCACGAATGCGCTTATCCGCATCGCGGCCCGCCGCTGTCGCGTCGCGTTCTAGCTGCTGAAGACGGACGCGCGCTGATTTCGCTTCCTCGCGCGCGCGATCGACTTCCGCATGAGCTCGATCTTCAATTAAGCGGGCATAGGTGGTCATCGACTGACGCTCCTCAGCGATCACATGGCTCTGTTTCTCCAGCCTTGTACTGAGCTGGATCATCTCGCGCTCCATGCGGTCGGAGCGTTCCTGAGCCTTGTCACGTTGCGCGATGACGTCGTGCAGTTCGCCACGAAGCTGGTTTGCGAGATGCTGGTGGTCGGCCAGACGTTGTTCGGCCACAACGCACGCATCATTCGCGGCCATCGCATCGTTGCGCGCTGTATCGAGATCGGCGCCCCAGCGTAATCGCTCCGCCGCCAAAGACTGCTTTTCCTGCTCCACGGCGTCTTTCGCCGCGGTGAGCCTGGTGGACGCTTCCTCACGCGCTGCAAGGATGGCGGCACTCCATAACGTCATCATGGCGCCTTGCACCGGCTCGGGAACACCCGGCAGGTCTGCGCGCGCTTGTGCGGCGAGCCGTTCGGCCAGCCCCGCCCACCAGATTTCAAGCAGGCGTATGAGCGTGTTTGGCGAACCCGTACCGAGTTCGGCCCGCACCTTGTCGATGGTTGGCCGTTGACCACGCTGCAGCAGCGCATCGGCGGCTTGGTTGACCCGATCCTGCGTGATCCCACGTGCCATTTGCGCCTCCGATAGCCTTGCCCTACTCTTCCGTTCACGTACTAACGATAAGTGATGATTATCGCTCGTACACGCCTTATTCCGTATTATATACTACATTGTATGAAGCAAAACAAAGCCATAACGAACCTGGCGGCACCCGCCTCCCAACTGCTCCTACCCGAGCAATTGGCCGAACAGGCCGCCAATGCGGTGCGCGAATTACTCGCCGAAGCCGCCGCAGCGAACACCACGCGCAGCTATACCAGTGCCCTACGCTACTGGGCTGGCTGGCATCGAGCACGTTATGGAACGGAGTTGGCGTTGCCGGCTACCGAAGCGGTTGTGATGCAATTCGTCGTCGACCATGTTGTTCGCCGAAGTAAAACTGGCTTGGCTTGGGAATTGCCACCGGCCGTCGACCAGGCGCTGGTCGCGGCCAAACTGAAATCCAAGCTCGGTCCCTGGAAACTCGCCAGCGTCGTGCATCGGGTCGCCGTGTTGTCGACCGCGCATCGGCTGAAGCGCTTGCCGAATCCGTGTGAGGAACCCGCGGTGCGGACCGTGCTTGGGCGCGCGCGCCGCGCATCAGTAAAACGCGGTGAGCGTCCGGCCAAGAAAACGGCAATTGCGAAGGCCGAGCTCGAAGCCATGCTGACCACCTGCGACGATTCCTTGGAAGGAATCCGTGATCGCGCCCTCCTCTGCTTCGGCTTTGCCAGCGGTGGGCGACGGCGCAGCGAGATTGCCGCCGCCGACATGCGGGATCTGCGGCGGACAGGTCCCCAGGCGTTTATCTACCGGCTCGAACACAGCAAGACCCAGCAGGCTGGACCCACCGCGGGATCCACGCCGGACAAACCTGTCTTGGACCGCGCTGCAGACGCGCTTGTGAAGTGGCTGGAGGCATCGGGTATCGCAGAGGGAGCGATCTTTCGACGACTGTGGAAACGACGCATCGGCCCTGCCCTATCGCCTGCTGCCGTCGGGGCGATCGTGCAGCGGCGTGCGTACCTTGCCGGGTTAGCGGGAAATTTTGGGGGGCACAGTCTGCGTTCGGGGTTTGTCACCGAAGCGGGAAAGCAAAATATTCCGCTTGCCGCCGTGATGGCCATGACCGAGCATCGGGCGGTGTCGAGCGTGGTGGGGTATTTTCAGTCGGGAGCGGCTCAATTGAACCCTGCTGCTTCGCTGTTGGAAGATTGATGAAACATCAGCCTGACCAAGTTCCCGGCGAAACGCGGTGTTCGGCAATCGTTGCATGCGGCTCGCGCGCTACTGTCGTTGCCCGACGATCAGGTCTTCATCTGCATAGCGCAGCGGACAGTCGCGCTCGATTTTCGACTTGAGCGCCTTGAATGCGCGGTCATCAGGGAGCGATGATTTCAGGTGCGTGATAATCGCGAAGAAAAACCACAGGAGCATCCTCCCAGACGCGCTCACAGCCCCTTTCGTTTCCATTCGATTGAGAGGTCCGTCGTTACCCTGGGTGGAGAATGTCACATCTGGAAACTCGTCGAATATGCCCTTCAATCTCGGATCCTTGCCGTAGAGCAACCCCTGTTCTAGCAGTAGGACGTACGCAGGTAGCGGACCTTGGATTTCTGAAAGCGCCTTTCGCACTTGCGAGTCCGAGCCTTCGCGACCAATGAGGACCAGTGAAAGGGGTTCCTTTGTCCGCGCCCCCGAGGGTACAAACTCAGAGTCCGCTCGCTGCTGTTCGCGCCACGCTGTCATCGATGCGGCGGATTGTTCTAAGGCTTCGCCAAGGCATGACGCGCCGTTCTTCAATTGCAGCACGACTCTGACGCAGCTGTAAGGGACGTAGCGTTGCGTCAGATTCCTCGCTGGCGCGAACTGCAGCATGTCGCCTTGATCGCAGACGAGCGTATCGACTTGTTTGCTCAGGGCCAGCCCACTATTGAAAAAGTAGCCAGGAACGACTTTCAGAGTGTCCGGAAGGGCCGTCGAAAGGGTCTCTCGAAAGCTGTGCTCGAACGGAGCGCCGGCCTCAACAATGTTGCCCGCCCCGTGGGCAGCTCTTCCTCCGTCAACGCTTTGCAGAAGGTGAACAGCATGGTTGGCGAATTGCGTTTCCAAGTCGAGGTAGCGATCCACCATGTTCTCTCCTGAAGCAGTTTTTTCGTCTATGCCTTCGGCGCCGCCGCTTCGGTAGGGGCCCGCTGGATCAACGCCGCTTCAATTTGCTGCAGGTCTTGGGCCACCTCTCGACATACGTGATCGAAATGATTGCCGTATGTCTCAAACTCACTTAACGCGTTCTCGCTCAACTCGTCCGCGCCGGAACCGCCGACATGGCCCTTAACTCTGGAGCGCAAGGACTGCACCGCCCGCAGTCCGTCTAGGCGGACGTTGGTTCCTCCTTTCTTCGTGAGCAGCTTCTCCAGCAAGAGGAGTGTGCGATCTTCGAGCGCGTAAAGGACGCGTACAGCGTCGAGTTCTTGGCGAATCCGCTGGGTGGAGAACCCCTCGACCAAGAGCTTAGCGAGATCCATGAAAGCTTCGCCCCATTCATCGCGACTGCTGGTGAGCGGTTTGTTGACGCGGTCCATCAGACGGCCGTCTTGGAGCTGCCAAAAGCCGACCCTTTCGGAATCCCACCGGCGCAGCACTCGTTGCACTGCGCTCAGCGGCGCTTCGAAGTCGACGAATTTGCC
The DNA here is from genome assembly GCA_005877675.1 of Gammaproteobacteria bacterium. Lineage (GTDB taxonomy): Bacteria > Pseudomonadota > Gammaproteobacteria > Xanthomonadales > Rhodanobacteraceae > Rudaea. The sequence continues at coordinate 6,342 of VBNZ01000183.1, forward strand.
CTCGAAATCGTTGACCGCTGCGCGTTTCGATATGCCGACTTTGGGCGCCTCATTGAATGACAGCCAATGCAACAGCTCGGCATACGGGAGACTGCGCAAGTCGCAGATGTAAGCGTGCACCTGACCAGCCTCATTGACGTCGATACCGCGCAAACTCCACGCCGATCGACACCGTAGATCGCGTTCATCGAGTGTGTACTTCTCGCGATCGGTCTTGTATTTCGAAAGCACTTCCGGTCGAAAGAATGCGGGCGACAGCTCAAAGGGCAACGAATTGCCCTGCGCTTCAAAGTAGTTGGTCGTGGCCGCGCGGTCGGTGGAGATCCTCCGCACAAGCCGATTGCGCCAGTCGTACGCGAGGAATTCTACAGCTGGCTCGTCCGCTTCGCCGCACCGGTCTTGGATGATGCCCTGTTGAACCTTCAGGGCGGGTTTTCGCAAACCGACGAGCTGAAAGCCTCGTGTGTACCCGGCGACGGATGCACACACCTTTCGTCGGTAGTACAACGAATTGCCGTGTTGGCCGACCTGTTCCGGCGTG
>VBNZ01000183.1:6899-8129 GCA_005877675.1 Gammaproteobacteria bacterium
TACTGCTGCAAAGGTTCCCACAGGAACGAAACAAGCGTCATGTTGCTGCCCTTGTCGGCCCGCATGGTGACAGATATCGCCGCCTCCAGATCGCCATGCCGATCGAATCGGCAGTAGGCGCGCTTCTCGGGTCTCCAATGGATCCCCGCAACGTGCCCGTATTCCTGATTAACTTCCACGTAATCGCGGCCAGGCCCTTCCCATCCTTCAAAAGTCCTGGCGAACACAAGCGGCGTTGCGCCTTCCAACGTGTCGGTCCCGGTTCCAGAAAGGCCTCTTTCCAACCACACTCCGGAGTGCCCTCCGCCAGAGACGTAGCTTGCAATCCCGTGGTGTGGATTGGAGCTCCACCTGAGCAAATCGGCGTGCTGAAGAGGATTCAATCGGGCATCGGGTACCACGAGGGAGTGAACGAACGTGTATTCACTCGACGCGTGGACAATGACCTCGCCGGCAAGCGAGTTCTCGTGCAGGAAAGCCAGGTGAGCGTCGCCCTCAATCCAGCGCGCATAATTCTCTGCGTCGTCCGGAACAACGTCGAGTTGCGCAATCGCCGCTATGAGTTGCTTGTGAGAAAAGTTGGTCACAGGTTCATGTCAAAAATTTGTAGGTTTCAAACCTTCGCCTTAGATGCCCATCTGAGGCGAGGCAGTCCGGCCATGAGGCTACGGTGGAGGTCAGGCACAGAGGAAGTTTGATTAGCGATGAAAGAAGGACCCTAACTTGTTGAACATTCGGAGCAATGCTCGCAAACACCGATCAATCCAAGACGGTGGCCGCGAATCCCGCGATGCGTGGCGTGCAATCTGATTGCGCATGATGGACGAGACCTGCGCTGGCGTAAACGCAGTCAGCCACTCGACCCGACCGTCACTGATGTAGTAGTGCGAGTTGCAAGGCGCGTCAGAAACAAGGATGGATGGCCGAATTGTGGCCAGTCCGCCCACAGAAGTTATTTGATGACTGTCTGGCACCAAGAGGTCGATGCGATGGCCGCATCCGCACGCACACAGCATTGCCCCCAGCTCGAACTCTTGGTTGTAGTAGACGACGCCATCGCTCAAGTCCTTTGGAATACGGTCGACGGCCAAATAGGAGTAAATCATTTCAAGGTCGATTCTGAGTCGATCGTGAGCGACGCGGTTTCCAATGTATACCACGCTGATTCGTCGACTCGATCAAGGAGCTTGAAATACTGTTTGAATCGAATGACGGCGAGCGTTGCATTCA
>VBNZ01000183.1:8135-14643 GCA_005877675.1 Gammaproteobacteria bacterium
AAATAGGCGGTGCCGACGGTGCGATCGTAAGCCGCCCGATCGACACCGGTGATGCGGACCATACCATTGAGGCCAATCACGGATCGATTCAAACCCATTCCGCAGTCAATGAAAGGGATGCCCTTCGAACTCAACCAGTCAGCAATGAGTCGTCGCGTAGGGCCGTCGTCAACCGACACGAAGACAAAGTCGAGTTTTTCCAGCCGCTCGATGTTTTCTTGGGTAATGCGCTCCCGGACGGGCTCTATCCCGGAATGCCAGTGCCCATAGTGCTGCGCAAGTGCCTCGACCTTGCCCTTTCCGATGGCACGAGGGATAAAACCTGGCATGCGGAAGATCGTATGCACGTGCACCTTATCGTCGTCGAATAGCACGATTTGTTCTAGATGCGTGCGCGCCAACAAATCAAGTATGTAGGAACCCGTTCCTCCAACGCCGACGATCGCGATCTTCTTGCCCCGAAGCAGTCCCGAGATGTCGTTCAGACCGTAGTTTGCCGATGAGGTGTCGGGATACCGCAGTGGAGTGTTTTGAGCTGCGGCCTTCTTTTCGATACCTCGCAAAGGTGTGGCATCCGGATACTTCGCAAGGGCGGGCGCCGTGATCGCATGCAGATAGGTTTCCACCTTTTCAGCGAACGAGGAGTAGTCCCGCATTTGACCATTTTCGTTGAGCTTGAACGAGAACGAATAGGGTGCCTCGAAACCGGGCGTAACCTCGAGGCGATTCTGTGCAAAACCGATCTTCAAAGCCTCTCCGGATTCGTGATACGGCTGCTCGCCACGAAACCAGGCTTGGTGATCGCCCGTAGGTGGATTGATAATTCCTTCTTCGGTCAGGGCGACTTTGCAGACCAAGTCGCCGTGCTGAAGTGCTCCACCATTGTCAAGATACGGCAAGCCGAAAATGACGAAGTAGCCGCCGATAAAATCGAGGTCGTATCCGAGATCATCTAGATCTTTTACAAACGGATTACGACTCGCCAGCTCCTGAAACCCTAAAACGCATGCCATCTTTGACTTTAACCTCTTTTCCGGGAGTAAGAGTACCGCTTGGATTTTCGTGCGGGCCGTGCGAGTACTTCACGAGGTATTCCTTAGACGTCGCGCCGCCCTGGCCAAGGTAAAGCTCGACCACACGTTCGTAGGAAATGGTGGCTGTGTCGATCTCATGCTCATCTTGATTTACAAAGATTTTGAACTTGTGTTTTTGATCGCTCATAGGATTCACCTTGTTGACTTGAAATGTGAGGCTTCTCCGCCTGGCTCGCCACGAGGTGACGCAAAGGCGCCTTAGGGCTTGCGCCACTTGTCGGGCTTACCATTCGAGGTATAGCGCACTCGTTCGACGTGCGGAGTTACGCTAGGGCTGAGTTCGCGGGCTCTGGCGATCGCCTCTGCTTGAGTTCGGGTGATAGCGCTCGCCCGGCTTGAGTCGGGCCTTCGAACCGCATAGTCCCCTTCGGAGCGGCGCTCAACATAAATTCGCTTGTCGGTCATGTGTAGCTCCTATTGCAACACTTGTCAGAACATATACCACATATGCTGCTTTATATGCAACCATCAGTTGAATATATGCAACTAATAGTGCATAGTATGCAACTGAGCTGACTGGGGAGATAGAGGACATGGAGCATTTCCACATTGTTCAAGCGCTAATCCGAGCCGCCCTGGCGACTGGGAATCCTGCCGTTCGACGCCAAGTTGAGCGCCTGCGCGATGCGTCCCGAGAAGGCGCTGATAGCAAGACCGCAAAGAGTCTGGATGGAATGCTCGCGCAAGCCGCTCGAGCATCCGAGATAGCGCCGAGCCGAATAACTCAGTCTAAGCAGGCACTGTCAGCTGGCGAGACGCTCACATCGAACACACCCGTTCCTGTCGACAAAGAAACGGCGATGCCACTCGCTGATGTCGTCTTCCCGGACATTCTCCAGGCGGAGATGCCTGTTTTTGACGCCTCGCTTGCTCGCGCCGCACAAACCATGGTCCGTGAATGGCAGCATGCTGAAGTGCTGGCTGCGGCGGGTGTAGCGCCTGCACGCACCTGCTTGATCTATGGGCCACCTGGAACAGGGAAAACAACGTTGGCGCTGTGGCTGACTAAACAGCTTGGGCTACCCGCGGTAGTCGCACGGCTCGATGGTTTGATTTCCTCGTTCCTTGGGACGACCGCGCGGAATGTGGGCAATCTGTTCGCGTTTGCAAATCGGTATCGGTGTGTACTGATACTCGATGAGTTCGATGCTGTGGCAAAGGTTCGCGACGATCCTCACGAAGTCGGGGAGATCAAACGTGTCGTCAACGCACTACTGCAAAATGTAGATGGGAGGCGGACACTAGGTGTCACCATTGCTATCACAAATCATGAATCACTGCTCGATCCTGCGATCTGGCGACGCTTTGAGATTCAACTTCAAGTTCCGCGTCCGGCTCTTCAGGCTCGGCGTGAAATTGTGCACATGCACCTGACGCCCCACGAACTAGGTGAGCCGGCCGAGCGATTCGTTGCGTGGCTTACCGAAGGCATGTCTGGCTCTGAGATCGAAACGTTTGTGACAGGCCTCAAAAAACGGCTTGTGATTGGTGCTGATGCCCATTTCGTAGACGCACTACGTGATTTAGTTCTAGTCAGCGCTGGTCGAATTAGCGTGGCGCATCGCGAAGCGCTTTTTCTCGAACCGCCCGAGCTTGCCCAACGGCTGGTTGAAGAGCGTGAGCTGCCTTTCAGTCAGTCTGACGTGAGTGCAATTCTTGGGAAAGACAAGGGTACGATCAGTCGCTGGGTCCGTGCCGCCTGATGGGAGAATGCAACGATGGCAAACGCTCCAGTCCAAGTCATATTGAACGTCGACAACTTCCGTCGCGATCGCGACACACGGCGTCCCGTGTCGTCGGGCACCGATTTCTTCGAGGGGCGAAATGACGCGTTTGCCGCCCACAAGCAACATTTGCAGGAGCAGGTTCAGGCGATTCGAGGCCAACTAACGAGCGGCGCTATTGGACAAACTAAAGAGAGCATGGGCTACGTTAAGGTGTCGCTGCAACAGAGTGCGCTGGCGAAGTCTCATAGACCTACTCGCGCTCTGTTTACGGAAGAGCGAGCCCCTATTCGTGGTAGCACGCGACTCGGAGAGATCATCGCCGAGGTGAACCTGCCGCGTTTGGCTAGTCTCGACGATGCCATCGGCAAAGCAGAGATTGTCGTTCGGACCAAGCCAAGCAAGGATTCGGATAAGCAGATCCCTGTTCCCTCGCGGTACCGTTGCGAGGTCGGAGCAATCGATGGGATCGAACTCTGGAGCAAAGCTGACCGGCGAAGCTTCAACCTGCATGAGGCGATTCGCTGGCTGTCGGATGCCCGAACGGGCCAGTCGTATGTTGTAGAACTGTTCGAAATGCCGCCTCCCCCTTCTCAGTGGGATACGCTGCGCACCGACAAGCGCGAGGTATTCTCTTCTTTCGTTGACGGTTTGCGGAAACTAGGTCCCGGCCTCATTGCAAGGGTGCCGGAGGGGATGCCGAAGCACAGTGCGATCGTCGAAATCATGCTCACCAAGGGTCAGGAGCCCGCGGCCGTCTTAGTTCATAGCGCTAAACCAGTCGCGGCCCGAGTGTTCGATCCGGCAGAACGCCGACACCAGGAGCTGGTTGGATTTCTTGAAACGCAACCGCTAGTGCGCCATGTGGCCCTTCCCGGCATTCTTGTTGGTTCAACTACGCACGCAACTCCAACAGGAGCCGTGGCGCCCACGCCCCTCTTGCGTGATGCCGCGACACGCTACCCAGCGGTAGGGGTTATTGACGGGGGTGTTACGCCGGTCTTCAACCCATGGGTCGTTATGCGAGTCGGCCTTTTAGCGTCTGAGCACGAGCGGCTCGATCACGGCTCATTCATTAGCGGTTTGCTGATCGAGGGCCGTGCGCACAACCCGACGCTTGATATTGGCAACGACGGGTGCCTGATCGCCGACATCAACTTGTTTCCAGACGATCAACAAATCGGCGTGTTCGAGCAATACTATCCCAATGGGATTGGTGATTTCCTGGACGAAGTGGCCATTGCCGTGGAGAACTGCCGCAAGCAGTATGGCATCCGCGTTTTCAATATGAGTCTAAACGTGGTTAATGCCGTGCTCTTAGATCGCTACAGCCTTGAGGCGCAGAGGCTGGACAAAATCGCCGAGGACAACGACGTCATCTTCGTTATCTCTGCTGGGAACCTTGAACCGAAGAATCAGCGGCCGGAGTGGCCCAACGACGAAATGCAAGCTGCCGCAATTTTGGCAGCGCATCGCGACGATCAATTGTACGTGCCCGCCGAAAGCATTCGCAATCTTTCCGTGGCGGCAATCAATCCCGACGGATTGACCAACAGCATTGCCAAGGCGCCAACCCGGTACACGCGACGAGGACCAGGCCTGAAGACTGGAGTCAAACCTGATCTATGTCATGTGGGAGGTTCTGGGACGAAGTGTCCAACACACGCACATGGCCTGTTTTCACGCACACCAAGTGGAGCGATAGCGTCTGAGTGCGGGACGAGCTACGCCGCACCACTCGTCGCGCGGACGCTGGCCTCCGTCGCTGCGCAGATCGAAGGTGAAGTGTCCCGCGAAACTCTTATGGCTTTGATCGTGCATCATGCACAAATTCCCTTGCCGCTTCGCCAGCGTGCGTTCGGTCCGCTGGCACGCCAGTTGGCAGGATTCGGATACCCAGCAGGACCGGCACTGGCCTTAGCTGGAAACGATCACGAAATCACCCTTCTTTTCTCGAGCAGAATCTATGCTGGCAAGATGCTCGAATTTGGATTCGCGTGGCCCCCGTCGTTGGTTCTGCCCGGCGGCAAGTGTCGGGGCGACGTGCGCCTCACGCTGGTTGCGACGCCACCGCTCGACTACCGCTTCGGCGAAGAGTTTGTTCGAGTGAATCTGGAAGCGGCGCTTCAGCAGGAAAAGAAGAACGGCAAGTTCGAAAGCGCCCTGGAGCCGACGTACGTATTCTTCTCGGACGATGAAAAGGTTCGAGAAGCTCACCTCATTGAGCATAAATTCAAGTGGTCGCCGGTCAAATCCTTCGCGAAGCGAATGCCGAAGGGGCGCGGTAAGAGCTCCAACTGGCGTCTGGTTGTCAACTATCTAACGAGAGACGGGGAAACTCTTCCAGCAGAAGGCGCACCGTTTTCGATCTTGCTGACAATCGCCGACCTCGATCAGCAAAAGCCAGTTTTCCAAGAGATGCGGCAGACTCTACAAGCTTCAGGTATTCGGACCGCCGATATCCGAACGGCTGCTCGTGTCACACCACGTGTCTAAGTTCCGCGTCTGAGGTAACGTCGCCGAGGTTAAAGTAGTGCCTTGTCTCACGATCCGAACTGTAGAACTGTGCATGTAACGTTCCCTTCGAATCGGTTTCGATTTAAGAGAGCGCACTGGCTTCAATCGCGGCCAGTAGCATAAGCTGCGCGGTGATTGCACAACAGCGATGCAGGTATTCCGCATAACTTATGCTACGAGCGGCCCCATTGCCGCCCTCGCGATAGGAAATTTCGGAGCGGTCGTCGCTCAGGCGAAGCCACCGATGGTGCGAGGCGTTGCGCAGGCGATTATCATATTCGTTCACGAGCCAAGCCAACTCGGGGTTGGTCGCCAGGGTTTCATTCCGTCGCCCTTTGTCGGAGCCTCGGTATACCTGCAGCGCTATTACGTTCAGACGATCAAACGGCCGTCCGGATCCGATGTTGTTAGCGGCCGCAAGCAGGTCGATGCTGGATCCCAAGACCTCAAACGCATCACCGTAGTACATCTTGGTGTGTTCGAAATCGACAGACGGCGCGTAAGGATCTTCCGGCATTGGAATCCCTCGTCGGACATACAGAAGCGTTTGGTTGAATTCGTCGTACGCTCGAAAGAAGTGATCCAAGACATCGATGTATTCGTCCATCCGATCCCACCGAGCGGGTCGGAAGTCTGCGAGAAGCCGATCGAATTCGAGAGGGTTTTGATCTCGGATGCGCCGAAACTCGTTCACGGCCCGCTCCAATTTGGCCGCGCCGTCCGGCTCGAGAAAGCGCACCAAAAAACTCACCAGACCGATTTCGATGGTGAAGCCTTCTGCAGGTTCAACCGGTCCAAAAAGCTCGCATAGTGCCGCCCGCATACGATCGGCCTGATCAGTTCGCGCAAACCGATAGGCGTTTCTGAGTTGGCGCCAGCGGTCTCGTGCCTGGGGCATACCCCCCCCAGCGCGACAACCCGGTCAATCACAACAGGCCCGTCGCCTTCTGCAGGATGCATGGCGCCCAGATGCTCCAGCATCGCCTCGTCCGGTTCGGGAAGATCGAAGGCCGGAAAATAGGTATCTTCGTGTCGTCGGGGCCGTCGAATGACGAAGCCTGATGCGACGTTGACAATTGTTCCTTCGTCGTCGATCGCTTCGCAGTTTTTGACGAAATCGACGCCGACCGCCGGCGGGTTGTCCAACAAAAGACGCAACCGGATCGGCGTATA
>VBNZ01000183.1:14833-15621 GCA_005877675.1 Gammaproteobacteria bacterium
TCAAGCTAAAACCTGGCAGCCTCATTTGCTTGCTGGCCCCACTAGGCGAGCAGCGGGTGACCGACAACTTCCTAAACGAAGGGCCGGCTGACGCTGGCCCTTTGACCTGCCGGTTAGGCGATTACAGAGATTCCCAAGAGCTGCCGTTCGCGAATGTTGCCTCAGGGGCCGATAGCTGCCCTTCCCTACCCGCGATAAGCCTGCCTAATCACCCTCCACTACTTGCCCAGTGGCTGCAAGCGACCCAAAGCAGACATGCGCGGTTCTCTACCTGCCCGATGATCAGTTCGCAAGCCGCGCGATCACCAGATCAAGCAATGTCCGAAGGCGAGCCAGTCGACGCAGATCCCGGTGATAGCCGACCCATGTATCACGGCCTGGCGGCTCGGTGCCCAAGTCGATCTGTTCGATGCCAGCGGTGGCATCAGCCAACGGAATCGGCAGTACCGCAATACCCACACCGTGAGCGCACATCCTGGCCTGCACGTCGCGGCTATTGCTGCGGAAAACCGTGCGCGCTTTCGGCAACATCGTTTGCAGCCAGCTGTCGTCGGGTGCCCCTGCGAACGCGGAGTCCAGTGCCAGCAACGCACTGCCGGTGCCATCGCCCGCCATCGGATGGGCGATTCCCCGGCGCAGGTAGGCGCCATAGCGCATGTGCAACAACTTTCGTGAGACGACGTCAGGCTCATCGAACGGCCTGATGCGGAACGCCACATCGGCCTCGCGACGGGAAAGGCTCAGGAAGCGCGCATCCGTCAGCAACTCGATCGTGACCTGAGGATGCA
>VBNZ01000183.1:15632-19114 GCA_005877675.1 Gammaproteobacteria bacterium
TGCGCCGAACCAATCCGACGAGGTGATTCGCAGCAGGCCTTCGAGTTGCTGCGTTTGCCCCGCAAGCCGACGCTCAATTGCGAGCGCTTCCCCTTCCATGCGTTCGGCATGACCCAGCAGGGTGGAGCCTTCGTCGGTTAGGACGAAACCGTCCTTGGTCCGCTGGAAAAGCTTGTGTCCGAGCGCGTCTTCCAAGACGCGCAATCGTCGACCCATGGTTGGCTGCGTCTGCGCCAGTTTCCGGGCGGCGGCACCCAGCGTTCCTTCCCGGGCAATGGCCAGAAAGATGCGTAAATCGCTCCATTCCATGCGAAATCGGCTGCCGACGTTGTGTGATTGTTCGCATGCAATTATGCATGATCGTCATGACGATATGTCCATGTGCGTGCATTATTGACTGACCTAGAATGCGGGACACGGGTTGCGACTCGGGCTATCCCGCGTCGCGATATCCCGGTCATCTATGGGACAGACGCAGGAGCTCACCGTGCACCATTTCCGGCTCGTGATAGCCGTTACCAAGAAACTGCTCTTGGCGTTCGCCGCCCTGTTCGGTGCCGTGCTGTTTGTCCGCATGCTGTTGCTGCCGGGGCTACAGGCTATATTCCATCCCGACGACTCCGTCACGAGCCTGGTGCGGCGGACCGGCATTATCGTTTCCGCCGTGCTGGCTTACTGGGCCTACGTCCGCATTGTCGAAGACCGCAATGCCAGTGAACTGCGCCCCGCGACGCTCGCGATCATGCTCGGCGGCGCATCCGGCGGCCTGCTGATGGCGATTTCGATGCTGTTGGTGCTTGCGCTCGGGGCGTATGAGATCACCGCCTACCATGGACTGCAGCACGGCCTGCTCGGCATCGCCGGTCTGATCGTGATTGCCGCGACCCTGGAAGAAATCGCCTACCGCTGCATCCTTTTCCGCATCCTAGAAACCGCCTGGGGCACCGTCCCGGCATTGTGTCTGCAGTCCGTGATTTTCGCGCTCGGTCATCTCGAAAATATCGAGGGCCGCGCCAGCATGCAGGAACTGATCACGATGATCGTGTCGGTAACCTTGACCGGCGCACTCTGGACCCTCGTGTTCGTGCTTTCGCGCAACCTCTGGGCCGCCGCAGCGAATCACGCTGCGTGGAACTTCACGATCATCCTCTCCGGATTGCCGCTGTCAGGCATCGAAGACTGGCGTCGCATGGCACCGATGGTTGGCGAGTATCGCGGCCCGGTCTGGCTGACAGGAGGTTTGTTCGGTCCAGAAAGCTCCATCGTCACGATCGTCATGCTCGCGGTCACCGTCGCTGCCATGCTGTACTGGGCCAAGCGAAAGAATCGTCTCATCGGCGGCGCGGCACGGCGTGTCGATACGCTGAAGCCACTGCAACCGGAAGCCCGTCATGCCTGAAGCCTTATCGCCACGCGGCATCGCCGCATCACTGACCGAACATTGGTCGCCGCGCGTCATTGCCGAACTCGACCAGAACTACGTCAAGGTCGCCAAAGTCCAGGGCACGATCGGCTGGCATAGCCACGAGAGCGAAGACGAGCTTTTCGTTGTCCTGAAAGGCTGCTTGCGCATCGACATGGAAGCGGGGCCGGTGGTCCTCAATGAAGGCGATCTGTTCGTCGTGCCCGCCGGCACGCGACACAACCCCAGCGCACCGGACGAGTGCCTGATCATGCTCATCGAGCGAAAATCGACGCTTCACACCGGCACGGTCGTGAACGAAAAGACGCGCACATTGGCGGAACAACTCCGCCCGGTCCCGAGCAATGCAGGTTCGCGTGAATTCGACTAACCAAGTCAGACTTGGGTCGTTCGGATTCCAATGTCCGCTGCTGGCCGAGGGCGTGTGAAAACGCATTAAATTGTATACTTCCGCAACGGGTTCGGCAGGAGTTGCGGTGAAGCGATTCATTGAGGGCGCGGACCGAACCCAGAGCACGTTGCTACCGGCCTGCATCGACGATTACGTTGCCGAGGACAACCCGGTCCGGGTGATCGAAGCGTTTGTCGACGAACTCGATCTGGGCGAGCTGGGGTTTGAAGGCGTGGAGCCTGAGGCAACCGGAAGCCCGGGCTATCGTCCGTCGTCGCTACTGAAGATTTACATCTACGGCTACCTCAACCGCATACAGTCCAGTCGTCGCCTCGAACACGAAAGCCAGCGCAACGTCGAGCTGATGTGGTTGACCGGGCGATTGACCCCCGACTTCAAGACCATCGCGGATTTTCGCAAAGACAATGGCGCGGCAATCCGTCGGGTGTGTCGCGAATTTATCCTGCTGTGCCGTCGGCTCGAGCTGTTCTCGCTGGCGCTGGTGTCGATCGATGGCAGCAAGTTCAAGGCGGTCAACAACCGGGACCGTAACTTTACCAACGCGAAGATGAAGCGGCGCATTGCCGAAGTGGAGGCAAGCATCGATGGCTACCTGCGTCAGCTTGATACGGCAGATCGGCAGGAGCGTTCAAATACGGATGCCAAGGGCGGGCGGTTGCGGGAAAAGATCGCGCATCTCAAGCAGGAGGTGGAGCGTCTGAAAGCGCTGGACGCACGGATGCGGGAAGCGCCAGATCAACAGTTATCGCTGACGGATCCGGATTCACGATCGATGAAGACCCGCGGCAGCGGCGTGGTGGGGTACAACGTGCAGACAGCGGTGGATGCCAAGCACCATCTGATCGTGGCGCACGAGGTGACCAACGTCGGCAGCGACCGCAGCCAGCTTGCCAGAATCGCCAAGCAGGCGCAGGCAGCGATGGCTGTCGAACAACTCGACGCCGTCGCCGACCGCGGTTACTTCCACGGCGACGAAATTCGGGAGTGCGAGCAAGCAGGCATCACCGCTTTCGTGCCCAAGCCACTGACCTCAAACAGCAGAGCGGACGGCCGGTTCGACAAGCAGGATTTTGTATACATTGCCCAGGACGATGAGTACCGATGTCCTGCCGGTGAGCGTGCCATCCACCGATTCACCACGGTCGAGGACGGCATGACGATCCACAAGTACTGGTCGTCGGCGTGCCCCAAGTGTCCGCTCAAGACGCAATGCACAACGGGCACGAACCGTCGCATCACGCGCTGGGAGCACGAGGCGGTTTTGGAGGCGATGCAGGAACGCCTGGATCGAGCACCGGAGATGATGCGCATACGTCGTCGCACGTCAGAGCATCCGTTCGGAACACTCAAGGCGTGGATGGGCTCCACCCATTTCCTGACGAAGACGCTGACGCATGTCAGCGCCGAGATGAGTTTGCACGTGCTGGCGTACAACCTGAAACGCGTTATGCAGATCCTGGGCATCCTGCCGTTCATGCAAGCGATGAGGGCATAACGCCCTTATTCGCGACAAAGCCACACGCGACAATCGCGCCTCAACCGCGAGTCTGCAAACAATTTCCAAGAACTCGGCGAGCGGTTCGATCGCACGCTCACACTTCGCACGCATCCTCTGCAGCCTTTCACCGCACTGAAACAAGCCATCTG
>VBNZ01000184.1 GCA_005877675.1 Gammaproteobacteria bacterium
GCGCGGTCGGTGGAGCCTTCGGCTAGTTTCAGCAGAAAACTCTTGTCGATTTTCAGCTCACGCACCGGCAGTCGCCGCAGATACGCAAACGATGATTGGCCCACACCAAAATCGTCGATCGCCAGATCGATGCCTTGGTCGGCGAGTCGGCGCAATACCTGGATCGCCGCCTCAGGTTTGCCCATGACTGCGCTTTCGGTGACTTCGAGCATAATGCGCTGGGGTATCACGCCGTGGATTGTCAGCAATTCCCCGATGCGCGCCGGCAGGTCGGAATCGTCTAGGTCGCGCGCGGACAGATTCATCGCGAGCCGCAGCGCTCGCCCTTGCGTCGCCCAGGCGTGCGCATTGGCAATTCCAGCGGCAAGCATCCAGCGCGTCAGACGCCGGATATTGCCGGTTTCCTCGGCCAGAGGAATGAATGCCTCGGGTGGTACGTAACCCAGCTTCGGATGCTCCCAGCGCGCCAGCGCTTCGGCGCCGTCGATGCGGCGCGTGGTCAGATTGAGCTTTGGTTGGTAGTGCAAGTGCAGCTGGTTGCGCTCCAGGGCCTCGCGCAGATCGCTCATCAACGAGAGGCGTTCGGGTCGATGCGGATCGGCCGCTGGATCGTAAACCGTAACCGGCTCTTCCGAGCCGAGTGCCGCGAACAGGGCCACTTCGGAGCGCTGCAACAGCAGGCTCGGATCGATTCCATGCGACGGGTACAAGGCGATGCCGACGGACGGCGCTACATCGATGGCAAGGTCCGCCTCACGGTACGGCTCGCCGAGCACATCGACAATACGGAACGCGAGCGCAATTGCTTCGGACTGCTTGGCGTCGCGCAGCCACACGAGGAATTCCGTGTCGCTCGCACGTGCCACCAACGCCGCGCCGGCCGGCTTGCGGATTCGCGTTCCGGCATCGCGCATCAGACGATCGCTGATCGCATGTCCGAGCGTCTTCACGATTTCCGGCAGGCGCACGAGTGCAACCATCAACAGCGCGCCGTGCATGCGTCCATTTGCAGTCAGGTCTTGTTGTATCGCGCCCTCGGCGGCCACCCGATTCGGCAAACCGGTCGTCGCATCATGGCCTGATTGAAAACGAATTTGGCTAGCGCTGCACCAAGTTCGCCGACCTCGTCGTGCTGCACGATTTGCGGCGTCTGGCTGTAGTCGCCTGCGGCGATGCGTCTGGCGCTCGCAGCCAGTAATTCGACCGGTCGCGATACGCCGCGCGCGATGACGAGCGCAGCGACTACTCCAAATGCCAAACCAAGGGCAAGCAGGATGCCCCACGCCAGACCAACGGATCGATAAGGTCGCAACGCATCGTCCAATGAATAGCCGAGCATGGCAACGATGGGCGCACTCGATTGCGAGGAACGCAGGTGCGTCGCCAGCGCAACATATTCGCGTCCGTTTATTGCGGCCACCGTGGGAGCACCCGGCAAGTCACCCGTAGGCATCAAGTGCGTCGCCAGTTGGATCTGATCGCTGCCGCGAGCGATCACTTGCCAGTGCCCGTCGCCAGTTTGAGTGACAAGCTCGATCGTGCTCGGCAAGATCGACTGCTCCTGCAGATGCGCAAGGAACATGTCGTCGACCGGAATGGCCGCAGCGATGAGAGCGATCAATGCAGGCGCCGACACCGGCACCACGACCATCCAGTAGGCGCGGCCGTCCCAGGCCACGATCGCCGCCGATGGCTTTTGCAACGCTGCGTCGGTCAGATCGGGAAAAGGGAATTTGTTTATAGGTGGAGAGCTTTCCGAGGTGTCCGCTTGAATCGCCCCATCGAGGCCCACCAGCAACATGCGTGTCGCCCCGACTCGGTTGCCGTGATTGCGCAACGCCGAAAGCACGGTATCGCGATCGCTTTCGGCAATGGCTTTACGCAGCGCGAAGTCGAGCGTCAGCACCTGCACATTTTCGGCGACGCGTTCAGAGACGTCATCGAGTTGCCGCGCAAATACTCGCGCTGCCACGACCAGCTGCTGCTCGCCTTGAGTGATAAGTTGACGGCGGGTGACCTCGTACACAAGCCCCGCCGTCAGGATCTGCAGGATCGTGAGCGAAGCAACAAGAAACGATACCAGGCGGACGCGAAAGGTCATTCGTCCGGGCCTTAGTAGCTGGTGCGCTCGCGGTCTGCAACGGCCCGGGGATCGGGTAGTAGGGAAAGTGAAACCGCAAGCTGCTTGGCGTCGCCGGATTCAGCGATATGCAACGGCTGAGCGGAATCCGGCCGCCCCGGGCGCAATTGCGGATGCCACACGCGCACGTCGAAATCGCCTGCGGGCAGGGCGTCTATGATCGCCTGGCCATTGATGGCTGAACGCGCGATCCAGGGCGCGTCGGCAACATACAGATAGGTAATCATGCGGTCGTGAATATTGCATCCAACCGCAACGACTCCGACTTGATCGAGTTGCAGCGGCGCGGAACTTTGACCCGACGTCAGCACAAACTCGAACCGTCGCGTGGGTGCGAACGAATACACATGATGCCGAGTCTGGTCACTGTTGTGGAACACGACACTATCGCCGGGCCGGAAGATCTCGACGTATGGATTGAAGGTCTCGGCCTTCTGATCGACGACCTTGGTTTCGGCGCTCGCTTTGCGTGTCGTCGCCGCTGTACTGTCGCGCGGCACGATCGTCACCACCGCGTCGGCCACGGCTGCGCCGCGAGCGTCGGTGATATGCACGGTCAACTCTGCAGCGCCGAGCGAGCGGGTCAGCGCAAAGAAGGCCACGATTACACAGTACCGACAGCATTTCACAGCCTGTTCCTTGGTTGCCGTGACTCTTCGTGCAAACCCAACGCATGGCATACGGGTACGCGCCGCCGTTAACCACACCGGTGTATGTCGATTAAACGATACACCGGTTCATCGGCAACGGGATACCGGTGACCGGCTCGGAAAAAAAAACAGCCTGTCGCCCTCCTTGCGGCAGGACCCAAATAGATGCGTAAGGCCGTCAACGCGGGTACGCGTTGCTTGACGCCAGTACTGCCTGAGGCCGCTGCGCGGTCATCAAAACCGCGATTGGCCAAAGATTGCCAAGTTTGGAATGCGTGACGCGTTTGCGCAGGGCTCGATTGCGAGAACGCGTGGCGGAGCGCATTGTGCCAAGTCATCGAGCGTCGCCTGCGTCCTTTGCTCGTAGCGCTCGGCTGTCTCGTCCGATGCGGGTTTCCCGCCGGGGAATATCCCGCGAAATTCAACCTTGCGCAATGCAGGTATCGTGGCAAAAGTGCCCTGATACTGCAGCACGACGCGTCGCTGTGGAAGGTCGACAGTAACGAGCACGACCCGCATAGGTGTTGGGATCATCGCGCCCGATACGTAGCGCAGCAACACAAATGGGACAAATGGTTGCGGTAGCGTCAGATCGAGTGGCGCGCCGCTCGCAGGCTTGATGCGAATTCGTGCATTCGAAGGCAGATAGTCATCAAGTCTCCACCCTGTGCTTACGTGGTGCACCCCGACGCAAGGAGCATAGTAGTACTCTGGCGTGCGCACTTGAGGGCCGCGATATTGCATCGCGCCACTGCCATCGTCGGTCAACGAACGCAGCGGCATTTTCTTGCCCGACGAAGTCTTCACCTCTTCCAACTTGCCGCCTTCGATGAGAAAGCCGGTATAGGGAAACCATGTAGTGATTTGATTGATGGCAGCGCCGCTGCTCTCGCAATCGTGTTCCTTGCTCGGATCAGGGTCCCTGTCGATCACCCTCTCGCCATCGCCAAGCAATTGAAGCGCTCCATCTTCGCGGATCGAAAATGTCGCCTTCGCTACCAGTGAGTAGTAGTGTCCTGCAGCATCATCGCCCGTCAACAACAAAACGGGGAACGGCGTCAAATTGACTACTTGTGGAGCAGCGGGTGCTGCAGACCGCTGCACGACAGCAGGCGGACTCTTCTTTTGAGCAGGCGTGGTACATGCGCTTAAAGCGAGTGCGAGCGTGAGCAAGCAATAGCGAATGCCGGTAATCACGAATCTCCTTGTGCCGCGGGGATTGCAGGCCAAAGCTGCTTGGCATCTTCTGTTAGTGCTTCTTCGCAAGCGCGAAGCGTCTCCCACGGCTAGTCGGCCGCAGCAGGCTCATACGCACCACGGTTCAGTGATGCCGCCAAGCTACCCCTTGGGAGGCAGCTCTTTGGCATGCTGCTCGCGCACATATTCGCTGACACTCTTCGCGAGCGACACGAAATCCGACGGGATCATCAGCACCGTGGTGCTGTTATTTTCCGCGCCAACTTCCGTGACCATTTGCATGCGCCGCAGCTCGACGGCGACCGGATTATTTGCCATCTGCAGTGCGGCATCCGAGAGCTTCTTGGAAGCTTCCAATTCCGCCTCCGCCTTGATAATGCGTGCGCGTTTCTCGCGAATCGCCTGCGCCTGCATGGCCATCACTTCCTGCATGGCGGCCGGCAGCTCCACATCCTTCATTTCGAACCTCTCCACCTCGATACCCCAGGCTTCGGTCGAACCGGCGATATTCTGCCGCAGCAACTGATTGATCTTGTTGCGCTCCTGCAGGACCTCATCGAGATCATGTTGCCCAATGGAGTTGCGTAAACTCGTCAGAGCCAATTGGTAGACAGCCGCAGGGGCGTCCGCGACCGCTATCACAGACTTCGCCGCATCCACGACTCGATACCATAAGACAGCGTTGAGCTTCACCGTGACGCTGTCGCGCGTGATGGTTTCCTGTTGTTCGGCGGACACTGTCCGCGTGCGGATGTCGATCGTCACCACACGTTCGATACCCAGGGGAATGATCCAGTATAAGCCTGGGCCACGCAGCCCGACATAGCGGCCGAGTCGAAATACAACGCCGCGTTGATACTCTTGCGCGATGCGGATTCCTGACAGCAGGACGACGACAATGATGATGGTCAGAAATATCATGCCTGTCTCACTATGCGTGGCTGTTGCCGCATGATAGCGCAGACCTTCGCAGCGGGTCGCTCGCGCAATCCCACGGCATCAGCCTGATTGCGCGGACACCAGTGCAATCGAGGCCATGCTGTCCACCTGGGAGAGAATCTCAGTTATTCGTTGTGCTGCCATGAGCGACAGATGCGGCTGCTGCGCCAGAACCGTCGCCAAGGTGCTCTTTCAGAAAAGCTGCGATTGCGGGATAAGCAATCTCAAGATTCTTGAAAGTCGCAATGCCATGACCTTCTCCTTCGAGTCGGATGACGGCCGGGGGGCGGCCCGCAAGATTCAGCATGCGAATCAGACGGCGAGCATTCTCATAGTCCACGCGTTCGTCTTCGGTGCCATGGACAATCAGCACGGGCGCCTTGAGATCATCTACGCGGTAAACCGGCGAGATGCGCGCGATATTGTCCGGATGCGCGATGGGGTCACCGATGTATTTCTCGAGAATTTTGCGTCCTGCTGCACTGTATGCCGCGTCGCTGGCTGTGAAAGAAAGCGTCCAATCGGTGGGCCCTGAAATAGAAAGCACGCAGCGGAAACGATCGGGGTGTCGAACCGCCGATTGCAGCGCGGAGTATCCGCCGTAGCTCGTTCCCATGGCGCACATGCGGTTCGCATCAAGCGGGTACTTGCTCAACACCGCATCGACCGCCGCATCGACGTCGTCTTCGATCGCCGACCCGAAATTTCCTAACCCCGCCTTGCGATAAGCCGTGCCGTAGCCCTCCGAGCCGCGAAAATTGATTTGGAGCACTGCATAGCCGAGGCTTGCGAGAAATTGCACTTCGGGATCAAAGTGCCGCTCATCGCGCGCGCCGATTGGACCGCCATGCGCGAGTACGATCATCGGCTTCTTGCCTGGTGTATTCGGTACGGTGAGATAGGCTTCGATAGGAAGTCCGTCTTTGCCATTCGCTTTGACAACGATACTGGGCAGCCACTTGTGCTTGGAAAGGCTCGGCACGGCCTCGTCTACCAGCGATGCGCGATGAAGCTGCGTGTTGAGTTGATACAGCGCAAAGGGATAGTCGCTGCCGTCGACGCCAAGTACCGCAACCTTGCCGCCATCATCGCGAGCAAGCATAACGGCTGTCCTGTCCGGGAACGCCGTCGTAATGAGATCATTGAGATGACGGTTTTCGTCGTCGAAATATCCGACTACGAGGTGTCCCGCATCGTAATAGGTGGCGCCGATCGGACTTCCAGCTCGGTTGAAGACGACGCCTTCAGCATCAGTACTTTCGCGCGAAAATAGCGTCTGCGTGATCTTCTTCTGCTGCGGATCGAATGCGACGAAATCGCGTTGGCTGCGCCCCGAATCCGAAAATCCGTAAATGAGATTGCCGTCTGTTGACAGGCGGTACGGCCAGAAATAGATATCGCCATCATTATTGAATCGCATCAGCTCGCGGTACTCGCCTGCACCGCCGTAAAACAGCGAATTCTGTTTATCTACTGTAGTCAGCGCGGCGCGAATCTGTCCGGAGCCGTCGGTGAACCATGCGAAATCGTCGTTTAATCCCTTATTGAGGCGACTTTCGTACGCATGACTGGACTGCTTCATTGTAGTTTCGCTACGAATGTCGATGCGATGAACCATGCGCTTGCCGAACGGGCTGGAGCTCGCAACAAGCAATTGCGTCGGATCGCCTGGAATCGCGCCGACTACCTTTGCCATATAAGGCAGATTGAAATTCTTGAAAGTGCGACCTTTCGCGCCGTCCTCGATCTGGACAATGATGATGAAATTGTCCTCGCCGCGTTCGCCCAGGCTTGCTATGAGAGTTCGATTTCCGAGCCAGCGCAACGAGGCAACGGCAAAGGGCGGATTGACAAGGCGCCGCGCATCCGAAGCACGCAAGTCGATCAGATCGATCCCCCATTTGCCTTTTTCGTAAATGGATTCGGCCAGCAGGTCCCCTTCGGGATTGAGGGTGACGGAAGAAACCCGACTTGCCTGCCAAAGCTCTTGAATCGATATCGATGGTTGTTCGGATTTGGGTAGCTCAGCGGCTTTGTCGAGATCCGCGAGTTTCTTCTCGGGATGCACCGCACGAGCCTTGCGGTACATTTCCACAAAGGGGTCCGGGTAGTGGCCCACATAGACAAAAGGCAACTGGCCTGCGGACGGAAAACTGGTTTCGAGCCAGTCCAATGCACCTAACGCACGATCTGCAGTACGCATGCGGCTGCGCGTACCACTAACGCTCCGGAACAAAAGGTCTCCCGGATAGTTGACCACGCCGGCCTTTACGTCAAATTTGAATTCCGCATCGTCGGAGACTTCGTAGAAGTAGTTGCTACTCAACCCAACTCGATCCCAGCGGTACTGGCCCGCTGCGACGGCATAGATTTTCGTTGTCACTCCCGAGTTCAGATCTGAGATTTTGGCGGACGCGAAATAGTTGCCCTCGCGCTGTACGCGCACGTAGTGGAGCGAAGTAAGCGTGTTCACCGACACGAGCAGCAGGCCCTCATCGGGTCTGAGTTTGATCTGCGAATTCGGATCTATTTCGCGTAAGAAAGCTTGTGCGTTTGAAGACAGCAACAACACCCACAACACCGCCACAATGATGTGTATAAGCATAAATCCGCAATTAGAGTTGTGTGACACCTAAGGACTGCTCCGATCGGTCCAGTCCGCCCCTGGCATCGATCGTATTTGACGCGGGTCAATTTGGCTAGGCTGCGGTAAACTCCAACTCACGCGGCAGCGACCGCTTACCAAGCGTCAGGCGGCAAAACTAAGCCTCCGGGCGACTGGAGCATTCGCATGAAGTCTCAATTTCCTACCGCGCACGAGTATTCAGCGGAGACGGCGCGCTATCCTGCTTTGACTGTCGTTGATATTCGCGCGGAACAAGCCGCAGTAACTGAGTCCTATCGCAACCAGGTTCTGGTCGATGTCAACGCGGACTGCATGCGGTTAGCTGTGTTCGAAGGTGAGTATCGTTGGCATCACCATCCAGATTCTGACGAGCTGTTCGCAAATCGATCTTGCGGATGGCAATCGCATAGAACTTACCGAATGGCAAAGCGTTGTCATCCCGGCCGGTACAGTGCATCGAACACGCGCTATCGGACGCACTGTCAACCTCACCTGCGAAAAGAGCGGTGCACAGACCGTCTTCGTCGAGTCTGCTGCGTAGCTATTCTCTCAAGCGACGATATCCGCCTACGAAAAAGCGGGATCAAAGGCAAAGCAGAATCAAGTTTTTAGCGACGGCGGGTACGTAAAAGGATGTACCACTTTTGCGTAATAGCTTGGTTCTCCGGACTGGCTCTGCGCAGAAGATTGGACGAGCTTTGACGCTTTGATTTTGATGTGGATTTTTTAGCAACCGAGAGGTACACGCAAAGACGGCCACATCGTCGATGACTCAACCTACTACGATCGAAAAATGCCGTAGCCCGATCGCTGCATGGAAGCTTCGAACTCAAGGAGCCCAGCGCTTCGCTAACTGTGCACCTCGAAGACGCGCGGAGCGGACGACGATCCGTCTCGTCGCGCAACTCTCTTGCGTCGACCCAACCACAACTGTCTAGTTGGAAAATACTCGTTTCGAATCGAATTAGGTGGCGCGCAGCACCAGGCTGCTCGGCAGCGTCTCCGACTTGACCTTCTCGCCACGAAAAAGCGCGAGCGCCTTGCGCGCCAGCAACATGCCGCCCTCGTGCCAGTTTTGATGCACGGAAGAAAGCGGCGGAATGAATGCTGCGCCGAGAGGCGTGTCGTCGTAGCCGATCACGGATACGTCCTTCGGTATTCGCAGTCCGAGCTCGAGCAGTGCGCGAATCGCGCCCATCGCCAGCGCATCGCTGCAGGTGAAGATCGCGTCAAAGCGCACCTTCTTGCGCACCAGCGACTGCGCCGCCTTGGCGCCGGATTCAATCGTAAACGGCCGGCAGCTGACAACCACCGGCGCTATGCCGCGGCGCTTGAGGAACTCGGAAAATCCGGCGAGGCGCTCAGCCATCTCCGGATGGTCAGTGTCGCCGATGAAGACCGGATGGCGCCGGCCAAGTGAAACAAAGCGCTCGGCCACGCTGGCGCCGCCGGAGTGGTTGTCGCTGCCGACGACGATGTGCTGGTCGCCGGGGCTAGGCGCTCCCCACACGACCATCGGCAAGCGCAGCCGGTCGAAAACGTGGACTGCCTGCAGCTTGGCACCCTGTCCGAGCAAGATCACCGCATCCGCTGCATGTACGGCGGGCGCGAATGCACCCTGACGCGTCGTGAGCAACACACTGTAGTTCACCGCAGCCAGCTCTTGCGCAATGCCGCCCAGCAACGCGAGCGGATACGGATCGGACATCGGCCGGTTGACGCTTGGAGTCATCTCGACGATCACCGCGATCGTCTGGCTGTGCCGCAGACGCAGGTTGCGCGCGCTGACATTAAACCGGTAACCGTGATCGGCAGCGATCGTACGCACGCGCTCGCGTGTCTGTGCGCTCACCACGCCGTTCTCGCTCAAAGCGCGCGATACGGTGATCTTGGATACACCTGCGAGCGCGGCGAGATCGGCCATCGTCATTGGTCCTGTCGCCTCGGCCGTGCGCCTGCGCTTGCTCATGGGTTCCATCCTCGCCGGATCGAGTGCGGCGCATGGGTGCGA
>VBNZ01000185.1:0-451 GCA_005877675.1 Gammaproteobacteria bacterium
TGGCGCATGCGGTCAACGGTATCCAGGAATTGCAGGCGTTGCTCGAGCGCGCAAATGTCGTCGCGATCGGTCCCGGACTTGGCCTGCGCGCCTGGGGACACGCGCTGTGGGCCACGGCGATCGCGAGCGGCAAGCCGGTCGTGCTGGATGCCGACGCGCTTAACCTGCTCGCGCGCGAATCGCTCGCGCTGCCGGCGCAATGCGTGCTGACGCCGCATCCGGGCGAGGCCGCGCGCCTGCTCGGTTGCGATATCGCGGCAATCGAACGCGATCGTTATGCCGCGGCGCGCGAGCTTGCGCACAAATATCACGCCGTCGCGGTGCTCAAAGGTGCCGGCACCCTGATCGCGAATGCGCAGAGCGACGTCGCCGTATGCCCGTGGGGCAATCCCGGCATGGCAAGTGGCGGCATGGGCGATGTGCTGACGGGTGTGATCGCGGGCCTGCTCGC
>VBNZ01000185.1:619-1348 GCA_005877675.1 Gammaproteobacteria bacterium
AATTGATCGCGTGCGCGCAGCGCCTTGCCAGGGTCGTCGGCGCGGGCGGCGTAATCCACCTGCACGGGGATCTTGGCGCGGGCAAGACCACGTTTGCGCGCGCGTTGCTACGCGCACTCGGCGTCGGCGAGCGCGTGAAAAGTCCGACCTACAGCCTGATCGAGTCGTACCTTGCCGGCGACCTCGCTGCGCATCATCTTGATCTATACCGTATAGCTGATCCGGGCGAGCTCGAATGGCTCGGGCTTGGCGATCTCTCCGTGGACAAGCACCTGATCCTGATCGAATGGCCGGAGCGAGCAGGCAGCGCCGTGCCCCGGGCAGACCTGACCTTGCACCTCGCGCACGCGGGCGCGCGGCGCGCCCTGCGGCTCGAAGCCAGGTCGCCGCGTGGCGAGCAATGGCTATCATCTCTTGGCGAATCGAGTTAGCGCGACCTACTCGTGTGATAGTTCACAAATATTCCCTAGTTAACGGATTTTCAAGGGAAAACACTTGATTTTTCCCACGGATTCAGATTGAATCCGCGCTATGTGGGGAGCCATACGCCAAGGGTTTGCGCGCTGTGCGATCGGCGGATTGCTGATTGCGTGGGGCGTCTTTGCGGGCGCGAGCGAGGTCAAGACCGCGCGCGTGGCAGTCGAACGCGACGTAACGCGCATCACCTTCGACTTTTCTGCCGCACCCGACTACAAGCTGTTTGAGATCGCCAATCCGGAGCGAATCGTG
>VBNZ01000185.1:1398-3090 GCA_005877675.1 Gammaproteobacteria bacterium
GACGCGCGCATCGTGTTCGATCTTGCCGCGAGCGTGCGCGCGAAGAGTTTCATCGACGACAGCGCCGGCGGCTATAAACTCGTCGTCGAGCTGACGCCGAAGGTCAAAGGCAAGACTGAAGTCGCCAAGAGCGTGCGCATGCTGCCGGCGAAGGCGCGCGATGTGGTGATCATGATCGACCCCGGCCATGGCGGCGACGATCCAGGCGCGATCGGCAGCGGCGGTACGCACGAGGCGAACATCACGCTCGCGGTGTCGCGTGAATTGAAGCGTCAGATCGACAAGCAGCCGGGCATGCACGCCGTGCTGACGCGCGAAGGCGATTATTACGTCGCGCTCGAAGACCGTTACCACCGGGCGCGCGAGGTCAAGGCCGACCTGTTCGTGTCGGTGCACGCGGACGCCTTCAGTTCAAGCGATGCGCGCGGTTCGTCGGTGTGGATGCTGTCGCCGCGCGGCGCGACGAGCGAAGCGGCACGCTTCCTCGCCGATCGCGAAAACAA
This sequence comes from Gammaproteobacteria bacterium, assembly GCA_005877675.1. Taxonomy (GTDB): domain Bacteria; phylum Pseudomonadota; class Gammaproteobacteria; order Xanthomonadales; family Rhodanobacteraceae; genus Rudaea. The sequence goes on from VBNZ01000185.1 coordinate 1,902, forward strand.
TTCCGACGTGGTCGGCGGCGTCAAGCTCGACAAGCGCAAAGACAACACGCTCGCTGCGGTACTGCTCGATCTGTCGCAGGGCGCGACGCTCGAAGCGCGCTGGCCAAACTTGGGCCGACGCATCGCGGCTATGTCGAGAAGGCGAACTTCGTCGTGCTGCGTTCGCCCGACGTGCCGTCGATCCTGGTCGAAACCGCGTTCATCACCAATCCGGTCGAGGAAAAGCGCTTGAACAGCGGCGAGCAGCGCGAACAGCTCGCGAGCGCGATCCTTTCTGGCGTACGCAACTATTTCGAGACCGCGCCGCCGCCCGGTACCGTGTTCTCGGCGAACGCCGAACGCAGCAGAAGCGAGCGACTTGCTTCGCGCAAAGCGGCGACGGCGGAGGCCGACGAAGTCAACGACGAGAGCGTTGCGGCACGCGTACCGCGGTCGTAGGGCTGCGCCAGCTTCGAATCGCCGCGCTATCTCACCCGGCAGAGGTGCCGCACAACAAGTCGGGTTGATCCATCGACGCTTCGCAATCGCGCGGCTGACTTGCGGGCCGTGACGAAGCCGCCGCGCAACCGCTGAGCGCAAGAACTGCAGCGAGCATCGCAGCCAATGCAAGCGGGCCGAAGCTGACGAATTTGTTCGATGACATACCGTCCGCGTGGTGGAGACTTCCGAGCATTTCGATTTATTCCCGTTTATTCCCGCGCTGCGGATCGGGGGAAAATTCGCGCAACGATTCGCTATGATGTGCGCCATCCATGTCGCACATTCGTCAGCTCCCGCAGGAACTCGTCAACCAGATCGCCGCCGGTGAAGTCATCGAGCGGCCCGCGTCGGTGGTGAAGGAACTCATCGAGAACAGTCTCGACGCCGGTGCGCGGCGCATCGAAGTCGATATCGAGGATGGCGGTGCGCGCCTGATTCGCGTGCGCGACGATGGCGGCGGCATCGCGGCCGAGGAATTGCCGCTCGCCGTTGCGCCGCATGCGACGAGCAAGATCGCGACGCTCGAAGATCTCGAACGTGTACGCACGCTAGGGTTTCGCGGCGAGGCCTTGCCCTCGATCGCCTCGGTATCGCGCTTTGCCCTCACATCGCGCCCTCGCGACCTGAGCAGCGGAAATGAGTCATTGCGCGCGCGCGACGCCGATGCTGCCGCGCGCATCGAGATCGAAGGCGGCAAGTTGTCGCCGAC
>VBNZ01000185.1:3095-25053 GCA_005877675.1 Gammaproteobacteria bacterium
TGTTTCACAACGTGCCGGCGCGGCGCAAGTTCCTGCGTGCCGAGCGCACCGAGTTCGGCCATATCGACGAGTTGATCAAGGCGCTCGCATTGGCGCGGCCGGACATCGAATTCCGACTGACGCACAACGGCAAGCCTTCGCGTCTGCTGCGTCCGGCCGACAGCGCGGCGGCGCTCACGACGCGCCTCGCCGAAGTGCTCGGCGAGGAGTTTCCCGCGCAAAGTCTGGTGATCGAGCACGCGGCGGCGGGTCTGCGCCTGCATGGCTGGGTCGGCCTGCCGACCGCCTCGCGCAGTCAGGCCGATCAGCAGTACTTCCATGTCAACGGCCGCCTCGTGCGCGATCGCGTCGTCACGCACGCGGTACGACAGGCGTATGCCGACGTGCTGTTTCACGGGCGCCATCCGGCTTACGTACTGTTTCTCGAACTCGATCCCGCCATCGTCGATGTGAATGTGCATCCGGCCAAGAGCGAAGTGCGCTTTCGCGAAAGTCGGCTGGTACATGATTTTCTCTATCGCACGCTCAACGATGCGCTGGCCGAGACGCGAGCCGGCAGCGTCGGCGCGCATGCGCAAAGCGGCGGGCTCGATAAATCGAGCCCCTACGGTTCAATCGTCGAAACAGGTTCCGGCGTAGGGACGCGATTTATCGCGCCCGGTTCTATCACCCAATCGCGCCTCGGTCTCGGCGTACGCGAGCCGCGCGCGGACTATCTCGCGCTGCTCGCCGGCGATGCGGAAAAACGCCGCATTGTGGATTTTGCGCAAATTGCGACATCGGCATCGGCGGCCAACACCGCGGTGCTGCCGCATGAAAACGGCGACGTTCCGCCGCTTGGCTACGCGCTCGCACAACTCGCCGGCATCTATGTGCTCGCCGAGAACGCGCACGGCCTGATCCTGGTCGATATGCACGCGGCGCACGAGCGCATCACTTACGAAAAGCTCAAGGGCGCGCAAGCTTGCGACGGCATACGCGCGCAGCTGCTGCTGGTGCCGTTGATGCTCGCCGTGAGTGCGCGCGAGGCCGCGGCGGTCGAGGACTATCCAGATCAACTCATCGCGCTCGGTTTCGAGATCGTGCGCTCGGGGCCGCAGAGCGTGACGATCAAACGCTATCCCGGCTTGCTCGAAGGCGCCGATGTCGGCGGCCTTGTGCGCGACGTGCTCGCCGATCTCGTCGCGCACGGCAGCTCGCGCCGGCTCGAGGAGGCGCATAACGATATTCTGTCGACCATGGCCTGCCACGGATCGGTGCGCGCAAACCGGCGCTTGAGTTTGCCGGAAATGAACGCATTGCTGCGTGAGATGGAAGCGACCGAGAGGTCGGGACAATGCAATCACGGGCGACCGACGTGGGTGCAGTTGTCGATTCATGATCTGGACAAGCTTTTCTTGCGCGGGCGCTGACACGTAGAAACGTACCGCTCGTCATTCCCGCATGCTCCGGGCGGGGATCCAGCGCCGCTCGTTTGGCATTGGGAAGCGCGGAGCAAAGTCATTGGATTCCCGCCTTCGCGGGAATGACGACCTGAAAATTGTGAGGAAATCGCAATGAATTTCGGAAACCTACTGATGAGTGCAGTGATACTGACCAGCCTCGGCGCAGCCGCCGCGGACAATGACGATGCCTGGCGCAAAGAAATCGGCGACTGGCGTACAGCGCGGCTGGAACGTCTCAAATCTCCGTATGGCTGGCCGAGCCTGATCGGTCTTGAATGGCTCAAACAAGGCGCGAACACGGTCGGCTCGGCGAACGACAACGCGATCGTGATCGCCAAGGCGCCCGCGCATCTCGGCACGATCACGCTGCAGGATGGCAAGGCGACCATCGCGATCGACGCGAAGGCCGATGCGACGATCGACGGCGAAAAGAAAACCAGCACCACGCCCGTCGACGACAGCCAGCCCAAGCCGACGCAGATCGGCTTCGGCACGGTGAAGTTCTACCTGATCCAGCGCGGCGACAAGTTCGGCCTGCGCATCAAGGACAGCGAAGCGGCGACGCGGCAGAAAATGATCGCGCAGGGCGTCGAGAATTTCGAACTCGATCCGTCGTGGCGCATCGAAGCGAAGTGGGAGGCTTACAACCCGCCGCACGAAGTCGAAGGCGTCAATATCATCGGTCAGACCGAAAAATACGTGATGCCCGGCGCGGCGACGTTCGAGCGCGGCGGCAAGACGTACAAGCTCGAGCCGATGATCGAGAATCCCGGCGACACGGAACTGTTCCTCGTCTTCGCCGACCGCACCAGCGGCAAGGAAACCTATGGCGCCGCGCGTTTCGTCTACGCGGCGATGCCTAAGGACGGCAAGGTCGTGCTCGACTTCAACAAGGCCTACAACCCGCCGTGCGCATTCACGCCGTACGCGACCTGCCCGCTACCGACGCCGCAGAACCGCCTCGATCTACGCGTGACGGCGGGGGAGAAGAAGTGGAAGGGTGGGCATGAGGGAACCTGAAACCCCGCTGATTCACACAAGGGTTGCGCTGAAGGATGGCTATTACGTCTTGTTCAAACACGGCGAATTTGTGGCGTTCGAACAAGAACGCGGCATCCGTTTTAACGAGGCCAAATTTCAATTGCAAACAGAAGCTGGCGAATACATTGCCGGACTCTCACGTCGCGCGAACGTGCCACAAACGCGGAGTTAGTCTAGTCGCCTGTGAAGGTCGCCTTGCGCCGCTCCAAAAACGCCTGCGTCCCTTCGCGCATATCTGCGGTAGAAAAACACAAGCCAAACGCTTTCGCCTCGTAGTCGAGCCCGGCTTCGATGCCGTTCTCGCCGCCGATCAAGATCGTTTCGAGGATGCCGCGCAAGGCCTGCGGCGCGCTTGCCGCGAGTTGCTCGGCCAGTGCATCGATTTCCGCGTCGAGTTTTTCCGGCGCGACTACGCGCGTGAGCACGCCCAGCGCATGCGCGCGCGCCGCATCGATCGGTGTGCCGGTCAAGGTTAGTTCCAGCGCCGCGCCGCGTCCGGCCAGGCGCGCGAGACGTTGCGTGCCGCCGAAGCCCGGGATCAGGCCGAGCGTGATTTCGGGCAAGCCGACTTTCGCTTTCTCGCTCGCGATGCGTAGGTGGCAGCACATCGCAAGTTCCAGCCCGCCGCCGAGCGCGTAGCCCTGGATGCGCGCGATCACCGGTTTGCCGAGGCGCTCGATGCCGAGCATCATCGCCTGGCCGCGGCGCGAGGCCGCCTGCGCGTGTAGCGGAGTCAGCGACGCGAGTTCGGAAATATCCGCACCGGCGACGAAGGCCTTCTCGCCGGCGCCCGCGAGCACGACCACGCGCACGGCGTCGTCGTGGCGCGCGGCTTCGAACGCGAGATGCAGCTCGTTGATCGTTTCGGCGTTGAGCTGATCGTGATGCGCTGAACCGCGCCGCGGTTTTCGATTAGCAGATTGCGAAAGGACATGGCTTGCTCTTGTTGAAAAGGGTGGCCAGGGATGGCCGTTCTGGCTTCGCACCAAAGGACTGACGCAATAATAACAGGCGTCGAACAGCCCCCGTTCAGGCGGCCACGGTAGTATCGCTGGCCGGAGCGGGGTCGGTCGGGTAAACTCCTCGTTTTGGCGTGGTCCGGCGCGGCCGGCAGCGCTCAAGGATTTGCGGTTTTTCCTTCTTTGGAGGTTTGCATGAGTTTGCGTTGGTATGTCGCGGCGGCCGCAGTGCTTGCCGCTGGGTCGGTGTTCGCGCAGAACACCCAGGGCGGCAGTGCCGCAGCCCAGAAGAGCACGGCCGCAGCGCCGGCGGCGCAGCAGCAGAAGGTGCCCGCGCCGCTGACCGCGGCGGACAAGCCGAATCTGTCGTATGCGATCGGCTACCAGATCGGCAGCGATTTTCTCGATCGCAAGATCGACATCGATCTCAACACCGTGATCAAGGCGATGCAGGACGGCTACGCCAAGCGTCAGCCGACCGTGGCGCCGGAAACGATGGGCGACGTGCTGATGCGCATGCAGTACCAGGTCATGTCGCAGGCCAAAGCCGAGTACGACAAGGCCGCTTCGGCGAACAAGTCCAAGAGCGCGTCTTTCTTGGCCGAGAACAAGGGCAAGAAGGGCGTCGTCACGCTGCCGAGCGGCGTGCAGTACCTGGTGATCGAGGAAGGCAACGGTGCCAAGCACCCGACCCTGCAGAGCGAAGTCACGGTGAATTTTCGCAGCTCGCTCACCTCGGGCCTGGAGCTCGACAGCTCGTTCGCGCGCGGCGAGCCATTCAAGTTCAAGGTCGCCGACGTGATCAAAGGCTGGCAGGAAGTGATTCCGCTGATGAAGGTCGGTGACTACTGGCGCATCTTCGTGCCGGCCGAATACGCCTACGGCGAGCGCGGCGACGGCCGCCGCGTCGGTCCGAACGAAGTGATGGTGTTCGAAATGAAGTTGATGGATACGAAGCCGTAAGACTCGGCATCGCGTTCCATCTTTGCACTACAACCAACGCCGCGGTTTCGCGGCGTTGGCGTTTTGAAGGTTCGACCGTCGCCATGTTTTTTCGCACTGCACCGAAACCGCATCCGATCCTCACGCCGTGCATCGGCGTATGCACGCTCGATGCAGCGGGACTATGCGAAGGCTGTCATCGCACGATCGACGAGATTGCGCATTGGGGCTCTCTGCCTGATGCAGAGCGCATGCGCCTGATGGACGAAGTACTGCCGCAACGCGCCGCCACGCGCGAGGCGCTGTGAACGCAGCCGCGTCGCTTTTACGCGAGCGTGTGCAGCGCGCGGTGCGCGCGCTCGACGATGCGCCGACCGCGCCTGGCTGGAATCACACCGAGCTGGTCGCATTGCTCGGCGACGGTCCACTGCGCAAGGCAGCGGTGCTCGTCGCGCTGATCGACCGCCCTACTGAAATCAGCGTGCTCTTCACGCGCCGCCACGACGATCTCACCCAACATGCCGGGCAGGTAAGTTTTCCCGGCGGCCGCATCGACGAATCCGACACGAGTGCGCTTGCTGCCGCCCTGCGCGAGACGCATGAAGAAATCGGCGTCCATGCCACGCTGGTGCGTCCATTCGGTTACCTCGATGCGTTCGAGACGATATCGAGCTATGTGGTCACGCCGGTCGTGGCCTGGCTCGACGACAGTTATCGTGCGACGCCCAATCCGCGCGAAGTCGCCGAAGTGTTCGAAGTACCGCTGCCGTTTTTTCTCGACGCCGCCAATCGTCATCTCGTACGCTTGAACTTTCGCGGTCACGTGCGCGAGCTGCACGAATTCCACTACGACGGACATCGCATTTGGGGCGCGACCGCGGCGATGCTGTTGAACTTGATCCAGCGCATGGAGTCCCTTGCATGAACAACTCGCCACTCATTTCGCCGGAGCAGCTTGCCGCGCAACTCGGCGCTGCGGATCTATTGATCGTCGATTGCCGTTTCGAGCTGGCCGACCCCGCGCGTGGCGCGCGCGCGTACGGCGAGGCGCATCTGCCCGGCGCAGTGTTCGCCGACCTCGATCGCGATTTGTCCGACTTGTCCAAACGCGGACTTGGGCGGCATCCGCTGCCCGATGCATCCGCATTTTCCGCCGTGCTGTCGCGCTGGGGCTGGGCGCCGGCAACGCGCGTCGTCGCCTACGACGATGCCGGGGGCTCGCTCGCCGCAGCGCGGCTGTGGTGGATGCTGAAGGCGGTCGGCGCGCGCGCAATCGCCGTGCTCGATGGCGGCTTCAAGGCGTGGCGCGAAGCGGGGTTGCCGCTCGAAGCCGCGGTGCCACAGCGGACGCCGACGCAAGTTCGGGTCGATTTCGATGCTGCGCAAATTGTATACACCGATACTTTGCAGCAGTTGGGTGATGCCGCGCTGCTGCTCGACGCGCGCGGTGCGCCGCGTTTTCGCGGCGAGGTCGAGCCGATCGATCCCGTCGCCGGGCATGTGCCGGGCGCGCGCAACCGGCCGCTCACCGACAATTTCGACGCGCATGGCCGCTACAAATCGGTCGATGCGCTGCGCACGGAATTCGCCGCGCTGCTCGGTTCGCGTGCGCCGCGAGAAGTCATTCATATGTGTGGTTCCGGCGTCAGCGCCTGCGTCAATCTGCTCGCGATGGAGCACGCGGGACTCACCGGTTCGCGTCTTTATGCGCCGTCGTGGAGCGGGTGGATCAGCGATCCGTCGCGTCCGGTCGCAACCGGAAGCTGACGGGATCACTTGTCCGGTTTGCGCCTGCCGGCTTACGCCTTCGCCTTGAGCTTCGCCATCACCGCCGTCAGCGTCGCGCGCGATTCCTCGCCGAACCAGCCGCGCACGAAATCGTCGACGTCGCCCGAACGATGCGTGTCGAATGCCGCGACGAGATCGGCGCGCGCGATCCGGCGCGTTTCGCTCATCGCACGCGGCGGCAGTGCGAGCAATGAGTTGAGCCATTCGATTGCGCGCTCGATGACTTGAGCGGGCTCGACGAGCTCGTCGACGAAGCCGATGCGCAGCGCTTCCTCGGCATCGGGCATCGCGCCGGCAACCATCAGGCGTTCGGCGCGATAGGCGCCGACGAGGCGGCGCAAGCCGGTCTGCACTTCGGGCGGCACAATCAGACCGACCTGGGTTTCGTTGAGACCGATGCGAAACGGTTTGCTTGGATCAGTGCTGCGCGCCATCACGCGATAGTCGCAGAACGTCGCCAGTACCGCGCCGCCTGCGGGACTGTGGCCGGTGATCGCGGCGACGATCGGAAGTGGCGATGCCGCAATTGTGCGGCACAGGCCGGAATACTCGCGCCACAATTCGGCGAGGCGGCCTTCCTGGTCGAGTTGCAACACGGCGCCGACATCCAGGCCGCCGCTGAACATGCCGATGCGGTTGGACGAGAGGACGATACCGCGCGCGCCGCCCACCGCTGCCGACTCGATTGCCTCGCGCAGGGTGCGGGTCAGCGCTACATCGAAGGCGTTGACCGGTGGGCGTGCGAGGCGCAGTTCGACTATCGCATCGTGACGTATCGTTTCGAGCATGGCTTACTCCGTTGCGTGTCGCGGCGCATTGAATCAGGCGCGACGTTAGCAGATTTTCGCCGCTGCGGATGAGCCGCGAGAGCTTAGCGCGCGAAGGCGCGGCGCAGGCGTGCGAGCCCTTGTTCGATTCCTGCAAGGTCGATCGTGCCGTAACCGAACGCGAGTCCGGAACGCGCGCTGCGTCCGGCATGATAGGCGCGCAGCGGATACACGCCGACCTCGTGCTCACGCGCGCGCGCGGCGAGCGCTTCGGCATCGAGCGCGCCGCGTGCGATAGCGGTCAGATGCAGGCCAGCGGCGCCAGGCACCGGCGCGAGCCAGCGTGCGAAATCGCGCTCGAGTATTTGGAGCAGCAGTTCGCGTCGTGCGGCATAGAGCTTGCGCATTTTGCGCACGTGGCGCAGCAGGTGGCCTTCGGCAATGAAGGCGGCGAGTGCGTCCTGCTCGATGCTGGGGCTATGCCAGTCCGCGCTTTGCCGTGCTGCGATCAGCGCGGCTTGTGCCCAGGGCGGTGCGACGATAAAGCCGAGGCGCAGCGCCGGGAACAGGCACTTGGAAAACGTGCCGACATAGAACACGCACCCATTGCGATCGAGTGTTTGCAACGCGTCGAGCGGGCGGCCGCCGAAACGAAATTCGCCGTCGTAATCGTCTTCGATCACGACCGCGCCATGTGCCTGCGCGAAATCGAGCAGCGCCGCACGCCGGCGAGACGAGAGGACCATGCCGAGCGGAAACTGATGCGACGGCGTTACGCAGATCGCGCGCGCATCGGGTGGGATGCGCTCGACGACGATGCCTTCGTCGTCGAGCGGCACCGCGGCGACATTTGCGCCTGCGGCGGTCAGCGCGCGGCGCAATGGCGGGTAGCCCGGGTTCTCCATCGCCACGGTCGGGCGTGCGCGCGTCACTAGCACGCGCGCGAGCAGATCGAAGGCCTGCTGCGCACCCGCAGTGACAATCACATCCTCTGCGCTGCAAGCAACCGCACGCGTGAACGACACATGCCGTGCGATCGCATCGCGCAGCGCGAACTGGCCCTGCGCATCGGCATAGCCGATAGGCGCCTTCGCGTATGCGCGCAGCGCACGCGCTGACAGGCGTTGCCACAATGCGAACGGAAACTGCGCCTGCTCGGGAATGCCGAGGCGAAATCGAAGCGTACGCGCGGCAGCTTTGCTGCTGGCAGGGTTTGATGCCGCCAGAACTCGGGCAGGCGCTGCGCCGCGCGCGCACTTGCAGCGCGCTCACGCAGCGGCGCTTTCGCCAAGACGTCCGCGACACGCGTGCCGGCCTTGCCGTGCGCGATGAGATAGCCTTCGCTCAGGAGCAGGTCGTACAACGCGACCGCGGTATTGCGCGAGACACCGTAGTCGGCCGCGAATGCGCGCGTCGCGGGGAGACGGGCGCCGGGCTTGAGTCGCCCGTCGAGTATCGCCGCGCGCACCTGCTCGTGCAGCGTGCGCAGCAGGAGGCGAGAGCCGCGTTCGGGCAGGCGCAGCGCGAATTCGAATTCTGGTCCCATAGTTTTAGTAGATTATGGCGCTTTGATCATGCCATAGCTTGCCTTACGCTGGCCACATACCAGCCAGCGGACCTAGCTATGATCGATCTGTATTTTTCGCCGACTCCGAACGGGCTCAAGGCCAGATTGTTTCTCGAAGAAGCGCAACTCGACTACCGCATCGTCCCGGTAAGCCTCTCGCGCGGCGAGCAGTTCCAACCGGAATTTCTGGCGATTTCGCCGAACAACAAGATTCCTGCGATCGTCGATCACGCGCCCGTCGGCGGCGGCGCGCCGCTCGAGATGTTCGAGTCCGGCGCGATCATGCTGTATCTCGCCGAGAAGATCGGGCGCTTCATTCCTGCCGATGCGCGCGCACATGCCGAAGTGCTGCAGTGGCTGTTCTGGCAGATGTCCGGGCTAGGGCCGATGGCGGGGCAGGCGGGCTATTTCCGCGTGTACGCGCCGCAGCCTGTGGAGCCCGCGATCGAGCGCTACACGCGCGAGTTGCGGCGTTTGTACGGCGTGCTCGATCGGCGCCTCGACGGACGCGAATTCGTTGCCGGCGCCGAGTACACGATCGCCGACATGGCCTGCTATCCGTGGATCGTGCCGCATGCACCGCATGGACAGGATCTCGCGGATTTCCCGCATCTGCGGCGTTGGTTCGAGATGATCGGCCGGCGCTCCGCGGTGCTGCGCACCTACGCCGGTGTCGAGGATGTATATACGCGCAAACCTTCCTTGACCGATGCGCAGCGGCAGGTGCTGTTCGGACAGACAACGCCAGCAGCAGCGTGCGCGATTTGAGCGCGTTCATCGCCGGCCCATGCGGCTGCGCTATGCTTCGCAGATTCTAAAAATCGGTGTAAAGCGATGCGCGCTAGTTTTCTGATTGGACTACTGCTCGCTGCGTGCGCGAACAATGCGTCTGCCGCGGGTCACCTGGTGATCGAAGGCGCATGGATTCGCAATGCGCCGCCTGGCGCGATGATGCTCGCGGGCTACGCGAGCGTGCGCAACGATGGCGATGCGGCGGTCATCGTTACCGCCGCGGACAGCGCGGACTTTGCTTCGGTGTCGTTGCACGAAAGCATCGAGGAAGGCGGTGTCGTGCGTATGCGCGCGCTCGATCGCGTCGAAATCAAGCCGGGCGCGAGCGTCGCATTCGCACCGGGCGGCAAGCATCTGATGCTGATGCGGCCGAAGCATGAGCTTAAGCCCGGCGATAGTGTAAAAATCCATTTGAGTACAAATTCCGGTGGCGCTGCGGCGGAATTTATCGTGCGCGACGCGCCGTAGGAAATGCGATGTATCGCGCCCGCAGGCTACGCGCAAGCCTTGCGGATCGCCTCCGGCAACGGCACTGGCCGGCCGCTCGCTGTTTCGATCCACACCAAGACGGCCGTGCCGTCGGCGTACAGAATGTCGCGATCGCGCGCGTCGACGATGCGCTGGCCGAAGGTCAGCGAGGTCGTGCCGAGGCGCTCGACGATGAGCTGCACGACGATTTCGCCGGGCCAGCCGAGCTGGCGCCGGTAATTGATGCTCGTTGCAGCCAGTATGGGCGAGGTCGCTTCGTTACGCCATGCGCCTTCGAGGCCCGTCATCCAGTGAATGCGCGTTTCCTCGAGGTAGCTTAAAAACGTCGCATTGTTGACGTGATTGAACGCGTCGAGATCGCGCCAGCGCAGCGGCATCGCGAGTTCGAACAGTACGGGTTTGTCGCTCTTGCACCGAGTACGCGCGCGAGGAAGCGCCCGGTGTGCGATACAGGATTCTTTGCGATGTCTTCGGGCGTGCCCGTCGCAATGATTTCGCCGCCGCGATGGCCGCCTTCGGGGCCGAGGTCGATCACCCAATCGGAGGTCTTGATCACGTCGAGATTGTGCTCGATCACCACGACGGTGTTGCCGTCGTCGCGCAGACGATGCAGCACGCGCAGCAGCTGTTCGATGTCGTGGAAATGCAGGCCCGTAGTCGGCTCGTCGAGAATGTAGAGCGTGCGTCCGGTGTCACGCTTGGACAGCTCGCGCGAGAGTTTCACGCGCTGCGCCTCGCCGCCCGACAGCGTCGTCGCGCTCTGACCTAGCTTGATATAAGACAGGCCGACATCCATCAGTGTTTCGAGCTTGCGCGCGAGTGCGGGCACGGGCTCGAACAACTTGAGCGCATCCTCGACGGTCATGTCGAGCACATCGGAAATCGTGTAGCCTTTGTAGTGGATTTCCAGCGTTTCGCGGTTGTAGCGCTTGCCATGACAGACGTCGCAGGGCACGTACACGTCGGGCAGGAAGTGCATCTCGACCTTGATCATGCCGTCGCCTTCGCAGGCTTCGCAGCGGCCGCCCTTGACGTTGAACGAGAAGCGCCCCGGCTGATAGCCGCGAGCCCTCGACTCTGGCACCTGCGAATACAGTTCGCGCAACGGCGTGAACAGACCCGTATAGGTTGCCGGATTGCTGCGCGGCGTGCGGCCGATCGGCGACTGGTCGATATCGACGACCTTGTCGAACAGTTCCAGGCCTTCGACTTTGTCGAACGGCGCGGGCTTTTCGTTCGCGCCGTTGAGCTCAGCGGCGGTGTGGCGGTACAACGTATCGTTGATCAGCGTCGATTTGCCCGAGCCCGACACGCCGGTGACGGCGACGAACAAGCCTGCGGGAATTTCCAGATTGACGTTCTTGAGGTTATTGCCCGATGCGCCGTAGATGCGCAGCATCAATTGATCGTCGGGCGCGCTGCGCTCGCGCGGCACCGCGATACCGCGCTTGCCCGACAGATATTCGCCGGTGAGCGAGCGTTTCGCCGCGAGTACGTCCTTCAATTTTCCCTGCGCGACGATCTCGCCGCCGTGCACGCCCGCACCGGGCCCGATGTCGACGATGTGATCGGCGATACGAATCGCATCCTCGTCGTGCTCGACTACGATCACCGTGTTGCCGAGATCGCGCAGGCGCGTCAGCGTGCCGAGCAGGCGCTCGTTGTCGCGCTGATGCAGGCCGATCGAGGGTTCGTCGAGTACGTACATCACGCCGACCAGACCTGCGCCGATCTGCGAGGCGAGGCGGATGCGCTGTGCTTCACCGCCGGAGAGCGAATCGGCCTGGCGGTCGAGCGTCAGGTAGTCGAGGCCGACATCGACAAGGAAGCGCAAACGCTCGCGGATTTCCTTGACGATCTTCGCCGCGATCTCGCCACGCCAGCCGGCGAGCTTGATCGCGGTGAAAAATTCCAGCGACTGATCGATCGGCAGCGCGGTCAACGACGGCAGATTCGAATCCGCGACAAACACATTGCGCGCGCTGCGATTGAGGCGCTGACCGCGGCATTCCGGGCACGGGCGCTGGCTGATGAATTTCGCCAGCTCCTCACGCACCGCGGGCGATTCGGTTTCCTTGTAGCGTCGTTCGAGGTTCGGCACGATGCCTTCGAAAATACCGGAATGTGATCTGCTCGTCGCCCGAGCCGAACAGGACGGCTTTGCGGACTTCCTCAGTCAGCGATTCCCACGGCGCATCGATATCGAACTTATAGTGCCGCGAGAGCGACATGATCAGCTGGAAGTAATACATGTTGCGCCGATCCCAGCCGCGTACTGCACCCGCTGCGAGAGACAGGTTCGGATGCACGACCACGCGCGCGGGATCGAACACCTGCGTGACGCCCAGGCCATCGCAGCCCGGACACGCGCCGACCGGCGAATTGAACGAAAACAGACGCGGTTCGAGTTCGGGCAGCGAGTAGTCGCACACCGGGCAGGAGAAGCGTGACGAGAACAGGGTCGGCGCCCCGCTCTTATTGGAATCGGCATCATCGAGATCGACCACGAGCACGATGCCGTCGCCGAGGCGCAGCGCAGTCTCGAACGATTCGGCCAGGCGCTGCTTGATTTCCACATTCGGACGGAAGCGATCGATTACCGCTTCGATCGTGTGTTTGACGCGCAACGCCAGCGGCGGCACCGCGTCGAGTTCGTGCAGCACGCCGTCGACGCGCGCACGCACAAAGCCCTGCGCGCGCAGTTGCTCGAACACCTGCAGATGCTCGCCCTTGCGCTCACGCACGACCGGCGCGAGCAGCATGTAGCGGTGCTCGGCGTTCATCGCCAGCGTCGCATCGACCATCTGGCTCACGGTCTGTGCTTCTAGCGGAATGCCGTGGTCAGGACAGCGCGGCGTGCCGACGCGCGCAAACAACAGGCGCAGGTCGATGGAGATGGCCGGCGACAGGCCCTCGATCAGGTCGACGTCCGGCTTGCTCATCAGCTCCAGGAACTGGCGCGCATAGGCCGAGAGGCTCTCGACGTAGCGACGCTGGCCCTCGGCGTAGATGGTGTCGAACGCCAGCGAGCTCTTGCCCGAGCCGGAGAGCCCGGTGATGACGATCAGCCGGTGTCGCGGCAGATCGAGGTTGATGTTCTTGAGGTTATGCGTGCGTGCGCCGCGGATGCGGATGGTGTCCATGACTGATGAGTGCTGAAGCCGACCGGATACTATAGCGCGCCGGTCAAGTCCGTGCGCTTGCGAGGATTCCACCAAAGCCCATCCCGCGGACCGGGACGCACCAGGCGCCAGGGCTTAGATGGTGCCAGTCGCAGCCGATTTCGAGTGCGCGTGCGCACGACAGACTGCTGACCCCATGCTGGCAGCAGTGTTGCTCGGCGCTAAAGGCACCGGCGTAGTGTAATCCGCTCAAATTGCAGGCTGCGGGTGTTCGCGCTACTGTCCGCGGGCCGCAAACGCGGCGCACTTTCAACCAACGGGGAAGACGCTATGGTGATCAAGAGTGTCAACGTGTTGAAGCTCGGGATTTTTCAGGGTGCGATGATGGCTGCATTCGGGCTGATTGCCGGCCTGTTCTTTTTGTTTTTCGGCTCGATGCTGGGAAGCATGAGCAACCATGGTGGATTGGGTTTCATCGGCGGCATCGGCGCGCTGATCTTTCTGCCGATCATGTACGGCATCTTTGGGTTCATAGCGGGCGTCATCAGTGCATTTCTCTACAATCTCATCGCCGGGGTCGTTGGCGGCATCGAGATAGAAACCGAGTAGTTTTAGGTCTGCGAAGCCGCCGATGAGGCTGCTGCTTGCGCCGCCGCGCCGCCGGCGTTTGCTCGCTGCGCTTATTCGGCGGCTTCTGTAGTAAAATTCAAAGGGCCGGCCAGAACCGGCATCGCCTGCAACGTGGGCGACAAGTACTACAAGTGCAGCGGGAGAGACCGGCTGTGGCGCGCAACCGCCACGCGGCCGGCGCCGAAGGAGCAACCGCCCCGGAAACTCTCAGGCGAAAGGACCGCTGCACCATCACAATCTGGAAAGCGTCTGCCGCTGCATTTCGCATCGCGCAGGCCGCCGACGGGACAACGCTCTCAGGCAAACCTACAGATGGGGCTTGGACTTTTTGCTCGTCATTCCGGCGAACGCCGGAATCCAGTGTCTTTTCTGGTGGCATCGAGCCGCCTGGATTCCGGCCAATCCATGGCCGCAATGACGAAGGAGTGGTTCAGGCAATTCAACTTCCCTCTGTACTTAAGGCTTGCTCATGACGTCGCCAAACCCCGCACCGCGCATCATTCCCGAAGGCTTCGCCTCGCGTCACATCGGCCCCGACGATCACGACATCGCGCAGATGCTCAAAGTCGTCGGCGCGCCTAGCCTCGACGCGCTGATCGAGCAGACGCTGCCCGCGAGCATCCGCTACGCCAGCGCGCTGAACATGGCGCCGGCGCTGAGCGAGGTCGACGCGCTTGCGCGCATGGCCGAGCTTGCCGCGCAGAACCGCGAAATGATTTCGCTGATCGGACAGGGCTATCACGGCACTCTGCTGCCCGGCGTCATTCAGCGCAACATCCTCGAAAATCCAGCGTGGTACACGGCGTACACGCCGTACCAGCCCGAAATCAGCCAGGGCCGCCTTGAGGCGCTGCTGAATTTCCAGACGATGATCTGCGATCTCACCGGCCTCGACATCGCCAATGCCTCGCTGCTCGACGAGGCGACCGCGGTAGCCGAGGCGATGGCGCTGTGCGCGCGCAGCGCCAAGGGGCAGCGCAAGCGTTTCTTCGTCGACCATCATGCGCATCCGCAGACGATTGCGGTCGTGCGCACGCGCGCCGAGCCGCTGGGCTGGGAGGTTCAGGTCGGCGATCCCGCGCGCGATCTCGACGCGGCGCAGTGCTTCGGCGCGGTGCTGCAATATCCGGGCACGTTCGGCGAGGTGAACGATCCGCGTGAAGTCATCGCGAAATTGCACGCCGCCGGTGCGTTGGTAGTCATGGCGGCCGATCCGCTGGCGCTGACTGTGTTGAAATCGCCGGGCGATCTGGGCGCCGATATCGCGGTCGGTTCGACGCAGCGCTTCGGTGTGCCGATGGGCTTCGGCGGTCCGCATGCGGCCTATATGGCAGTCAAAGATGCGCTGAAGCGCAATATGCCGGGGCGTCTTGTCGGCGTGTCGGTCGATGCACGCGGCAATCCGGCCTATCGCCTCGCGCTGCAGACACGCGAGCAGCATATCCGCCGCGAGAAGGCGACTTCGAACATCTGCACCGCGCAGGTGCTGCTCGCGGTGATCGCATCGATGTACGCGGTCTACCACGGCGCCGAAGGCCTCAAGCGCATCGCGCGCGACGTGCATGCGCGCGCGGCGACCCTGGCCGCGGGCCTCGCCAAGCTCGGCGTGAAGCTGCGCAATGCGACCTGCTTCGACACGCTGACCCTCGACACGGGCGATCAGACGAACGCGATCATGACTCGCGCCGAAGCTGCCGGCATCAACTTCCGCAGGATCGACGCGCAGACCCTGGGCATCGCGCTCGACGAAACCACGACGCCGAAGATCGTCGAAAGCGTATGGGGCGTTTTCGGCGGCAAGTTCGATTACGCCACGGTCGCCGCGAGCGCGCCCTCGAATCTGCCCGCGGCACTGCTGCGCGAATCAAAATTCCTGCAGCAGCCGGTGTTCAATACGCATCACTCGGAAACCGAGATGCTGCGCTATATGCGCAAGCTTGCCGACCGCGATCTCGCGCTCGATCGCGCGATGATCCCGCTGGGCTCGTGCACGATGAAGCTCAATGCGACGAGCGAGATGATTCCGATCACCTGGCCCACGATCGCCAACATGCATCCGTTCGCGCCGGCGGCGCAGACGGCGGGCTACCGTCAGATGTTCGCGGACATCGAACGTCAACTATGCGAAGTCACCGGCTACGATGCGGTGTCGCTGCAGCCGAACTCGGGCGCGCAAGGCGAATACGCGGGCCTGCTCGCGATCCGCGCGTATCACCTGAGTCGCGGCGACGCGCAGCGCAATCTGTGTCTGATCCCGACCTCGGCGCACGGTACGAATCCCGCGACCGCCAATATGGTCGGCATGGAAGTCGTTCCGGTCGCGTGCGATGCGGATGGCAACGTCGACGTGACCGATCTGCGCGCGAAGGCGGACAAGTGCGGCAAGAAGCTCGCCGCGATCATGATCACCTATCCATCGACGCACGGCGTGTTCGAAACCGCGATCCGTGAGATTTGCGAGATCGTGCATGCGCATGGTGGCCAGGTGTATCTCGACGGCGCGAACATGAATGCACAGGTCGGCCTGTCGCGTCCGGGCGATTACGGTTCCGACGTGTCGCATCTGAACCTGCACAAGACCTTCTGCATTCCGCACGGCGGCGGCGGTCCGGGCATGGGTCCGATCGGCGTGAAGCAGCATCTCGCGCCGTTCCTGCCGGGACACCCGAACAATGGCGCCTCCAAGGTCGGTCCGGTCGCGGCGGCGCCGTGGGGTTCGGCTTCGATCCTGCCGATCTCCTACATCTATATGCTGATGATGGGCGGCGAAGGCCTCAAGCGCGCGACCGAGATCGCGATACTCTCGGCGAACTACATAGCCGCGCGCCTGCATGCGCATTTCCCGGTGCTGTATCGCAATGAGCATGATCGCGTTGCGCACGAATGCATTGTCGATCCACGTGCCCTGAAGAACAGCACCGGCGTCAGCGTCGACGATATCGCCAAGCGCCTGATCGACTACGGCTTTCACGCGCCGACGATGAGCTTCCCGGTCGCCGGCACACTGATGATCGAGCCGACCGAATCGGAGCCGAAGATCGAACTCGATCGCTTCTGCGACGCGCTGATTGCGATTCGCGCCGAGATTGCGCAGATCGAATCGCGCCGCTTCGATGTCGAGCACTCGCCGTTACGCAATGCACCGCATACGGTGCACGATGTCTGCGCGGCCGACTGGAATCGTCCGTACACGCGCGAAGAAGGCTGCTTCCCGCACAGCGTGTCGCGTATGGACAAGTACTGGTCGCCGGTCGGCCGCGTCGACAATGCCTATGGCGATCGCAATCTGCATTGCACATGTGAGCCGATGGAAAGTTATGCGGCCACCGAACAGGCGGCGTAAGCTGGAAGCAGTTGTCGCGATTTGAACCGTAGTTGCAACAGCCACCGAGCACATCATGTCCGTCAGCGTCTTCGACCTGTTCAAGATCGGCATCGGCCCGTCGTCTTCGCATACGGTAGGACCGATGCGCGCGGCAGCGCGCTTCGTCGAGCGCTGGCTGGTCGAGAAGGGTTCGCTCGCGCGTGTCGCGCGCGTGCGCGCGGAGGTGTTCGGCTCGCTCGCGCTGACCGGGCGTGGCCACGGCACGGACAAGGCGGTGCTGTGCGGGTTCGAGGGCGAGTGGCCGGACAAGATCGATCCTGACGTCATCCCGGAAAAGCTCAAGCGCATTCGCGCCGAGAAAAAAATCCGCCTCGGCGGCACGCACGCGATCGCGTTCGACGAAAAAGCCGATCTCGTGATGAACAAGCGGCAGAAATTGCCGTACCACACCAACGGCATGCGCTTTTCCGCGTTCGATGCGAACGGCGAACTGATCGCAACGCGCGACTACTACTCGGTCGGCGGCGGCTTCGTGGTCAACCATGACGAAGCAGCGGGCAATCGTATCGTCGCCGACACGACACCGTTGCCGTATCCGTTCAAGAGCGGAGATGAACTGCTCAAGCTGTGCGCAACGTCGGGCAAGACGATCGCCCAGATCATGTTCGAGAACGAACAAGTCTGGCGCAGCGAGACAGAAATCCGCGACGGCCTGCTGAACATCTGGAGGGCCATGCAGGATTGCGTAGCGCGCGGCATGCGCGAGACGGGCGTGTTGCCGGGCGGACTCAAGGTGCAGCGGCGTGCGCCAGCGATGGTTGCCGAATTGAAGGACCGCCCGGAAGCGAGCTTGCGCGATCCGTTGACCATCCTCGACTGGGTCAATCTCTACGCGCTTGCGGTGAACGAGGAAAACGCCGCGGGCGGGCGCGTCGTGACCGCGCCTACGAATGGCGCCGCCGGCATCATCCCGGCGGTGCTGCATTACTACGATCGGTTCGTGCCGAGCGCGAGCGAGCAGGGCGTGCTCGATTTTCTGCTGACCGCAGGCGCGATCGGCATTCTGTACAAAGAGAACGCTTCGATCTCCGGTGCCGAAGTCGGTTGCCAGGGCGAGGTCGGCGTGGCCTGTTCGATGGCCGCAGGCGGACTTACCGCTGCGCTCGGCGGCAGCATTTATCAGGTCGAGAATGCGGCCGAAATCGGCATGGAGCACAACCTCGGCCTCACCTGCGACCCGATCGGCGGCCTCGTGCAGATTCCATGCATCGAGCGCAACGCAATGGGCTCGGTCAAGGCGATCAACGCGCAGCGCATGGCGATGCGCGGCGACGGCAAACACCGCGTCTCGCTCGACAAGGTGATCAAGACCATGCGCGACACCGGCCGCGATATGCAGGACAAGTACAAGGAAACCTCGCGCGGCGGACTCGCTGTCAACGTGATCGAGTGCTAAAGCGAAGGAAACTCTGCACAACGTGCGGAGTTTCCGCGGACTATGGATGGACGCTGGCTGCCAACTTCAGGATATCTTTTAGCGACCACTAAAATAAGCCGTCATTCCCGCGAAGGCGGGAATCCAGCGCCTTTCTGTTCGATCGACCAGAAGTATCGAAAGTAAAGACACTGGATTCCCGCCAGAAGCGCGCGGGAATGACGAGCAAATCCCTAGCGCAGGCTCATGATATCGATCACGAAGCGATATCGCACATCGCTTTTGAGCATGCGCTCCCACGCTGTATTAACCTGCTCGATACGGATCACTTCGACATCGGCCGCGATGCCGTGCGCAGCGCAGAAATCGAGCATCTCCTGCGTCTCGCGGATACCGCCGATGCCCGAACCGGCAAGGCGCCGCCGATTGCGGATCAGCGCGCCGGCAGCGACCGGCGTCGGATCGGTCGGGATGCCGACCACGACCATCGTGCCGTTGCGCCGGAGCAAGCTGAGATAGGCATTGTAATCGTGCGGCGCTGAGATCGTGTCGAGGATGAAATCGAACCGATTGGCATTGCCTTTGAGTGCGCCGCCTTCGCTGGTTGCGACGAAATCGTGCGCACCGAGTCGCAGGGCATCCTCGCGCTTGTTCGCGGAGTGACTCAGCACGGTGACCTTCGCGCCGAACGCGCGCGCAAACTTCACGCCCATATGTCCGAGTCCGCCGAGGCCGACGATCGCCACTTCGTCGCCCGCTTTGACGTTCCAATGGCGCAGCGGCGAGTACGTTGTGACGCCCGCGCATAGCAGCGGCGCCACGCGTTCGAGCGGCAGACCGGCTGGAATGCGCAGCACGTAATTTTCGTCGACCGTGATGCGCGTCGAATAGCCGCCGTAGGTCGGGCGCAAGCGGTCGAGTTTGATGTGATCGGCTTCGCGCTCGTAGCTGTTGTAGGTCTCGCTCATGCCGTATTCGCAGTACTGCTCATCACCTGCGTGACAGGCCGGACAGGTACGGCAGGAGTCGACGAATACACCGACACCGACGACATCGCCCGTTTTCCATTTTTCCACTTTTTCGCCGACGCGCGCGATCGTGCCGACGATTTCGTGTCCCGGCACCATCGGGAAGATCGAACCCTTCCATTCGCCGCGTGCCTGGTGGATGTCTGAGTGGCACACGCCGCACCAGGCGATATCGATCAGCACCTCGTGCGGGCCGGGCTCGCGGCGGTCGAGCGACCAGGGGGCGAGCGGGCTCGTGGCGCTGGCGGCGGCATAGGCTGGCGTGGGAAGCATGCTGACCTCGGATATGCGAATGGAATCGTGAGTCTTGCGCGCGCCGCCGTGCGATTCAAGCTGTCGGCGTCAAACGTCCGGGCCGACTTCCTTCGGCAGCGCGCTCAATTCCACTTGCACGGCATTCAATGCCGGATCGTAGGGCAAGTGGATTGCGCCCTTGGCGTCGGTCCAATAGCGCTTGTCGCCCTCAGGCGCGTGCACGATGAGCGTTTGCGTGGCCCCCGGCTCGAAATCGATTTCGAGCCCCTTGGCTTTGGGGCCGAGCATGCGCGCGAGTACGCCCTGGCTTGCAATCACCTGCTGAAAGGCCGGCACGCTCGCGGTGAGCTCGGCATACGTCAGGTGGGTTTTCTTCGGCACCCGACCGGTCATGCTCACGCTCGCCTGAAATTTCATCGACGTGTTCTTGGGTACGCTTGCGCCGTGTGCGGCCCAAGCTGCGTTGGCTGGGAGCTCGAAGCAATGATGCGCATCCAGGGGCAGCGGCGTGCGGGCTGCGCCATCGCGCACCTCGATGGCGAGATCGGGCTCTTGCTGGCGGGCTTCAGGCACATCGCGATGCGCAAGGCATCGCCGGAGTCAGCGGCCTTGGCCGGGCCAAGTTCTTTGTAGTAGTCGGCATAAGGTCGGTCTGTGCCAGGCTCGTCGGCGTGAACGAGGGCGGTGATGCAAAGGCCGAGGGTGGCGACGAGGTGACTGCAACGCATGCATGTCCTCAAATGAAGGGTGGCAGCGCAAGCTAGCCGATAGCCCCTCCTTCTGGATGAGCGCCGGCTAAATCGCGCAAGCCGCTGATCCGCAACACATTGACGGTTTGACGTACGGCGGCAAGGCCGCTACAATGCCCGGCTGCCCGAACTCTGGGCGGCTTAAGAATAACTACAGAACCAAGAGGTAAAACCAATGTACGCAGTTATCGTTACTGGCGGTAAGCAATACCGCGTGGCGCAGGGCGAGACCCTTCGCGTCGAAAAAATCGAGGCCGATGTCGGCGCCGCGGTCAGCTTTGACCAGGTGCTGCTGGTCGGTTCGGGCGACGGCATCAGTGTCGGCGCGCCGCTGGTCAAAGGCGCGACGGTCGCGGCCAAGGTCGTCAAGCACGGCCGCGAGGACAAGATCCGCATCATCAAGTTCCGTCGCCGCAAGAAGCAGATGGGCCACCGTCAGCACTACACCGAGATCGAAATCACCTCGATCGCGGGCGCGAAGGAGTAATCAGTCATGGCACATAAAAAGGCAGGCGGCAGTACCCGTAACGGCCGCGATTCGAATCCGAAATACCTCGGCGTCAAGATCTACGGCGGCGAAGCCGTCAACGCCGGCAACATCATCGTGCGTCAGCGCGGCACCCAGTTCCATCCGGGCGCCGGCGTCGGCCTCGGCCGCGACCACACCCTCTTTGCGCTGGTCGACGGTAAGGTCGAGTTCGGCGTGAAGGGCCCGGCCAGTCGCCGCACCGTGAGCGTCGTCAAGGCGTAACGCTGCAAGTCAGCGTTTCGACAGGGCCCCGCCTCGCGCGGGGCTTTGTTTTTGTGCAGCATCGCTCTCGTCATTCCGGCGAAAGCCGGAATCCAGTGTCTTTAGCTCTTGCTCCGATATTAGAAGCAAAGTCGCTGGATTCCCGCTTTCGCGGAGAATGACCGCGTTTATACTTTGGCAGCCCTCAGCTTCCTCAGCCCTTAGCCCCTCCCTCAGCCCTCAGCCCTTGCTATGAAATTCGTCGACGAAGCCGAAATCACCGTGCATGCCGGAAACGGCGGCAACGGTTGCGTCAGTTTCCGGCGCGAGAAATTCATTCCGTTCGGCGGTCCCGACGGTGGCAACGGCGGCGCGGGCGGCAGCGTATGGCTGATTGCCGACGAGGGGCTCAATACCCTGGTCGACTTCCGCCACGAGCGCACATTCCGCGCGCAGCGCGGACAGAATGGCATGGGCCGGCAGATGGCCGGCAAGGCGGGCGAGGATTTCACGATCCGCGTACCGGTAGGCACCGCGGTAATCAACGTCGATACCGATGAGCTGATCGGCGACCTGACCGAACACGGCCAGCGCCTCAAGGTCGCCGAAGGCGGTCACGGCGGCGCAGGCAACGTCAATTTCAAGAGTTCCGTCAACCGCGCGCCGCGCAAGGCGACGCCAGGCACCGAGGGCGAAGTGCGCGAGCTGCGCCTGGAATTGAAAGTACTGGCCGATGTCGGCCTACTCGGGTTTCCGAACGCGGGAAAATCCACGTTTATCCGCGCCGTGTCGGCGGCCACGCCGCGCGTGGCGGACTACCCGTTCACGACCTTGCAGCCGCACCTCGGCGTCGTACGCATCGGCACCGATCAGAGTTTCGTGATTGCCGATATT
>VBNZ01000185.1:25069-25652 GCA_005877675.1 Gammaproteobacteria bacterium
CCGCCGAAGGCGCGGGGCTTGGCATCCAATTTCTGAAACACGTGTCGCGCACGCGCTTGTTGCTGCATCTCGTCGACATGGCGCCTCTGGATGAGGGCACCGATCCGGTAGAGCAGGTGCGTGCGATCGAGGCTGAGCTCGAGAAATTCGACGAAGAACTGCTCGAACGCCCGCGCTGGCTGGTATTCAACAAGGCCGATCTGCTACCCGAGGACGAGCGGCAGAAACTTGCCAAGGTGCTGGTGCGCAAACTCAAGTGGAAGCAGCCGTGGTTCGTCGTCTCGGCGATTTCGCGCGAGGGCACCTGGCCGGTGTGCCTGAAAATCCAGGACTTCTTCGATCGGCTCAAGGCCGAAGCGGCGGAGGAGCAGCGGAGCGAAGACGCTTGATGCGGGCAGCGCGCGGCAAAAACGCAAAGCCTTTTCCCCCGCGTACGCGCAGGCGAGAGGATTGGGTGAAGGGGGGCTCTTCGCTTGATCTAGCGCGCGATAAGCCGGATCAAAAGCGCCGCCTCATCCCGGCCGTTGCCAGGCTCAGCTTCGCTTCACCAAGCAGCCCCGGCCCTCGCGCGCAGCGCTCGGGC
>VBNZ01000085.1:0-9897 GCA_005877675.1 Gammaproteobacteria bacterium
CGTCGCCTCGCGCCCAACATAGACGAGCGGCACCGGGCCGAGCGTATGCTGCGTGTGCGGCACGCCGTTGGCATCGAGCATCTGCTCGAAGTTGCCGTGATCGGCGCTGATCAGCATCTCGCCGCCAGCCTTGCGGATCGCTGGGACGAGCCTTCCGAGCGCAGCGTCAACGGCTTCAGCGGCCTTGATCGCCGCATCGAGTTTGCCGGTATGCCCGACCATATCGGCATTGGCGATATTGCAGACGATGAAGTCGTATTTGCCGCTGCCGATCGCCTCGACCAGTTTGTCGGTGACTTCAGGACAGCTCATCTCGGGCTTCAAATCGTAAGTCGCGACCTTCGGGCTCGGCACGAGGATGCGGTCTTCGCCCGCGTACGGCGCCTCGCGCCCGCCGGAAAAGAAGAACGTCACGTGCGCATATTTTTCGGTTTCGGCGATGCGCAGCTGGGTCTTGCCGAGCGTGGCGAGATATTCGCCGATCGAATTGCTGAGCGATTGCGGCGGATAGGCGATCGCCGTGACGGCGAGGTCCTTGCTGTATTCGGTCAGGCTAACGAACGCCGACAGCGCGATCGTGCGCACGCGCGCAAAACGAACGCGCGCGTGAGCTGGCGCGCACGGTCGGAGCGGAAATTCATATAGACGACTGCATCGCCGTCGGCGAACTTCGCGCCGGTCCCGATCAGGGTCGGCTTGACGAATTCATCCGTCTCGCCTCGCGCATACGCGGCATCGAGTGCAGCGAGCGCCGAATCGGCGTGAAATTCCGCCGCGCCTTCGGCGATCGCATCGTAAGCGAGCTTGACGCGCTCCCAGCGCTGATCGCGATCCATCGCGTAATAGCGCCCGCTGACCGTCGCGATGCGTGCGTTGCCGAGCGCAGCGCACTTCGTCTGCAGTTTTTCGAGCGAGGCGCGCGCGCTTTGCGGCGGCGTGTCGCGGCCATCGAGAAACGCATGCACAGCGACATGCGCGACGCCCTGCGTATGCGCAAGACCGAGCAAGCGCAGGATGTGCTCTTCCGAACTGTGCACACCGCCTGGCGAGACGAGGCCGAAGACGTGCAACGTGCCGTTGGTCTTGTTCGCCGCAGCGCAGGCGCCGAGCAGCGCGGGATTGGCGCAGAAGCTGCCGTCCTCGATCGCCGCGTCGATGCGCGTCAGATCCTGGTAGACAATGCGTCCGGCACCGATGTTCATATGCCCGACTTCGGAATTGCCCATCTGATCGTCGGGCAGGCCGACGTATTTGCCGTGCGTCTCGACCAAGGTATGTGGACAGGTCGCGAGCAGCTCGCGCCAGTGCGGCAGGTTTGCCTGAGCAATCGCGTTGTTGGCCGCATCCTCGCGATGGCCCCAGCCATCGAGGATCAGCAGCAGGACGGGCTTGGGTGCACTCACGTTTTTCCTTGCGGCATGTGAAAATCGGACCCGCGAATGGTAGCGAATCCGCCTTATCCCTGCGATGTTGACGCTTCTTTGCGACGGCGTCTAAACCGAAGCGCACTTTCTCGCATCCAAGTCAGCATTGGAATCGTCGTGTTCAACCGGAGAAACCCATGAAACGCACCCTGCTCGCCCTTTTGATCGCCTGCACCTTTGCCGCCCCAGCCTTCGCCGACGAAGACGTCGACAAGGTCAACGGCAGTATCCATATCCCTGATGCGACGATGGCCGGCAAACTCACGACGGTCAATGGCGGCATCCATATCGGCGCGAATGCGCACGCGAAGAGCGCGGAAACCGTCAATGGCGGCATCGATGTCGGTGCCGGCTCGACGCTCGACTCGCTCGAAACCGTCAATGGCGGCCTGCGCCTCGGCGCCAACGTGAAAATCGCCAAGGGCGTGAGCGCGGTCAACGGCGGCATCAATCTCGCGAGCGGCGCCGACGTCGCAGGCAAGCTCAGCAACGTCAACGGCGGCATCAAGCTCGACGCAGCGCATGTCGGCGGCGGCATCACAACCGTCAACGGCGATATGACGATCGGCGCGAACTCGCGCGTCGAAGGCGGCCTCTTCATCGACGAAAATAATTCCTGGTTCAACTGGGGCACGCACAAGCCGCGCGTCGTGATCGGTCCGCACGCGGTCGTGCAGGGCACGCTCAAGTTCAAACGCGAGGTCGATCTCTACGTCAGCGACAGCGCAACGATCGGCGCGATCGAGGGCGCGACGCCGGTGAAATTCTCGGGCGATACGCCGCCCGCCGCGGCGCAGTAACGGCAAAGTCTCACTGCCGGCTCCGGATCAAATCCGGGCCGGCTCCGAGTTATCGAAGCCTGCCCTGGGTTATCGAACGGGTGAACCCGGCATAGGCTCGACATTCGTGGTTTCAAACACAACCGGTCGAGCCCTAAAATTTTTCCGGCCTGCATCCTTGTCGCGGCCACCCGGCTATCGCAGAATTGCGCATTCTTCTTTGCGCCCTGCCGCCGTATGCCACTACTCGTCCTGCTTTCGCTCGCGCTGCAGATCGCCTGTGCCGTGCACGTCGTGCGCACCGGTCGTGAGCAATATTGGTTGTGGATCATCCTGATCGGCTCCTACCTCGGCGTGATCGTCTATACGATCGCGGTGCTGATTCCCGACCTGCGCCACCATCCGCGCGGCCGCGCCGCTGCGCGGCAGGTGCTGCACACGCTCGATCCGGAGCGCCAGCGCCGGCACATTCGCGAGCGCCTCGAAATGGCCGACACCGTCGACAATCGTCGCGCGCTCGCGCAGGAGTGCCTGCGCCTGCGCGATTACGGCAACGCCGCCGAGTTGTATCAGTCGATGCTCAAGGGCGTGTTTGCGGATGATGCGAGTTTCCTGCTCGGCCTCGCGCAGGCGCAGGCGGGGCAGGAGGATTTCGTCGGCGCGCGCACCACGCTCGACAAGCTGTACGCGGCGCATCCTGATTTTCGTTCGAACGACGCCGAGCTTTTGCGCGCACGTACGCTCGAAGCGCTCGGCGAGCACGCCGTCGCGCTCGATCACTACCGCGCACTGTCGACCAGCTATCCCGGCGAAGAAGCGCGCTTCCGCTACGGTTTTCTGCTCAAACAGGCAGGACGCGCTGCCGATGCGCGCGCCGTGTTCGGCGATATGCTCAAGCGCGCCAAGGCCGCGCCACGCTACTACCGCAGGAAGGAAAAGGGCTGGCTTGATCTGGCGCAGCGCGAGCTGGCGAGCCTGTAGCCGGCCGATCAAGTCGGCGCCGAAACAACCGGCGCACCGCGATCCATGGCGGCCTGCTACGCCGACCCGGCGCGCTTGCACTATGATGCACGCACCGCCGCCACAAGCGTGCGGCGCATCCGTGCCCTGCCGTTGCAATGACGGGACATGTTTCGGTTCACCACCGCATCATGGGAGGGAGGCAATCATGCAATCGCACAAGTTTGCTTGTTGTTCCGCTGCTGCGTTACTCGTGGGCTTCGTAGGGACTGCGTTGGCCGCTGAAGGCGCGGCGGCTATGCCGATGGCTGTCGCCAAAAACTTGAACGAGCAGAAGTTCGAGCCATTTCCCGGTACACCGGCGTGCCTGACTGGCACTGGGCTCGCGGGCGAGCCGGCCAAGGGTCCGGCATTGTTTGAAGTGAAGTTCACGACCGGTTGCACCGTGCCTTGGCATTGGCATACGCCCGATGAGCACGTGATGCTCGTCAGCGGTATCGGACGCATGGAAATGAAGGACAGCAAACCGGTGACATTGCGCGCAGGCGCCTACGCAATGATGCCCGGGCATCACGCGCACCAGTTCACCTGCGTCTCGGCTTGCGTGATGTTCCTGCGCTCGGACGGCGTGTTCGACACGCATTACATCAATGCGGACGGCAAGGAAATTCCGCCCGAAGAAGCGCTCGAGCCGCAAAGCGGCCCTTCCGTCCCGATCAATTCTTCGCCGGCGCCTTGAGCGCTTTTTCCACCGCGGCGCGCGTCATCGGGTGATACCCCGGGCGCGCGTCCGCGTATACCTTTTCCGCGAACGCTTTGCCGGCGGGCGTCTTCGTGAGCGCCTCAAATAGCGGCACGACGAGGATGCGCCGGCCGATGCGCAGCATATGTTCGCGCATCGCCGGAA
This sequence comes from Gammaproteobacteria bacterium, assembly GCA_005877675.1. GTDB lineage: Bacteria > Pseudomonadota > Gammaproteobacteria > Xanthomonadales > Rhodanobacteraceae > Rudaea. The sequence continues at coordinate 4,071 of VBNZ01000085.1, forward strand.
ACGCGGTCTGGTAGTCGCTGCCGATTGCCAGGCGGTACCAGCGGAATGCGATCTCGGCGTTGCGCGTGCCGGTCAGATGGTACGCGGCGTCGAGTGTGGTCATCTGTTCACCGGAAAGTTTCGGTGGCAGCTGGTCGAGAAAATACTGCCATTCCTGCGTCGACCACGCCTTCGCGTTCAACTCCCTCGCGCTGCGTTTGCCGGCGACGAACTCGCTACGCTGGATATTCTGCGCGGTGAAGCGCGCCGAGTTCGGCAGGGGTCCGTCCGCCGGGACGCCCGGCTGATGCAGCCATGCCTCGACCTCGCTCATGCTCATCTTGCCCGGATGCCGATCGAGCAGGTTCGTCTTCAAATAGTCGACGAACTGATCGGTCGTGATGCTCTGAAACGCGAAGTGATCGAAATAGCTGCGCAAAAACTTGTCGAACGCATCGCGGCCGAACTTATGCTCGAGCGTCTGCAGAAACCACGAGCCCTTGGTGTACGGCACATCGGAGAGCGAATCGTCGGCGTCCTTGCCGGTCAGATCGGGCACGAGCACCTGCTCGCCCGCGGGCGCATCGGCGAAAGCCTTGCGTAGCGCGTTTGCCGCGACGAGAAACTCCTCGTCCGCCTGCTGCTTGCCATACACGGCCTCGACGATGCGGCCCTGCACATAAGTCGTGAAGCCCTCGTTGAGCCAGACATGGCGCCAGGCCGCATTGGTGACGAGATTGCCCGACCATGAATGCGCCAGCTCATGTGCGATCACGCTGACCAGCGATTTGTCGCCGGCGATGATCGTCGGAGTGGCGAACGTCAGGCGCGGATTCTCCATACCGCCGAAAGGAAAACTCGGCGGCAGCACGAGGATGTCGTAGCGCTGCCAGCGATACGGACCATAGAGCTTTTCGGTCGTCTGAATCATCTTCTCGACGTCCTCGAATTCCTGTGCCGCAGCGGCGACGGTTTCCGGTTCGGCGTAGACGGCGCTGCGCGGCCCGGTCGTCTTGACCGCGATATCGCCGATCGCGAGCGCGAGCAGATACGATGGGATTTTTTGCGGCATGACGAAGCGAAAATCACCGTCCAGCGCATGCCCGGCATCGTTGTCCGCGCTCATTACCGCGCGCAGTTCCTTCGGCGTATGGATGCGCGCGCTGTAGGAGAAGCGCACCGCGGGCGTGTCCTGCAGCGGAATCCAGCTGCGGCCGGCGATCGATTCGGATTGCGAATACACGAACGGATGCTTCTTGCCCGCGGTCTGTTCGGGATCGAGCCACTGCAAGCCCGCCGCATCGGAACTGGTCGAGTATGCGATGCGCACTTTTGTACTTTGCTCAGGCAAGGCGACATGCAGTGCCGCGCCACGCAACGCGTCAGGTGCGTCCAGCTTGAACTTCGCCTCCACCCACTTGCCGGACTTGTCCGCAGCTTCGATCTTGGCGATTTTCAGATCGTTCGTGTCGAGCACAAGCTCGTGCGCAGCCTTGTCGCGCCAATCGAGTGCGAGCGTCGCGCTGCCCGACAACACATGTTTTTCGAACGACACCGACAAATCCAGATCGAGTGCCGTGACGCGCACCTTGTCCGGCTGCGCGTAGGAATGCGGGTCGGTTTCGGTACTCATCGCTTCCGCATGAACGTAATGCATGGCAGACAAACTCAACAAGCCCGCAAGAGCGGCGCGGTGGAATGATTTCATGGAATATTTCGCCTGCTAATGTTTCAATCGTATCTACATGCTAAAGGCGCTGGATAACACGCGTCTCCTGTCGCGTGCCCTTCGGGCCATTCGCTGCGCGAGTGTTCGCTTCCGCATCCTGCCTGCGCTGCCCCGCTTTACTCGCGCCATCCTGGCGCTCGCCCTTCGGGCCAGCTTTGCTGTTCGCGCGCGCTCCTGCGCGCGTCGTCGAATGACGGGCAAAACAAAAAGCGTTGCGTCGCGCTATCTTTTGCTCGTCATTCCCGCATGCTCTCAGCGGGAATCCAGTGCCTTTTTCCCTAACGCGCTAATGACGAGCAGGGCCTAGTGCGCACGCGTCGCACCGTCGTAGAACTTGGCGAGGTCTGCCTTGAACTGGCGCAGCGCATCCAGGTTCAAGTACACCATATGCCCGGACGGATAGTAAGTGAACGACAGATTGGCGCGCAGCTTTGCGTCGATATCCATATGCGCAAGGTCGTATTCGGTGGCGAAGAACGGCGTGGCCAGATCGAACCAGCCGTTCGCCGACAGCACCTTGAGATGCGGATTGGTGCGCATCGCCTCGGACAGATCGGACACCATGATCGGCAGCGGCACCGGCCGCTGCGACCCGCGGATCGCATGCTTCCAGTCCCAGTCGCGGTTCGCGCCGTTGGCCGAGGTCGCGTACGGGACTTCGCTGGTGTAGTGCAGCTCGCGTTCGATGTAGTCGTTGAACGCGGCGGTGAACGCGCCGCGTATCGCCGTGTCGGATGGATCGGTTTCGGGATTCTCGCCGGCCGAGTCCGCGTCGATGCCTTCGAAGCGGCCGTCGTAGCGGCCGAGCGTGCGGCGATCGCCGCGCAGCAGCTCCTTGCGGAAACGTGGCTGACTCACGCGCAGATTCGCTTCCTTCAGATATGCCGCCGAAAGGCCGGTATAGCGTGAGAGCTTCTGCGCCATCGCGTCGAGTTCCGCCGGCGCGAGATCCTGTCCCTTCGCGAGTGCAACCGCGTACTCGCCGCGCGCGAACACGCGCGCCTCGTCGAGAAACGTCTGCATGTTTTCCGGCTTGTTTGGCACCTTGTTGTGGTACCACGCGATCGCCGCCTGGGTCGGCAGCAGGTTGACGTAGTCGTTGTCGAGCCCGGGCAGACGCGAGCCGTAGTTGAGAATCGACGACAGCAGCACGACGCCGTTGAGCGCAATGCCCTTCTCCTCGAGATAGCGTGCGAGCCCGGCGGAACGCGGCGTACCGTAGGATTCACCGAACAGGAACTTCGGCGAGTTCCAGCGCTTGTTGACCGTCACGTAGCGCGCGATGAAGCGGCCGAATGCATCGATGTCCTGGTCGGTACCCCAGAAGCGCTTGTTCGGATTGTCGTCCTTGTCCTTCTCGCCCTTGTCGCCTTCGTCCTTCGCCTTGGACAAACCCTTGGAGTAACCCGTACCGATCGCATCGACGAATACGAGGTCGGTCTTGTCGAGCAGGCTGTCCGCGTTCGGGACGAGCTGATAGGGCGCCGGCGCAGTCGCTTCGGGACTCGTGGTCGCGACGCGCACCGGCCCGAACGAGCCCATGTGCAGCCAGATGCTCGCCGAACCCGGACCGCCGTTGTAGAGGAAGGTGACCGGGCGATGCGAACCACCGTCGCCGACGGTGTACGCAACGTAGAACACGCTCGCATCGGGCTTGCCCTTGTCGTCGCGGATCGTCAGCGTGCCTGCAGTCGCGCGATAGCCGATGCCGTGGCCGTTGATTTCCACGCTGTGCGACGTCGTGACGGCACGCTCGCGCGCAGCATCGTCACTTTTTTCACCCTTCTCGCCTTTCTCCCCCTTGTCGCCCTTCTCGCCTTTGCCTTCCTTCGCCGCGGATTTTTCCGCGTGCTCGCCGCGCTCGTGCTCAGCCGCGGACACGGCATTGAAACTCAACAAAGAAATGGCGGCAAAAATCAGACTCAAGCGCATAGCGATTCCCCGGAAGTGACGCGCGATTATGCCGTGCACGCGCTGTCGCGCACTATGCCGAAAGACCTGCTGAGCGCGACGCTTGCCGCGTTTCGCAGTTAATTAATGTAATGATTGCCTCACCATAGTGCCGGCTTGGCCACCATCAACCAGAACGTGATCACGACCGCTGCGAAAGCGGGCCAGCCGAGCAGAAACCACAGGCGCATCGTGCGGTAATAGATCGGCGGCAAGGATTCGCCGCACTCGACAGCAGCGGCGGCAATGCGTTGCACACGTTGCTGTAGGACCACGACCGGCACCCAACACGCGCCTGCAATGAGGTAAAGAATCAATGCGAGCAGCAACCATGATTGCGTCCAGACGAATCCGGCCACGTGCATCAGCGCGAATCCCGACAGCGGCTGAACGATCACGGCCGGCGTCGTGAAATACCAGTCGGCGCGCACCGTAAGCCGCGCCGCACTCGCGATCGCGCGCACGTCGCCACCGCGATGCGTCATCCACATATGAAACGCGGTGCCGAGGCCGGTGCCGAACAGCAACGTCGACGACAGCACATGCACGAACTTGAGCGCGACGTAGGCATTCACTCGCGCGGCTCCAGTGCAAGCAGCAACCACAGTGCAGCGATCAAAACCAGGTTCTTAAGCAGTCCACCGAACGGATCGAGCCAATGCTGTGGCGCGAACAGGCCGATGCCGGCCGTGTAGGCGAGCACCATCGCGAGCATCAGCCGCTCGACACGGCGCACCTGCACGCCGAATAACAAGCTCAAACCGAGCAATAGATCGAGCACGCCGGTGGCGCGGCCAAGCCACTGCGCGAATGCGGGCGGCCAATCCGGCACCATCGCCTGCAGCGTGGCCGCCGACAAACCGAGGCCAAGCAGGCCGGAAGCGATCCATAGCAGCGCGAATGCAATGCGCAGCGCCGGCATTGAAGTATACAATTGTGCATCGCGCAGATCGCTCGGCGTACTCGGTCGCTGCGCCAGCGCCGCATCGAGGCTGCGCGGCACGAGGGCGAGCTGTGTCGTCATGCGCACGCCCGCGTCGGCCGCGCCGACACGCTCGCGCTGCAGCAAGTTCGCGATCACGCGGCACACTGGTCCCGCGGTGAGCGCTTCGCCGCATGCAACCGTCGCGTTCACCAGCACCCGCGGCATGTGCAATTCGAACGCCGGCTTGAGCCCGAACCACGCGCGCCAGGCGCGCAGATAATCGCCAAAGCTCAGCGCCTGCGGACCGACGAGTTGCACGATCTCGCGTGCCGCGCCGCCTGCGTCGAGTGCGGCGACCACCGCCAGGCCCACGTCTTCTGCCGCAATCGGGCGCAACTTCTGCGCACCCTGCTGCGGCAAAAAGAACAGCGGCAACGCCGCCAGCGCGCGCAATAGCGCGGTGCCGCCGTACGCGCCGCTGGCGCTGTAGACGAGTCCCGGGCGCAGCACCGTCCAGTCGAGATCGAGCGTCGCGAGCGTCGCGTCGGCACGGTGCTTGGAAGCGATGAACTCGCCATCTTCGGGTTCACCCAGCGCGGATAATTGCACGACCTTGCGCACGCGCGCCTGCACACACGCGCGAAACAACGCGACCGGCGCGTCGACATGAACCGCAGCGAATTTCTGCGTCGCGGTTTCGCACAGAATGCCGGCACAGTTGACGACCGCATCGATGTGAGCAAGACGCGGCAGCCACACCGCCGGATCGACATCGTGCGCAAAGTCGCAGGCGATCTCGTGCGCGCCGCGCGGACTGCGCACCGCGGCGATCACGCTATGCCCCGCTTCGCGCAGTGCCGTTGCGATGAAGCCGCCGATGAATCCATGCGCGCCGGTCAACAGAACGCGCATACGCTGCGATCAGATCTTGTAACCGCGATGAATCGCGACGATACCGCCGGTGAGATTGCGCACGTCGACGCGCGCAAAACCGGCCGCTTCGAGCATCGCCTTGAGCGTGGCTTGATCGGGGTGCTTGCGGATCGATTCGGCAAGATAGCGGTAGCTTTCCGCATCGTCGGCGATAAGCGCGCCGAGACGCGGCAGCACTTCGAACGAATGAAAGTCGTACAGCGGTTTCAGCAGCGGCGAGCGCACCGAGGAGAATTCGAGAATCAACGCGCGACCACCGGGACGCAGCACGCGATGCATCTCGCGCAGCGCCGCATCCTTGTCGGTCACGT
>VBNZ01000085.1:9979-19866 GCA_005877675.1 Gammaproteobacteria bacterium
CGCGCAGCATCGCAGCGTTAATGTCTCCAAGGACAACCCGGCCGGTTTCACCCACGCGCGCCAGCAGCAGCGCAGCAATGTCGCCGGTGCCGCCCGCGAGATCGAGCACGTGATCGCCCGCGCGCACGCCGCTGGTCGCGGCGAACCAGCGCTTCCAGATGCGATGCACGCCGAACGACATCAGGTCGTTCATCAGATCGTATTTCGACGCGACCGAGGTGAACACGCGGCCGACGAGTTTTTCCTTCTCGTTGATCGGCACGTCGCGGTAGCCGAAATGCGTGGTATCCGGTTTGGGTCGCGCTTCGCTCATGGCGCGAATTCTACGCCATGCGCCCGAACTATTCGTCGAGCAATTGATCGAGTGCGCGCTCAACCTCGTCGATGCGCAGCCGTCGATGCGGTTTCAGCTTGGGCTTTGCGATTCTGCGTCGAGGCGCGGTTTCGCTGGGCTTGCGCCGCGCCAGCTTCGGCGCAGGCGGCGTCGGATCGTCCCAATGCGGCCCGAACAAGCGCACCGCAGTGTAGAACTCGACAGCCTGCGCCTGACTCGTGCCATCGGCGACCATCGCGTCGTAGAACATGCGGTGTACGACCTTCGATGGTTGCATGCGCACGTCGCAGGCCACATCGTGCAGCACGCTGGCGCGGCGATAAGTGCCGACGTACGGATCGCCCGCGATCGACCAGAGCATGCGCGGGATGCTCGCGCCGTCGATGACGTGGCCCGCCGGGGCCTCCCAGCGCACGCCATTCGGATCGACGAACGAAAAATTTTCCAGCAGCTGCATGCGCCGGTCGGGGCTGTCGTCGCCGACTTCGCCTTCGACCAGCCACAGCGTTTTCACATCGCCTTCGAAATGCGCAGCCATGGTGTTCTCCGCTAGAAAATTGTCGTCCCGACCTGAGGCCGGGAGCTGTGTGGTTTAGCACCTCAAATCGAGACTAGATCGGGTCGGAAATCCGGCTTGTGCCGAAATGGCAAGTTAGTGCATGAAGAACGCCCAGGCGATCACGCCCACACCCGCAAGACCCAGCACGGCAGACGCGATCCACGCCGGGCGCTTGCGCGTGAGCGCGGCGACCGCACCGAGCGCGATCGCAACCTGCAGCAGCGCCACGGCCTGCGCATAGAAATGATGGCGATGCATCAGATGATCGGCTTCGACGCCTTTCTCATCGCGTTTTTTTTCGAGCTCCTGCGCTTTTTCCTTGGCGTCTTTCTGCTCGTCGGCATAGCGCGCCTGATTTTTCGCGAGTTCTTCGGGCGGCGTCTTGTCGAGCGCGGTCCAGACCGCTTTCTGGGTTTCTGCAACCGACGCCTTGATGCCCTTGGCCTGGTAGTACGCCCACTGGTCAGAAGCTTCGGCCTGCAGGCGTGTCGCTTCGGTCTTGAGCACGAGCGCCTCGTTCACCGTGCCGCCCGCCTCGAGCGAACCGATTGCGGCGACCGCGGCGAATAATGCGGTCGTCAGCGCGACCGTGCGCAGCAACGCACCGCCTTCGTTTTCTACTTCCTCGTGTATCGCTTCGCGCAGCTTATCGGTGTCGATTTCGATTTCTTCGGGCATGACGACGGTCTCGTGGTTGAGGCGCGATTGTAGCCCGCGAACATTTAGGATGCTCCGCAAAACCGCATCCTGGTGTTTTGCAGATGCGGCGGACCACCCGTGGTGCGCGGAAACGCTTGCGGAGTTTCCTAAGCGCCGCTTGCGCGGTCTAGCGCGACAGCTTCGCCGCCGCGAGAGCATCCAGATAGGCCTGCCAGTTCTCCGCTTGATGCTGGCCGAGGTCATAGAGCACGTTCCACGAATAGATGCCGGTGTTGTGAAATCTCCGTGATCGTCACATCACGCTTGCCATGCTGCAGCACGCGCTGATCCGGTCCGTGACCCTGCACCTCTGCGCTCGGCGAATGCACGCGTAGGTATTCGCACGACAGGCGAAACGTCTCGCCCGTGTCGAACACGACTTCGAGTACATGAGAGGCGCGATGCAGGGTGATGTTGGTGGGGGTGGGATTCATCTGTAGGCCCGGTTGTAGGGGTTCGACGATCTTATCCAACCGGTCGAACCCGCGCTGGCTAACCCTGAGAACGGCAAAAGCGGGGCGCGATGAATCGCGCCTCTACGAGAACGTCACGAGGCCGGCAGCGCTTCAGGCGGCAGCGGTATCGGCGGCACACCCGCGATCTTCGCCAGTAGCAGCATATAGCGCGTGCCGAACGCGATCGAACCGATCGCCGGGAATTCGTAGGCACCGGTGTCGGGATACCAGTGCGCGTTCGGGTCGACTTCCTGCAGGATCAGCGCGTCGTGCTCGACGCCAGTGAGGCGGCCGACATAGCTGATTTCGCCCGATTCGTCGTCGAGCATATTGAGCGAGACCAGTGGCGTTACCGAAGAGGCCGACTGCGCGACACTGACCCAGTCGTCGAGCTGGATATTCGGCAGCTCCGGCAAGGTCTCCTCATTGAGCTTCAGTGCCTGTTCGACAAATTCGCGGCCGGGATCTTCCTCGACCGCGCTCACATCGCCGACCGCAACGACAAGGAACCCGTCGAAGTGCATCGCATCGCTGACTTCGGCGACCAGGCAAAACTCCGCCGACAGGCCGATCACATACCCATGTGTCCAGCCCGAGGAAATTTTCTCGCGCGCGACGCGCACAGGCGCGCGCGATTCGAGCGCGTCGCGCAGCTGCGCGCGCACGCCACGTCCGCGGAACTGGACGACGTTGCTGCCGTCGCGGTGGTGGTTGATCGGTGGTGACATCTTCAATTCAATAAATACGTCGCGCACAGCGCGACACTGACTGTTCCTATCTCCCCCAAGCTGCGCTGGGGGAGAGAGCTAAGAGCGAGGCGGGATACCCATTCCAAAACGTTTCGGTTTGCGCAGAGCGCCCCCCTCACCCAACCCCTCTCCCCCGCGCGAGCGCGGAGGAGAGGGCTTTTACAGAATGTAGCGGCTCAAATCCTGATCCTGCACCAGCGCCGCGAGGTGCTCGTCGACGTACTTGGCATCGACGACGAACGTCTGCCCGCCGCGATCCGGAGCCTCATAGGATATCGTATCGAGCAGCCGCTCCAACACCGTGTGCAGCCGGCGCGCGCCGATGTTCTCGGGCAAGGCGGCGTACGCCATCCTCGGCGAATTCGAGCTTGACGCCCTCGGTCGCGAGCAAGGCCTCGTACTGCTTGGTCAGCGCGCTGTGCGGCTCGCGCAGAATGCGCTCGAAGTCGCCCGCTGAGAGCGCCGACAGCTCGACGCGGATCGGGAAACGGCCCTGCAACTCGGGAATCAGATCCGACGGCTTCGCCAGCGAAAACGCGCCCGACGCGATGAACAGAATATGGTCGGTCTTGACCATGCCGTGCTTGGTCGACACGGTCGAGCCCTCGACCAGGGGCAATAGATCGCGTTGCACGCCTTCGCGGCTCACGCCCGCGCCGCCCCAATCGCCGCGCTGCGCAACCTTGTCGATCTCGTCGATGAAGACGATGCCGTTCTGCTCGCACGCGTCGAGCGCTTTGGCTTTGATCTCCTCGTCGTTGACGAGATGCGCGGCCTCCTCCTCCATCAGCAGCGGACGCGCAGCCTTGATCGCGAGCTTGCGCTTCTGCGACTTGTTGCCCGCCATCTGCGAGAACATGCCGCGCAGCTGGTTGGTCATCTCCTCCATGCCCGGCGGCGCCATGATCTCGACGCCGACATTGACCTGGGTTTCGATCTCGATTTCGCGATCTTCGAGCGCACCTTCGCGCAACTGCTTGCGCAGCTTCTGGCGCGTGTCCGTGTCGAGCGACTCCGGCGGCGGCTGATCCCAGCTCGACGCGCGGCGCGGAATCAATGCATCGAGGATGCGCTCTTCGGCGCGATCCTCGGCCTGCGACTTTACCGTCGCCTTGGCCGCCTCGCGCGCCATCTTCACCGCGACATCGGCAAGATCGCGCACGATCTGCTCGACATCCTTGCCGACATAACCAACCTCGGTGAACTTGGTCGCTTCGACCTTGATGAACGGCGCATTCGCAAGCGCTGCCAGACGCCGAGCGATCTCGGTCTTGCCGACGCCGGTCGGCCCGATCATCAGAATGTTTTTCGGCGTGACCTCGTTGCGCAGCGCCGGATCGAGCTGCATGCGCCGCCAGCGGTTGCGCAGCGCGATCGCGACCGCGCGCTTGGCCGCATTCTGGCCGATGATGAAACGGTCGAGTTCGCTGACGATTTCGCGGGGGGTGAGTGAGGACATAGCTTGAATGGGGATGAGTATTCGGAATGAAGAATGCGTCGGTTTTTTTCTCGTCATTCCCGCGAAGGCGGGAATCCAGCGACATTTCTCTTGCTCATGCGCACGAAAGCGAAAGGCACTGGATTCCCGCCTTCGCGGGAATGACAGCAAGAGCTAGAGCTCTTCAATCGTGACGTTGTGATTGGTATAGATGCAGATATCGCCCGCGATGCCGAGTGCCTTCTCGACGATCTCGCGTGCGGACAGGTCACTGTGCTGCAGCAGCGCGCGCGCCGCCGCCTGCGCATAGGGCCCACCGGAGCCGATCGCAATGAGTCCCTGCTCGGGTTCGAGCACATCGCCATTGCCGGAAATCAGCAGACTGGCGTCTTTGTCCGCAACCGCGAGCATCGCTTCGAGGCGGCCGAGGCGGCGATCCGTACGCCAGTCCTTGGCCAATTCGACCGCCGCGCGCGTCAGATTGTTGCCGTATTTGTCGAGCTTCTGCTCGAACAATTCAAACAAGGTGAACGCATCGGCCGTCGCGCCCGCGAACCCCGCAAGCACCTCGCCCTTGCTGCCGAGCCGGCGCAGCTTGCGCGCATTGGCCTTGACCACGGTATTGCCGAGCGTGACCTGCCCGTCGCCGCCGATCACGACCTTGCCGTCGCGGCGCACGGAGACGATGGTGGTGGCGTGGAAAGTGTCCTGCATGATGTACCCGCTTTTGGTTGGTGTTTATTATGGGGATAAGGTTTGCGAAACCAAGCGGCGATAGGCGCAATTCGCATGGTGTTGCTAGTATCCATGCCGCTCAGAATCGGCAAAAACCACACGGACATATATGACTCGGCGCCCGCGTCCACAAGTACAACTTGCTGTGCTGGCGCTCCTTTCGTTTGCCTTACCCGTTAGGGCAAACCTGCTTTCGTGCCCTGTCGGCGCCGAATACAAAACAATGACAACGCCTAGATACACAGCCGAATGGTGCGTAGATCAGAAAGGCAAAAAAAACGGACCGTTCAGATTAACGACACCAAATACCCGCTCCGAAAGCACCTTCCATGATGGCAAACGGTCCGGCGCAGAGCGCACATACGATCGGGATGGCAACTTGATGTACGAAACGCAGTACGAAAATGGGAAGAAGGTTTCTGAAAAAGCCGACCGAGCCTGGCTGGAGAAACAACTTATTATCGAGCTGAATGATCAAGACTTGAAAGTCAAAATCCTCGACTCACAGACGGTGTACTTCGAATATACCAAGCTTGCTCCTTGGTCTTCGCTTATCTCCTTGGAAGGGGAAGCCTTTCGCAATGCTTGGCACGCGAAAGTGCTTCCCGCGATCTGCAAAGCTTGGATCGAGCCTCGTTCTGATTTGCCTGGCTATGCTTTCGAGCGCGTTCACACGCGCATTGTCGATTCCACTGGGAAGATGCTAGTTGAAGACATAATTCGCAAAGGCGAATGTGAGGCGGTTCGTCCTCCCGAAATGCAAAGCGAGTAGGACCTGCAGCTCGTAGGTTGGGCTGAGCGCAGCGATGCCCAACGCTTCCGATCCTTGCGTTGAGGTTCGCGTTCGTTCACCCCGACCTACGTCTGCTTCTTCCTGCGCGCGCGCGGATGCGCCGCGTCGTACACACGCGCGAGATGCTGGAAATCCAGATGCGTGTAAATCTGCGTCGTCGCGATATCGGCGTGGCCGAGCAGCTCCTGCACCGCGCGCAGGTCGCCGGAAGATTCGAGCATATGGCTCGCGAACGAATGGCGCAGCAGATGCGGATACACGCGACGCGTGATGCCCTGCGCTTTGGCCCACCCCTTCATGCGCTCACGTACGGTCTGTGCGCTGATCACCGTACCATTGCGGCCGCGAAAAACGGGCTCGTCCTCGCTCGTCACCTGATCCTGTTCGCGCAGCGCACGCAAAGCCTCGAGCGCTTTCGAACCGACCGGCACGATGCGCGTCTTTCTGCCCTTGCCGGTCACGCGCACGCTCGCATCGGCAAGATCGAGATTGCGCCATTGAAGGTCGATCAATTCAGAAATACGCAAGCCGCTCGAGTATAAAAGTTCCAATATCGCCCGGTCGCGCACGGCCTCGGCGCCGTCGGTCGGAATCTCGACCAGGCGCTGCATCTCGTCGACATCGAGCACCTGCGGCAGTTTGCGCGGTGCTTTGGGCGCGCGCACGCCCGCGGCGGGATCGTGCTTGATCTCGCCATTGCGCAGCAGAAACTTGAACAGGCTGCGACACGCGGACAGGCGCGCCTGCAGCGTCTTCGGTGCGATGCCGTCGCGATGTTCGCCGGCAATGAAACTGCGCACGGCATCGGGGCGCAGCGTGCTCCAATCCGCGACGTTCCGGCTGCGCGCAAATTGCGCGAGACGCGCCAGATCGTGGCGATAGCGGATCAGTGTCTGCGGCGAATAATCCTTCTGCACGCGCAGGTAGTCGAGAAACCGCGCGACGGTGTCATCGAGCGGATCGGCGCTCACTTCGCCTCGAAGCGTCCGATCGCCGCGGCGACCGTTCGCGCGATCAGTTTGAGGAACACCGTGCCCATGCCCGGATGGAAGCGGTTCGCATCGGCACTGCCGATCGCGAGCATGCCGAGCGTGTGTTCGCCGTCGACCAGAGGCAGCAGTACCGACGAATGCACTTCGCCTGCATGCGCCGCGTAGAGCGCATCGAGTTTTTCCGGCTGCAGGCGGCCGCACAGCGGTTCGCCTTCCTTGAGGAACGTGGCGAACTCCGCGCCCGCGCCCTGCGGCTGCAGAATCAACCAGTCGGCTGCCGGCAGTTCGGGATCGGCGCGAAATAGCACCAGGCGCACAAGAATTGAAGGGTCGGGCCAGGGACTGCCGGGTTCGTGCGGATGGACCCGCGAAGAAAATTTATCCTGGAAATCCTCGCGCAGCGAACCGACCACGCGGCGCACGCTTGCGGCGAGCGTCGCCTCGCGCATCGATGAGACAGTGAGCGCATGCACGCGCTGCACGAGTTCTTCGTTCTCGATCGCAATCGCGCTCAGGTCGACCAGGCGCCGGCCCAGCTCACGATTCTTGTCGCGCAGCACTTCGAGCTGGTAGCTCGCAAGCGAGGTCGTCTTGCCTTCTTCGCGCGGCGGCGTCAGCGTCAGCGCGAGGTCGGGATAATCGTGCAGGAACGCCGGATGGCGGCGCAGGTAGCTCGCAATCTCGTTCGGCGTCAGCGCGTGGCCGGCGTCACTCATCGATTTCTCCTTCGTAAACGAACGTGGCCGAGCCGGTCATCCATACGGAATGGCCTGGGCCCGCCCAGGAAATTTCCAACGTGCCGCCTGGCAGTTCGACCGCGACCGTCTCGTCGAGCTTGCCGCGCTGGCGCAGCACCACCATCGCCGCGCAGGCGCCGGTACCGCAGGCCAGCGTCGCGCCCGCGCCGCGCTCGTACACGCGCAGCTTCACGTGCGCGCGATCGAGCACTTGCGCGAAACCGGCGTTGCAGCCTTGTGGAAAATGCGCATTTGTGGACAATGCCGCACCTAGCGTTGCGAGCGGTACGCTGGCGACATCCGCGACCTCGATCACCGCATGCGGATTGCCCATCGACACCGCGCCGAAGCGCAGATCGCTGCCGGCGACTTGCAGCGCATACACCTCGGCTGCCGGCAGATCGAGCGGAACCTCGGCCGGCGCAAAGCGCGGCACACCCATGTCCACACGCACGCGGCCAGCGTCGAGCAATTCGACCGCGACCGGCCCCGACGGACTCTGCAACCGCACCGCGCCTGCACGCAGTGCGCCCGCACGCTTGAGCCACGCCGCCACGCAGCGCACGCCATTGCCGCATTGGCCGCTGGGCGAGCCGTCGCTGTTGTAGATGCCGTAGTAGAACTCGCACGAAGGATCGCGCGCGGGCTCGATCGTCAACAGCTGATCGAAGCCAACGCCGGTGTGCCGATCGCCGAGGCGCGCGATTGTGGCTGCATCGAGTGCGAACGCGCGCTCGCGGCAGTCGAGCACGACGAAATCGTTGCCGATGCCATGCATCTTGGTGAAGGCCAAGCCCATCGTGACGCGCGCTTACGCTTGTGGCTGCTTCGTTGTCGCCGGCTCGGCCGCTTTCTTGGCGGCGTCCTTGTCTTTTTCCTGCTGATCCTGTTTCGCCGCATCGGGCAGCACGAGCGGGCCCTTATTGCCGCAGGCGGCGAGCGAGCAGGCGAGCAACGAAACGAGCAAGAAGGTACGCAACATGGCAACTCCGGCGTTCAGACTACGCCGTGAGTATAGCGCGCGGCGCGTCCTGCGACGGCCGCGCAGACGGCGTCAGTGTTGCGTCGCGGGCTTGTCCGCTGGCGTTTCCGGCGGCACGGCCGAGGTCGGCGGCGCGGCGATCGCCTTGCCGGCTTCCTGGATCGAACCGACGCTGACCGTCGCCTTGAACTCGCGGTCGCGCGAGGCGAAATACAGATCCGGGTCCCAGCGCTCCTTCGCATTCAGCGACGATCCGCCGCAACCCGCCTGCGGCGCTTCCACCCCGCCAGTGTAGATGGTGGGACCGCAGTTTTCCTTGGTCGCGACCTGATTGGCGCCGGAATCGAAACCCGTGTGCGAACCGGTGAGCTGCATCTGGCCCTGCTTGAGCTGCACTGCGAGGCGCGGCTTCGCCACGGCGTCGGCGTAGCGCTCGCCCAGCTTTGCGCGCAGCCCCTGCGCCTCGGCGAGCTGTCCGAGCGTCAGCGTTTTCTTCAGACTGTCGCGCGTGGCGACGAAATCGGGATAGCTGCGCTCTGCGGCAAGATCGAACCAGGCATACGCCTTGACCGGGTCCTTCCTCGTGCCCTCGCCGTTCATATGCATGAGGCCGATGCTGAGCTGCGAAAGCTTGTCGGCATAGTAGGCGCCGACCTCGAAATACTTGAGCGCGTCCTTGTATTCATGATGCGCGTAGTGGCGCATGCCGGCGAATTCGCCGAACAGATCGGGGTGGTACCAGGTCGAGGCGTTGGCCATACCGCGCAGCGCCTTCTGCACGGCGGGATCCTTGAGCGGATCGTCGTCCGCGTGAGCGAGTCCTGCCATGGACATCAAAGCGATCAGGGCGACAGCGAATTTTCCACGCATCATGACACTCCTTGGGTTCGCGCCGCCGTTGCGATCGACGCGGCTATTTTCCGACAAACACGGTATCTGCTGACCAGTGCCGGAAGATATAGTTCCGGCGGGACCCACTGACAAGGCGTGTGCAGTGAGGTGAAATAGGTGTCGCAATGGCGAGGTGAGCGATGAATTTTTTCGGCGACGATTTTCTGCTGCCCATGCTCGTAGCAATCAGCGCGATTGCGCTGTTGTTCGCGCTCGCGCACGCACATGCGGGCGTGCGTCACGCGCGCGCGCGGCGGCGGTTGCGCGCGACGCATCGCTTTGCCTGGATGAGTATGTTCCTCCTGGTCTGCGCGTTGAGCGGCGGCGGCGCGCTGACCTTGCGCGGCTATCGCCTGCTTGCGCGTGAGATTGACGTCGCGACGATCAGCGCGCGCCAAGTCGCGCCACAGCAATTTGCCGTGCGCGCGGACTTCCCCGATGGCACGCACACGAGCGGCGAGCTGCGCGGTGACGAGTGGCAGCTCGATGCGCGCGTAATCAAGTGGAAGCCAACCGCGATAAC
>VBNZ01000085.1:20106-27866 GCA_005877675.1 Gammaproteobacteria bacterium
CGCGGCCGGCCGATACGGCGACTGCCGACAAGCTCAAAGCTGCAGGCTGGTAACAAGAGGCCAGACGGCTGCCCTTGCTATTTGCGCGGTGTTTCCCTGGGCAACTGATCGAGCATGAACGCATACGCCTCGGCGACTTCGCGATAGCGCGCGAAGCGCCCGCTCTTGCCGCCGTGGCCGGCCTCCATATTGATCTTGAACAACAGCGGATTCTTGTCGGTCTTGAGGGCGCGCAGCTTGGCTACCCATTTCGCCGGCTCGTAATACTGCACCTGCGAATCATTGAGTCCGGTGGTGACGAGCATCGCCGGATACGCTTGGCTGCTGACATTGTCATAGGGCGAATACGACAGCATGTAGTCGTAGAATTTCGTGTCCTGCGGGTTGCCCCACTCGTCGAACTCGTTGGTCGTGAGTGGAATCGAATCGTCGAGCATCGTCGTGACCACGTCGACGAATGGCACTTGAGTAAAGATGCCGCGGTAATCCTGCGGCGCCAGGTTCGCGATCGCACCCATGAGCAGGCCGCCGGCGCTGCGCCCGAACGCGAATACCTTGTCCTTCGCCGCGTATTTCTGCGCAACCAGAAACTCGGTCGCGTCGATGAAATCGGTGAAGGTGTTTTTCTTTTCGAGCAGCTTGCCGTGCTCGTACCAGTCGCGCCCCATCTCCTCGCCGCCGCGGATATGCGCGACTGCAATCACGAAACCGCGATCAAGCAGCGACACCAGCGCGGGATTGAAGCGTGGGTCGCTCGGCGCACCGTACGAACCGTAGCCGATCTGCAACAGCGGTGCGGTGCCGTTCTGCGCGTAGCCCTTGCGCCAGGCCAGCGACACCGGCACCTTGGCGCCGTCGCGCGCGATCGCCCATACGCGCGTTGCAGCGTAGTTCGCCGCATCGAAACCGCCACCGATCGCATCGCGCTTCTTCAGTTCGCGCTTGGCGGACTTCATATCGACGTCGTAGACCGTATCGGGCGTGACCAGCGAGGTGTAGTTGTAGCGCAGCGTGTCGGTATCCTGCTCGCGGTTGTCGCCGATCTCGGCGACATAGTCGGTGTCGTCGGCCGCGACGAAGCTGTCCGCGCCGCCGCGCCAGGGTTTTATGCGCACGCGCGCGAGGCCGTCGCTGCGTTCGTCGATCACCAGATAGTTCTTGAACAGCGCGATGCGATGGATCAGCACGTCGCTCCGGGTCGGCACGATCTCGCGCCAGCGCACCTTGTCGCCGACCTGCGCATCGTCGACCTGCATCACGCGGAAATTCTTTGCGTTCCAATTGGTGCGGATCACCCAACGCCGGTCGATATGTTCGGCGTGATATTCGAGCTCGTGCTCGCGCGGCGCCAACACCTTGAACCGCGCCTTGGGCTGGCTCGCCGGAATGAAGCGGATCTCGCTCGACAGCGTCGAGTGTTCGCTGATCTCGATGAACTTGTCGTCGCCGCTACGGCCCACACCCATGTAATAGCTATGATCGCGTTCCTCGTAGACCGTCTGGTCGGTTTTCGGATCGCTGCCGAGTGTGTGCTTCTTCACGCGCACGGTGAGCAGCGTGACCGGATCGTTCTCGACATAGAACAGCGTGCGGTTGTCATCCGCCCAGGCCATTGATCCGGCGGTGCCCTTGAGCGCATCGGGCAGGACTTTGCCGCTGGCGAGATCCTTGAAGCGGATCGTGTACTGCAGGCGCCCTGCGGTGTCGTCGGCCCACGCGAGCATCTGTTCGTTCGGCGCGATCGCGTGTGCGCCGATCGCGTAAAAATCGTGCCCCTGCGCGAGCGCGGGGCCGTCGAGCAATACTTCCTCCGGCGCATCGACGCGACCACAACGGCGCACATGCAGCGCGTATTCGGCGCCCGCGACAAAGCGCGACTGGTACCGGCAGTGACGATATTTCGCCGGCACCGTGGCATCGTCCGGCGCGAGACGACCGGTGATTTCCTTGAACAAGGTCTCCTGCAAGCCCTGCGTATGCGCGGTCATCTGCGCGTAGTACGCATTCTCGGCCTTGAGATAGTCGAGCACCTCGGGCTTGCTGCGCGTGTCGTCGCGCAGCCAGTAATAGTTGTCGACGCGCATGCCGCCCGGCGCGGAGATCGGATGCGCATGGATCGCCGCGACCGGCGGCTGCAGTTGCGGCGGCTGCAAGAGTGCGGTCGCACATCCAGTGAGTCCGGCGGATGCAACGAGGATCAGAGAACGCGCGTCAAATCGCAACATGGCGGTTCCTGTTCAGGGACCAATGGTAGCAAAGCGCGCCTCAGCGGTTCCCCCGGGGCACCGAGCTGGCCCCGTTTGCCTGGACAACTTTTCGCTTTCTGCTCGGCTTTTGCTGGTATGAATCTATATTATTGCGCCTTGCCTGAGTGAGTTTGCATCAGGCTGCCTTGCGCTCATCGGCTCGCTCAGAGTCGCACCTCGTGCTATGGGAGAATGAGGTTCAACGCTAATCGATTATGTTTGGGGAGTGGCGAATTGCTGAATAATACAGGTTCCGGCATCGTAATATAAAGTAACCGGACTTTGAGTCTGTTGTGAAAGAAGTATAAAATTGAATAGCCTAGTATTATTGGCCGAATTTGAACCTAGTTGCAAGCCATAACAACCTGTCGTGCTGGGCCACAAGGTGGTTCCATTGTTGGTTTTAGTGGCGGTTCCGTAACTTATGGAAACATAGGGAGTGGTACTGTAAACTGAATTGCCCTCGATATTTACTAGTCTCCAATAGGTTGGGACTTCTGTAAATGCAATAATAGTAGCAGATGCAGTTTGCGCGAATAGAATTGACGCAGAAAAAGCGCTGTATTTTATCAAAGCCTTACTTATTAAGTTCATGATCACTTCTTCCTAATTGACGCGGATTTGAATTTGATTCGTCGGTTATGAACCACAGATTCCAATTGCATTGTTCAGAGTCAGTCTCCGATGTTGAAATGCAAGATATTTATGTCGATGCAGTCAATCGTCATTGTTGAAGATGATTGATAGAATAGAAACTATTTTCTTTTTTGATTTGGGCCACGCATTGGCCAAGTTATAGGCGTTGACGGAGCCTAAGCCAGTGGCGAAGTCCCAACCTGCCGTTGCTGGGTACACAGGTTGGTAGGAGGTAGCTGATAGGGACAAAACGCCATAGTTGCCGGAAGCTGGTGTCCCGTAGTAACAGTCAAATGAACCTCTACAAGGATAGTCGGTATTTCCTTTTGTAATATCATTAAAAATACACGAGGCAGATACGCCGCTTGATGAATTCGAATCGCAGGTAGCGCTACCGGACGTATTGTATTGAGAAGCCGCAAGCTGATAATAAATTGGAGCTGGGTTTCCCCACCGCGAAGCAGTTTTTTGATTAATCAGTGCTTGAATACCCGCCATGAGCGGTGCGGAAGCTGACGTTCCGCCTCCAATACCGTTTGGAGTTGATCCACACCCGTTATTGCACATTGCTATCGACCACGCAGCTAACGAGACATCAGGAAGATCGCGTACTCCGTCATTCGGGTTTCCTACTGCGGTTTGCCAAGCGGGTTTTGGCCAACCGGCGCAGGTGCCAATATATGGTGATGAAGACGATGGCTGCCCTGTTGCGCAAATACTCGGCCCGCCCCCGCCCGCAAAGTTTTGCCGCGGGTCATAACTACTGTCGTAGCTATTGCACGCCCCTGCGCTGCCATACGTTGCGGGAAATCCGCGAAAAGAAGCGGACTGGCTGTTTGCGCAACTCGTATTCCAGGCTAATTCCGGAACGTACGACAGTGCGGAGCCATATGTCGCTGAATTAGTGGATGACCATGAGGTACCTGCTGTTCCATCAACCCAGGTCCCGTAGAATTGAGTACCTCCAACGGCTACGTTGTATGGGGTCGAAGCAAAGCCGTTAACGGAAAATCCATAGACCCAATCCCCGCTGCTGCCCCCCAAATCACCGGAGCTTACAAATATCGAAATACCTTCCGCGACCGCCTGCTGGTATGCGGAAACAAATGCCGCTAAATAAGAAGCGTAACCCTGTTCTACTATCTGGTAGCTGACGCTAATAATGTCAGGCGGTGATGCTTGATTGATTAGCCCTTGCATTGCGAGCAGCAATCCAGAGGTAGTGGTGCCGTTTTGACATGAAGCTGCGAGTATCGTCGCGCTCGGCGCAGAAACGGTAACCATTTGCGGATCCATTAATGGTTCGAGATACGACGGCCCCGTTCCATTTCCCGGGTCCGCGCATCCTCCAGGATGAACTACTGTCATCGAGCCGGCGGTGAATCCGGAAAGCCCATAGGTGGATCGAAACGCAGTCCAATCCGTAGATATCGGCATGTTAAAGTCATTTATTGTAGCGATAGTCTGACCTTGTCCCGAATACCCTGCCTGGAATAACGAGGTCAAGTTGTAGATCGTAGCGAGATCTGCGGGCGTCGCGATATGAAGGGGGTAACCATTAGAGCCTGGCGGAAAAGAATAAGCCGGCTTAGGAAAAAAATCGTGCATTGATGCGATGCCCGTAATTGCCGGCGCCAGTGCCGCCGGAATTTGCGGGTCGCTCATATTGGCGATGTGGTCGACACCATCGACGTTCAACGCATGGATTTCCACCCCCATATGCTTGCGAACAAGGCCGGCCGTTCCAGAAAAATCAATAGCTACTCCATTGGTCAGAACTTTGTTGACCGTGAATCCACCGGTGGTCAGCCACTTCGTAATAGCTTCGACGTCATTCTCCGCCAAGCCGTAGCGTTCGCCGAACTCTTGCGCATTCAACCAATGGTGATAGTTCGGAGAACTCACATCCTTCTGTTCGTCCATGAACTGCTTTAACGCTACTTCTTGTTCCTGCGAGCGCTTCAAAACCAGCAACATGTGCGCTAGTGGGAAGTCGTCATTGACTCTCCCGCGATCGTTTTTTGCGTTCGCTTGTGTAGGAACACTGCCCACTATGGCAATTTTTTTTGTTTCGTCGATCGGCTGTGTAATTAGACGCGGATGCGTCACCTGAGATTCCGCTGCAACGGCAGGATTCATCAGGCCATATGTGGCGCTGCAAAAAGTGATGGCTAGAAAGAGACTGAGTGTTCCGCACGAGCGCTTTATACGTTTTGCACTTTCCATTTTCTGCAACTCCCTATTTAGTATCCGGCGAAGGTTAGCCGATGTGACCCATTGCCATCAACGCATCCATTGTTACATTGGCTCGCTACGCGGCACCGCTTCAGCGCCCGGCGATGCGGCGCCCGCGATTGGCCGCAGATGGTACCAGCAAGCACCATCAGCAACGATTCTGAGCTCCTCTACGTTGATACCCGCGGTCATCGTCGCGTAGTGCGCATCTTCGGCTTTGAACCGCCCTTTATGGATCCTGGTTACAGGGCCTTCTCATACCGCCATGCATGCTCGCCGTTTTCGTAGTATTCACGGCGTTCGGCGAAGCGGCGGTAGCCGTAGCGCTCATACAACGCGATCGCAGCGGGGTTGCTCTGGCTCACTTCGAGCCGCATCGTGCGGCAGCCGTGGGCGCGCGCGGCCTCCTCGACAGCGGCGAGTAACGCCTTGGCGATGCCGCGCCCGCGCGCGCGATCAGCGACCGCAATCGAGTACAACCGCGCGATGGGGCTGGCGTGGCGGAAGAACACCAGCGCCTTGCCGAGTAACCCGATGCGATCGACCGCGACGAGCACGCGCGCCGTCGCGCTAGCAAGATGCTTACGGTATTGCCTCGGCGACAGATGATCGGTGTTGAACGACGCGTGTTCGAGCGCGACCAGGGCATCGAGATCATCCGCTACAGCTCGGCGGATCGTGCAATCGGAATGGGACACGGTTTCGGACACGGGAAAGCCGACAAATGAGAGCGTGAGGTAGTTTAGCTTTGCTCGTCATTGCGGCGAAAGCCGGACTACGTGGGCAGGATGCCAAAGCGAACATTCGCGTGGCGAATGGCCCGAAGGGCAAGCTGCGGATGCAGTTTGAAATCCATTTCCGCAGTAGGAGCCCAGATCAGGATGGATCCCGGCTTTCGCCGGAATGACGATACTTCCATAAGTCTGCTTTACCCGAACGTACGTCCATTACTTTTTTCTTAGATTCAAACCGCCGCAACTATGTCACACTGCGCGCCTTGATTGCTCCGGCGCGGACCGCCATGCTTGAACCCCCAAGCCGAAAAAGTATACATATTGAGGCGCTGCACGCATGAGCCGCCTCGTCATCGTCGTGGAGCGGGCCTCGGACTGGGGATCGTATTATCCGTCGGACAACGTCGTCGCCGCGCAGGATTACCTGAAGGAGCCGATCGAGCGCGACGAGGAGCGCGTGCAGGTGATCAACCTGTGCCGCAGCTACAAATACCTCGGCATCGGCTACTACGTCTCGCTGCTGGCCGAGGCGCGCGGGCACAAGGTGATTCCTTCGGTGCGCGCGATCAATGATTTGCGCAAGCGCGCGCTTTACGGCCTCGATATCGAGGATCTCAACCAGAAACTGATCAAGTTCCTGCCCGAAGGCGGACGCGACACCACGGATTTCGGTGTACTTGTATACTTCGGCGAAACCAAGACGTTTCCGTGCCCGATTCTGCGCCTGGAATTCGAGCGCGAGAAGGTCTGGCAGATCGCTGCAATCAAGCCCGCCGGCCTGCACACGCTGACCGATCAGCAGGAAGATTCCTTCGCCGCGGCACTCGACAAGTTCTCGAAAAAGCTCTGGCGCAAACCGCGCGCGCGCAAGGTTTACCGTTACGACATCGCAATGCTGACCGACCCGAACGAAGCGATGCCGCCATCGAACAAGCGCGCGCTCAAATCGTTCATCGAAGCCGGCAAGGAAATCGGCATCGAGGTCGAGCCGATCAGCAAGAACGATTACTCGCGCCTGGCCGAATACGACGGCTTGTTTATCCGCGAGACCACCGCGCTCGACAACCACACCTACCGCTTCGCCAACAAGGCGGAGAAGGAAGGCATGGTGGTGATCGACGATCCGGGCTCGATCCTCAAGTGCACGAATAAGATTTATCTGCACGACCTTTTGAAGTCGCGCAAGCTGCCGACGCCGAAGACCGAGATCCTCTATCGCGACGACGCGCGGCACCTGGCCGAACTGCCCGACCTGCTCGGCTTTCCGATCGTATTGAAGATACCGGATGGTTCGTTCTCGCGCGGCATCGTCAAGGTCGAGACGCCCGAGCAGCTCAAGGCCGCAGCGGACGACTTGTTCCAGCACACCGCACTGGTGCTCGCGCAGGAATTCATGTTCACCGAATTCGACTGGCGCATCGGTGTGCTCGACGGCCAGGCGCTGTATGCGTGCCAGTACTTCATGTCGCGCGGGCACTGGCAGATCTACAACCACGGCGCGAACGCGACACAGAAATCCGGCGGCTTCAAGACGCTGCCGGTGCGCGATGCGCCCTCCGACGTGGTCAAGCTCGCGCTGAAAGCGACCGGACCGATCGGCGATGGTCTCTACGGCGTTGATCTGAAGCAGGTCGGCGATCGTGTCGTCGTGATCGAAATGAACGACAACCCGTCGATCGATGCCGGTGTCGAAGACGAATATCTCGGCGAGGATCTTTACCGCCGCATCATGGATGAATTCCTGCGCCGGCTCGAGCGCAAGCGGCTCGGCATTACCGACTAGGGCTTTAGCGCCACCGACCAGATCGGCGGGCGGCGCTGCGAGGCTTTGCGATTGTGCCGCGTGCCGCGCGTAGCCCGACCGCGCCGTTGTGCACGCAGGCGCGCGAGCGTGCTATGCGAGACGCCG
>VBNZ01000085.1:27986-28448 GCA_005877675.1 Gammaproteobacteria bacterium
GAGCCAGGCGCCGGCAATGCGCAGCGCAAGATCAGACGCGGATGCCGTATTGGCAGCGGCGAAACGGGGCGAGCGGGAGCGCGTGACTGCGGTCGGCATGGCGGGTCTCCAGTGGATGATGCGCGCAGCATGCCCCGGCCCGATCTCAGCGTCTGAGACCCTTGGAAAACCGCATGCGGCCGCCCCTTTGTGCCGCGGGCCGTTGCGCCCTACACTGGGCGGGACTAGACGAGAAGAAGAGAGCGGAAGGGGAAGCAAGTGTCACGTGCGTTTATTTTATTGCTGGATTCGTTCGGCCTTGGCGCGGCGCCGGACGCCGCCAAATATGGCGACGCAGGCACCAATACCTTCGGCCATATCGCGGCCTGGGCCGAACAGCGTGGCACGCCGATGCGCTTGCCGACGCTGGAAAAACTCGGCCTCGCCGCGGCCGGCCAGATCGCGAGCGGCAATTGGGCCGAG
>VBNZ01000085.1:28578-29401 GCA_005877675.1 Gammaproteobacteria bacterium
CGGCGAAGCTGCAGCAACAAACGCAAATGCCGGGCTTTCTTGGCAACTGCCATGCCTCGGGCACCGAGATCATCAATCGCCTTGGCGACGAACATGTCGCAAGCGGCAAGCCGATCATTTACACCTCGGCCGATTCGGTGATGCAGATCGCCTGTCACGAGGAAGCGTTCGGCTTGCAGCGCCTCTACGATCTGTGTGAGAAAGCCTACGAACTGGTCAAACCATACAACATCGGCCGCATCATCGCGCGTCCGTTCGTTGGCACAAACGGCGATTACAAGCGCACCGCAAACCGTCACGACTACGCGGTGCCGCCGCACGAGCCGACCCTGCTCGATCATGTCAAACAAGCCGGGCGCGACGTGATCGCCATCGGCAAGATCAACGACATCTTCGCGACGCAGGGTGTCACGCGCGTGCTCAAGGGCGCGGACAATATGGCACTGTTCGATGCGCTGCTCACAGCGCAGGAAGAGGCGCAGGACGGCTCGCTCGCGTTCGTCAATTTCGTCGACTTCGATCAGGCTTTCGGCCACCGCCGCGATGTCGCCGGTTACTCCAATGCGCTGCATGAACTCGACGCGCGCCTGCCCGAGTTCATCGCGAAGATGCGTCCCGGCGATATCGGCGTCATTACGGCAGATCACGGCTGCGACCCGACCGCACGAGGTTCGGATCACACGCGCGAACACATCCCGATGCTGTTCTTCGGCCCCGACGTGCGCTCGCACGCGTTGGGCATCTCAGACACTTTCTCGGATATCGGTCAAACCTTGGCGCACCACTTAGGCGTGAAGCCGCTCGCAAACGGAAAGAATTTGCT
>VBNZ01000085.1:29427-32294 GCA_005877675.1 Gammaproteobacteria bacterium
ACGAGGCGATCGGACTCGACCTCGGCTGGATCAACCGCCTGCGCGTCAATCGTGCCGCCGCCGATCGTCGCGCCGCGAGTCTGGGCAACCGGCGCACGGTAAAAAAAGAATATCAGGCTGCCTGGCTGATCCGCGCGATCCAGCTGATCGACCTGACCACGCTGTCCGGCGATGACACACCCGGTCGCGTCGAGCGCCTGTGCATGAAGGCGCTGCGCCCGCTGCGCACCGATCTGATGGAGGCGCTCGGCGTGTCCGATCTGCACGTCGGCGCGGTGTGCGTGTATCACGAGATGATCGCGGCCGCGGCGAAAGTGCTGAACGGACGCCTGCCCATCGCCGCGGTCTCGACCGGGTTCCCCGCAGGCTTGACCAGCGTGGAGACCAAGGTGCGCGAAGTGGAGCTTTCCGTCGCTGCGGGCGCGAGCGAGATCGACATCGTGATCACGCGCCAGCATGTACTAACCGGCAACTGGCAGGCGCTGTACGACGAGATGCGCGCATATCGCATCGCCTGCGGCGATGCGCACGTGAAGGCGATCCTCGCGACCGGCGAGCTCGTCACGCTCGAAAACGTCACCAAGGCGTCATGGGTTTGCATGATGGCCGGTGCGGACTTCATCAAGACCTCGACCGGCAAGGAAGCTGTCAACGCCACGATCCCGGTGTCGCTCGTGATGACGCGCGCGATCCGCGAATACCATGAGCAGACCGGATTCAAGGTCGGCTACAAACCTGCCGGCGGCGTCGCCTCGGCCAAGACCGCGCTGCAATATCTCGCGCTGATGAAGGAGGAACTCGGCAACGAGTGGCTGCAGCCGCATCTGTTCCGCATCGGCGCATCGAGCCTTTTGACCGACATCGAGCGCCAGCTCGAATACTACGTCACCGGCAATTATTCGGCCGCGCATCGCCACGCGACGCCGTAAGCATCAGGACTTCATGCCATGAACAAGATCAACGAGATTCTCACGACGATGGAATACGGTCCCGCGCCGGAAAGCATCAAGGAAGCGCAAGCGTGGCTCGACGCACACAAGCGCAAATTCGGCCTGTTCGTCGACAGCACCTGGAGCAAGCCCGGCGAGTTGTTCGCCGCGTATAACCCGGCGGATGGCACGCAGCTCGCCGAGTTGACGCAAGCCACCAATGCGGACGTCGATCGCGCGGTGAAGGTCGCGCGCCGTGCGCAGCCAGCCTGGGGAAAACTCGGCGGCCATGGCCGTGCAAAAGTGCTGTACGCGCTCGCGCGTCTGCTGCAGAAACATTCGCGTCTGTTCGCGGTGCTCGAATCGCTCGACAACGGCAAGACCATCCGCGAGACGCGCGATATCGATCTGCCGCTCGCCGCGCGGCATTTCTATTACCACGCGGGCTGGGCGCAACTGCAGGCCGAGGAATTCGCCGATTATCGTCCGGTCGGCGTGGTCGGGCAGATCGTGCCGTGGAATTTTCCACTGCTGATGCTTGCGTGGAAGATCGCGCCCGCGCTCGCTGCGGGCAACACGGTCGTGTTCAAGCCGGCGGAATTCACCTCGCTCAGCGCAATGCTGTTCGCCGAGATATGCGTGCAGGCCGGCGTGCCTGCAGGTGTGGTCAACATGCTCACCGGCGATGGCCGTGTCGGCGAGGCGATCGTCAAGCACGCGGGTATCGACAAGCTCGCATTCACCGGCTCGACCGAGGTCGGCCGCCTGATCCGCATCGCGACCGCGGGCAGCGGCAAAAAACTTTCGCTCGAACTCGGCGGCAAATCGCCATTCATCGTGTTTGAAGACGCCGATCTCGACGCCGCCGCCGAAGGTCTGGTCGATTCGATCTGGTTCAATCAGGGCCAGGTGTGCTGCGCGGGCTCGCGCCTGCTCGTGCAGGAGTCGATCGAGGAGCGTTTCCTCGCAAAATTACGCGCGCGCATGGACACGCTGCGCCTCGGTGCGCCGCAGGACAAATCGATCGATGTCGGCGCGCTGGTCGATCCGGTGCAGCAGCAACGCATCGCTGGGCTCGTCGAATCCGCGCGCGCGGAAGGCTGCACGATCTATCAATCGCCCGCGTGTGAATTGCCGGCGAAGGGTGCGTGGTATCCGCCGACCCTGATCACCGGCGCCTCGACGTCGGCGGCGGTCGCGCAGGCGGAAATATTCGGGCCGGTACTGGTCGCGATGAGTTTCCGCACGCCGCCCGAAGCGGTAACGCTCGCGAACAACACCGTATACGGTCTCGCCTCATGCGTATGGACCGAGAACATCAGTCTCGCGCTCGATGTGGCTCCGCAGATCAAGGCCGGCGTGGTGTGGGTCAATACTGCGAATCAGTTCGACGCATCGTGCGGCTTCGGCGGCTATCGCGAATCGGGCTTCGGGCGCGAAGGCGGACGCGAAGGCATGTACGAATATCTCGTGCCGAAGTCCGAAGATGCGCGCCCGCAGGCGCCGCTGCGCGAACCGGCGCTCAAAAGCAAAACCAAAGCAAAAGGCGGGCAAGCCGCGCCCGCAATCGATCGCACCGCCAAGCTCTACATCGGCGGCAAACAGGTGCGCCCGGACGGCGCGTACAGCCGTGCGATTCATGGTGCAGATGGCACCTTGCTGGCCGAGGTCGGCGAAGGCAATCGCAAGGACATCCGCAATGCGGTCGAAGCCGCGCACAAAGCCGCAGGCTGGGCCAAGGCGACCGCGCACAACCGCGCGCAGGTGCTCTACTACGTCGCCGAGAATCTCGCCGCGCGCGCGGATGAATTCGCCGCACGCCTCGCTGCGATGACGGGCATGCGCAACCCATCGAGGGAAGTCGATGCGGCGATCGAGCGCCTGTTCTACTACGCTGCGTGGGCCGACAAGTACGACGGCCTTGCGCACCAGCCGCCG
>VBNZ01000085.1:32323-33836 GCA_005877675.1 Gammaproteobacteria bacterium
GATCGGCATGGTCTGCCCAAACGAGGCGCCGCTGCTCGGTTTGGTCTCGCTCGTCGCGCCTGCGATCGCTCTCGGCAATCGTGTGGTGGTTGTGCCTTCCGAAGCGCATCCGCTGTCAGCGACCGATCTGTATCAGGTGCTCGATACCTCCGACCTACCCGATGGGGTGGTCAATATCGTTACCGGCGGCGCAGACGAACTCGCGCGCATCCTCGCCGCGCACTCCGATGTCGACGCGATGTGGCGCCACGATGGTTCGGCTGCCGGATGCGCCGAAGTCGAGCGGCTGTCGGCCGGGTCGCTCAAGCGCACATGGGTCGGCGGCGCAAAAGGCCGCGACTGGTACGACAGCGCGCAAAGCGCCGGGCGCATGGTGCTCGCGCATGCGTCGCAGGTAAAGAATATCTGGATACCGTACGGCGTCTAGCGGCGTACTTGTCCGACTGCCGTTATTCCTGCGCCAGCGGGGCTGCGCAGGCAGGATACCGGAGCGAACTTTCGCGTAGCGAATGCCCGGAGGGTATGCCGCAGGAGCGGCATGTAATCCAGTGCCTCTCATTTTTTGAAATCAACGCCAGTGATCCCCGCTTTCGCGGGGATGACGCGCCATTCACTCAGGTGCTCATCATGTTTTTGACCCAGGAAATCATTCGCAGGAAGCGCGACGGCGGCACGCTCAGCGCCGAAGAAATCGGTTTCTTCGTGCGCGGCCTCGCCGACGGCAGCGTCAGCGAAGGCCAAGCTGCCGCGCTCGCGATGGCGGTGTACTTCAACGATATGAGCCTGGACGAACGTGTCGCATTCACACGCGCGATGCGCGATTCGGGCGAGGTGCTCGATTGGCGCGGGCTCGATCTCCCCGGCCCGATCGTCGACAAGCATTCGACCGGTGGCGTCGGCGATGTCGTGTCGCTCCTGCTCGGACCGATGATCGCGGCCTGCGGCGGCTACGTGCCGATGATTTCCGGTACCGGCGGCACGCTCGACAAGTTCGATGCGATTCCGGGTTATTGCACGACGCCAGACGTTGCGCGCTTTCGCGAAGTGGTGAAAAACGTCGGTGTCGCGATCATCGGCCAGACCGCGCAGCTCGCGCCGGCGGACAAGCGTCTCTATGGGATCCGCGACGTGACCGCAACGGTCGAATCGGTCGCGATGATTACGGGTTCTATCCTGTCGAAGAAACTCTCGGCCGGACTCGATGCGCTCGTGATGGATGTGAAAGTCGGCTCCGGTGCGTTCATGCCGACGTACAACAAATCGGTCGAGCTCGCGCAGAGCATCGTCGGCGTCGGCAATGGTGCGGGCATGCTCACGTCGGCGCTGCTGACCGATATGAACGAATCGCTCGCGCCCTACGCCGGCAACGCAATCGAAGTGCGCGGCGCGATCGATTACCTCACCGGTAAGTCGCGGCCCGGACGCTTGCACGAGGTGACGCTCGCGCTGTGCGCGGAAATGCTGCTGCTCGGCAAACTCGCAGCAAGCGAAAGCGAAGCGCGCGCCAAGTTGC
>VBNZ01000086.1:0-3477 GCA_005877675.1 Gammaproteobacteria bacterium
TGTGGTGCTTTGGAAGTGGGATTTCTTTGGAAGTGCGTTTGGTACGAATCAACCGAGTGTGCAGGGGCTTAACTTGCGGTTTCCCGGCCAGTATTTCGATAGCGAGACAGGGTTGAACTACAACTATCGCCGCGACTACGATCCAAGCACGGGGCGATACGTCGAATCCGATCCTGTCGGCTTAAGAGGCGGCCCCAGCACCTATATTTACGTAACCGGAAATCCTTTGAGATTCCAAGATCCGAATGGATTGCAACCAACGATAAGGTGTAATGGCAAAGGCGAAAACGGAGACTATGAAGTCGTCAATCCGAACAAGAACCTCTGTTTTGGTGAATGCACACGGAAGCACGAAGAAAGCCATATCGAAGACTGGAAGAAAAGATACGGCGCAGATTCATGCAAAAATAAACCTTTCGGGTGGCTGCCTACGGAAGACACGCAGGATTATAGGAATTTTCTAGAAAAATCAGAGTGCAAAGCCTACAAAATTGACCGAGATTGCGTTAATAAGCTCTCTGCAAATTGCGACTGCGATTATTACGCTCGCAAGGTGAGCAACGGTGTAATTGCAAACTGCCCGGTGAGCGATTGGTGAGATCATATGAACCGCATTCCTCTTATGTTTTTAGCGCTAATAGCGCAGGCCGCAGACGACCGAGTACCTATGCCGAATTGCGTCAAAAGCTGCATTGACGAGGCAAAGGCTGTCAGCATCGCTGAAAATGAGTTTCTCAAATTTACACACAAAAAAATTACTCGATATTCGATCCGAATGGCGAGACAGACCGACGCGGCATGGCTCTATGTGGTGTCTGGACGAGGTGAGTTTGCGCGTCCAGGCTACCAATGGTTTATCTCGATAGAGCGCGCGAGCGGAAAAGTATTGTCAATCGATGAGGGCGAGTAGAGAACTTGGGATTGAATTGGCCCAGTCTGAAACTTAGTAAGGCACACAGAACGCATCGATATGCGTTGTATACAAAGAAGCATTTCATAGACGAAGCCTGCTGCCGACGCCGTGGCTTCGGGGTAGAAAACGGCCTCAAGGGATTTTTTACCGGAGACGATCGACGTCATGCTCGCAGAGCGCGCAAACCCGCATGGCATCAAGGCTGCGCACCGTCGTCGGCGGAAGGTCGCGTCAAGGGTGTGGTTCCCGGGGCAGTACTTTGATAGCGAAACCGGGCTCAACTACAACTACTTCCGCGACTATGAGCCGAGCACCGGGCGCTACGTGGAGAGTGATCCTGTAGGGCTCAAAGGTGGCATGAACACATACGCCTACGACGATGACAGCCCACTTAACTATGTCGACCCGAAAGGATTAGCAACCGTAGTTAGTGGTTGCGGTGGTGCGAAAGGGCTGACCACGTGCGATGGCAGGGGTGGCTATGAGGTTCGAGTTTGCAATACAGGTTGCTCATCCGTGTGCACATTCTTGCATGAGCTGAAACATGCTCAGGACTACGAGCTGGCGTATCCGAACGGGTGCAGAGGTAAGCGCAAAGGTGAATGGATCGGTGTTGACGTGTGGTCTCCGGACGCCGGCTTCTTAGGATATAAGTCTGAATGTGCCGCACATCGCCGGGGGCAGTCTTGTGCGGAGCTAGCTTCTCAACTTGGATGGGCGCTGTCGTGCGAGTGTAAGAAAGACCTCCAAGACAGCTCTAACAACGATGGAAAAATGATGGGGTACTACAAATGCGCTGCGTATGGTTGGTGATTTGCCTGATATTCGTAAGTCAGTTCTGTTTTGCGCAATGCACGTATATACAAGATCCAGCGCTGACTCGCACCCTCCTCAAGGCGTCGAAGCCCATTGTGGAGTTGCGGACAAAAAGGGAAATACGGATCCGTTCCGCCTCAGTGGCCGCGCAGCGATGCCCAGATCACTACGAGGTAATATTTGAAGAGATATTCGACAACCGTAGATCAGCATGGCGTCTGACGTTCAATTTTGAATTCACTGCCATAAGGGTGTTTCCACCCGAGTAGCTTCGTGAACGAAAAACCCAAAAACCCGGGTCAGAGTGGAAAACCCGGGTCAGAGTGCACTTTCCTTCGGCGGGTCTCGAAAAGCGGGCCGAAGAATGGGGACGGAGTCCCCAATATGAGGGAGCTCAAATCGCGAACTCCATCTGTTTCATCGGCATAAAACTGCGCCGATGTTGAAAAACCAGGAAAAACCAGGGTCAGAGTGCACTTTCCTTCCACATTGACCAAGGTCTACGATCAGGACTATGCAATCCGCCAGGTCAGCAGTTCCAGTGCAGGCGGACTGGTCATCGACGCCCACGTGGATGTGCTGGGCAATATGATCAATGCGAGCAGCACTGTCGGTGCCAATCCGCCAACGCAGGTTTATCAGTACGACTCGCTATATCGTCTGACGGCCAGCCAGACCGGCGCCACCCCACCGGTGCCGCTGGAAAGCTACAGCTACGGCAAGACCGGCGACCGCACGAGCGTGGCCTTGAACGGCGCCAGCGCCACAGCCTACGCCTACACGCCCGGCACGCATCGCCTGCAAAGCGTCGGCGGCGCCACGCGCAACTACGATGCCGCGGGCAACACGCAGAGCCTCAACGGTGCGACGCTCACCTACGATGCACGCAATCGTCTGGCGAGCGTCACCGGTAGCGTCAGCGCGACCTACACCTACAACGGCAAGGGTGAGCGCGCGAGCAAGGCGGTGGGCGGCGTGACGACGACATTCCTCTACGGTGAAGGCGGGCAACTCCTCGGCGAATACGCCAACGGCAACGTGCAGGAATATCTCTATCTCGACGGCACCCTCGTCGGCGTCGCGTACGCGACGGCGGCCAGCCCAGTCGGCCAACTCTATTACGTCGAAACCGATCACCTGGGTACGCCGCGTGTGGTGATCCAACCCGGTGCAACCCCGAGCGCAGATGTGGTGCTTTGGAAGTGGGATTTCTTTGGAAGTGCGTTTGGTACGAATCAACCGAGTGTGCAGGGGCTTAACTTGCGGTTTCCCGGCCAGTACTTCGATAGCGAAACCGGGCTCAACTACAACTACTTCCGGGATTATGAGCCGGGCACCGGACGGTACGTCGAGAGCGATCCGATTGGGCTGCGGGGCGGAATCAACACTTACGCCTACGTTAAAGGCAATTCGCTGAAATACGCCGATCCCGAAGGCCTTGAGGGATACGGATCCTGGACTTACTGCTATCAGGATGGCTCACCTGGCCCCTGTGCATGGGATCCGCATAACTCGTCTTATTCTGGCTGGGAGGTTTGCTACGCACCCGTTGAGGGGCGGCCAGGATCTTGCCTTGGTGAAACGTGGCTTACGTGCACGGACGATTGTGGTAACAAGCACAGATATAGATACATAAAGATCTGCACGTCCGCGTTCTCTGGTGGCGGGGTATCGTTTGGCAATGTTACTGGAATGAGCGGAAAAGACTGCAAAGATCCGACGCGCTATGAAGGGCCGTTTCTAGAATT
>VBNZ01000086.1:3508-10359 GCA_005877675.1 Gammaproteobacteria bacterium
TGGTGTAAACGAAGGTGGATTTGGGCTAGGAAGGCCCGGAGGGAAAGCGGCTCTGTGTTATTACATTCTCACGTCCGCTAACTAGCGGACGAAACGACATGGAATATGCCCCGCTCATCGCTGCGCTCACAATTTTTTTGGGAGCTCTTTATCTGCGATGGAGGATATCGCGTCCGCGACAGTCAGACTTCGACGCTATCGAAACATACGCGACGACTAAAGGTCTGCGGGTCGACAAAATTCTCAAGAGTAAAAATTATTGGCGTTACTTTCTTCGCGGTCACGTATTGCTGAGTAACGTCGCCAGGGTATATGTCATTAATGCGTCGACGTTTGATGGCGCGCGTCGTGAAATTCATGTCGCTATCGATCCTGTTAGTCCCGGCGCGTTGAAAATTCTTCAGGAAAAGTCATTGTCGAGCTGATCAGGCACACCCGACGCATCTTGCGATGGCAGCCAAAGAAACCCGGGTCAGAGCGTGGAATCTGATCCAAGTCGGTACAGCAATCTGGCGCAAGCCGGTATAGCAGTCTGATCGAAGCCGGTACGGCAATCTCGAGAAACCCGGGTCAGAGTGCACTTTCCTTCGACGGGTCTCGAAAAACCGGGGCCGAAGAATGGGGACGGAGTCCCCAATTAAAGGAGAGCTCAAATCGCGAACTCCATCTGTTTCATCGGCATAAAACTGCGCCGATGTTGTGCGCAGGGGCCGAGGCGGTCCAGCGCGGCGAGATGCGCCGGCGTGCCATAGCCCTTGTGCTGCGCGAATTCGTAACCGGGGAAGCGCGCGTCGAGTTCGCGCATGTGCGCGTCGCGCGCGACTTTGGCGAGGATGGATGCCGCGCTGATCGCGGGTTCCAGCGCGTCGCCGTCGACGATCGCATGCGCGGGACAGGGCAGTTCGCGCGGCAACTGGTTGCCGTCGATCAGGGCGACGTCCGGCACTCGCGTGAGAGCACGCAAGGCACGCGACATGCCGATCAGGCTGGCCTGCAGGATATTGATGCGGTCGATTTCTTCGACCTCTACCGCAACGACGCTGTATGCGAGCGCGCGTTCGCGGATGCGTGCGTCGAGTGTTTCGCGCTGTTTGGCGCTGAGCGCCTTGGAATCGTCAAGGCCACGGATCGGCCGCGCGGGATCGAGGATCACGGCAGCGACCATCACCGGCCCCGCAAGCGGTCCGCGTCCGGCCTCGTCGACCCCGGCGACAAGACCGGTCAGCGTGCGGCTGAAGCGGCGGTCCGCGCGCATCATTCGTGCAGCGCTCCGAGCTGGTAAAAAATATAGTTGTGGTAGGAGTCCAAAATATCTTTCTTGTCGCAGTTGAGATAAAAGCCGTCGCAGCGCTCGCGCATCAGCGCATTGGCCTGAAAGAACGCGTCCTTCTTTACACCCGCCATGTCGAGGATCAGCGAGGGCGCAAAGCTCAGGTCCATCTCACGCTCGCCGAGTTTGCGCGCCGGCGGATAGTTGGTCTTGAGCATGTAGTAGGTGATGAAGTTCGGATCGCCAACACTGGCGGGCAGGTTCTTGTCGACGCTGCGCATGGCGCCGTCGAAGCTCGGCTGATGATCGCCGAAGTGGAACAGCAACGCCGGGCGCTCGCCATCGAGCAGTTTTTTCTCTAGCCCGGTCATCGCAATATCGGAACCGGTCAGGCGCTGCAGGTAATTGCCGAGGTTGAGATTCAGCCATTCGTCCAACTGTTTGCCGACGAACTTGCCCGCGAACAGCGGCTTGTCGTACGGCGGCGGCAGCTTCTTCAGCGGCGTCATATGCGGACCGTGCTGGCGCAGCGTCAGCATCATCACGAACAAGGGTTGCTTGCCGATCTGCGCCTTCTCCTTGTCGTAGATCTGGCTGAATACCTGGAACAGGTCGCTGTCGGAAGATTCCCACGACAAGCCGTAATCCTGGCCGTCGTAGAACGCGTCGAAGCCGTAGTTCTGATACGCGTTGCGTGCATTGATGAAGTTGCCCGACATCGGATAGATCGCGATCGTGCGATAGCCGGCTTCCTTCAGATTTCGCGGCAGCGAGTTGCTGATACGCGGCGCGAGATTGTATGGCGCATAGAGCCCCGCATCGCCAAAGGTCAGGTGATCCAGGCCAGACATCAGTGCGAATTCGCTGGTCCAGGTGCCGCCACCCCAAACATGCACCGTGAGCAAACCGTGCGCGCGTGTGCGTCCGTCCGGTGCGAACAGCTTGCGCTTGCACACCTCCGGTAGCTTGCACACCTTGAGCATGGTCGGATCGTAGGTGCTCTCTTCGAGCACGGCGACGATGTCGGGATGCTCCTGCGCCTCCTTCAGCGGCTTGGCAGCGATGCAAGCCGGCGGCGCGCAGGCAGGCGGATTTTCCGCGTCGGGCTGCGTCCACAAAAGCGCGCTTTCCTCGTCCTTGACGAACGGCGGGATAATGATCTGCGTCTGGTAGAACGAGGTGTAGAAATCGGTGATATAGCTCTTGTCGTTCATCGCCTGCCACATACCTTTCTCGAACACTCCGGCGAAAGGTCCACGCGGCCACGCTGCGAGCCCGAGCACGACGAGCGCAAGCGCCACGCCACCCCAGCGCAGCCAGCGCCGTTGCGGCATGCGTACGCGCGCAAGAAGCATCGGGCGGTCCCAACGCCAGGCGAGGACGATAATCCCCGGAATCAGAATCGCGGCGGTAATGATCGCGATCATGATCGGCGGATAGCGCGTCGCGACTTCGAGCAGATCGCGGTTGACGAAGTAGACGAGGTCGGGAGCGAGCAACGGCGTCGTCAGATAATGAAATTTCATGTAGCTCGAAATCAGCACGCCGCCGAACAGCACGACCGGCAGCGCGAACGCGAAAATCAGGCGGCGCGTGAGGAAGGCGAGCAGGACGATGGTCGCCACGATCAGGGTCGCGGAGAATCCGCGCTCGATCCAGGTCGCCTCCGTCAACGGCCCGAGCGCGAGCAGCACGACGAATCCGGCGAAGATAATGAGGGCGAGGATCTTGCTTCGGCGCGGAAGCGACGCGCGTTCGGGCATCGCGGGCGAGGAGAGTGCTGTCACTGCGACAAGTTACGTTGCACACGCGATGACGTCAACGCAATCCTGTGTTGCATTGCGATGAGAATCGCAGCGCGTGTCATGCGCCGACGAGTTCAGCCACGGCTGCCGCCGCATCGTGTCCAGCGTTGCCACGCAACGCGCGGTGCAGAGAAGTGAATTTTTCGAGCGTCGCGGGCGGCAGCGCGCGTGCGCGCAGCATCGGCGCTAGCGCATCGGCGAGCGCGCGCGGCGTGCAGGCGTCCTGCATCAGTTCGGGCACCAGCGTCTCGCCGGCGAGGATATTCGGCAACGAATAGACCTCGGTGCGCAGCAAACCGAGCCATTTTACGAGGCGATAGGTCAGCGGCGCGACGCGATAGGCGACGACCATCGGGCGTTTTGCGAGCATCGCCTCGAGCGCAGCGGTGCCGGAGGCGAGCAGCACGGCGTCGGCGGCGAGCATGACGTCGTGCGAGAGCGAGAGCCGGGAGCCGGGACTCGGGACTCGGGACTCGGGGTAGAGCAAAGAAACAAAGCTGCGATGTTCTTGATGTTCCGAGTCCTGAGTCCCGAGCCCCGAGTCCCGCAGCAACTGCGCGAACGCCGCGCGACACGCCGCATTCGCCATCGGCGCAACGATTTGCAGCTGCGGAAATTCACGCTTGAGCAACACGACGGAATCGAGAAAATCGCGACCGAGCCGGGCGATTTCGCCTAGCCGGCTGCCGGGCAGCAGCGCGAGCACGAGCGCGTCCGGCGCAATTCCGAGTGCTGCACGCGCGGCTGCTTGATCGGGCTCGAGCGCAAATGCGGCGGCAAGCGGATGACCGACGAAGCGCGCATCGACGCCGTGGCGGGTATAGATCGGCGGCTCCATCGGAAACAGGCACAGCACACGATCGGCGCTGCGGCCGATTTTCTCGGCACGTTTCTCGCGCCATGCCCATACGGACGGGCTTACGTAGTGCAGCGTGCGTATCCCTGCGCGCTTGAGCTTGCGCTCGAGACCGAGATTGAAATCGGGCGCATCGATGCCGATGAATACCGCCGGCTTTTCGCCCAGCGTGCGTCGATAAACGTCGCGCCGGATCGCGAGCAGTTCGGGCAGGTGCTTGAGCACTTCGACGAGTCCCATCACGGCAAGCTTTTCCGCGGGATACCAGGCTTCCAGTCCCGCTGCGATCATCTGCGCGCCGCCGAGGCCGGCGAAGCGCGCCTGTGGATAGCGCGCTTTCAAGCCCGCGATCAAGTCCGCCCCGAGCAGGTCGCCGGAGGCTTCGCCGGCGACGAGGACGAAACGGGGAGACTTCGCCGACGGATCAAGGGTGGGGGGAACCCCAAAGCCCTCTCCTCCGGGCGGCTCTTGCGCCCGGGGGAGAGGGTTGGGTGAGGGGGCGCTTGTATTCATTGCGGCCAGACGGTACGCACCTTGGCAATCAGCAAAAAGGTTGAAGGAAGTGCGCCGCGATATGCATTGAAAGCGCCCCCTCACCCAACCCTCTCCCCCGATGGTGAAGCTATCGGGGGGAGGGCAATGTCTTAACGCGCCAGCGGTCGCGTGCCGCGTTCGATGAAGTCGAGCATCGCGCGCACATCGGGCTCGTCCTGCGCGGCATTTGCAAGCGCGGCGCGCGCCTCGTCGAGCGGCTGCTTCGATACATACAGGGCGCGATAGGCGCGCTTGATCGCAGCGATGCGCTCGGGCGAGAAACCGCGACGCTTGAGTCCCCCGCTGTTGACGCCACGCGGACGGCCGTAGTCGGCAGCCATCCTCACGAACGGCGGCACGTCGCCGTTGACCATGCAGTTCATGCCGATGAACGCATGCGCGCCGATGCGGCAGAACTGATGTATGCCGGAAAAACCCGACAGGATCGCGTGGTCACCGATCTCGACATGTCCGGCGAGTGTGGCGTTGTTGGAAAAGATCGCGTCGTTGCCGATGAGGCAGTCGTGCGCGATGTGTACGTAAGCCATGATCCAGTTGCGGTCGCCGATACGTGTCACGCCGCCGCCATCGCCGGTGCCGCGGTTGATCGTGACGAATTCGCGGATCAGATTGCCATCGCCGATCACGAGCTCGGCGCGCTCACCGTGAAACTTCTTGTCCTGCGCATCGGCACCGACTGAGGAGAACTGCAAGATGCGGTTGTCGCGGCCCAGGCGCGTCGGCCCCTGGATCACCACGTGCGGGCCGATGTCGCAGCCGTCGCCGATTTCGACTTCCGCACCGATCACGCTATACGGGCCGATGCGTACATTCGCGCCGACCTTTGCCGACGCATCAACTATCGCGGTCGAATGAACTAAAGCCATTTCAGGACCGTAGCGAGCGAAGGCAGTTTGCGCGTGGGCGGCGCGCAGGAACCGCAGTGTACTCAGGTGTACATGAGGATGACTCGCCGCATCCGCGGCTCGCCCTACGGGTCATTCGCTTCGCGAATGCTCGCTCCGGCATCCTGCCTTCGCAGTCCGAGCACCGGCCGCGCGCAAAATATCGAGCGCGGTAGGTTCTGAGATGGCTGCTCATTCGGCCGAACTCTCCGCGCACATGATTTCCGCTTCCGCGACCGGCTTGCCATCGACGCTCGCGCGGCCGAAGAAGATCGCCATATTGCGGATCATGCGCTTGAGTTCCACTTCGAGCACAAGCTGGTCGCCAGGTACGACGACCTTGGAAAACTTGGCCTTGTCCACTTTCACGAGGAAGTACAGCGGGTGCGCGTCGGGCGCGTAATTGTTCGACAGGTGTACGAGTACGCCCGAGGCCTGCGCGAGCGCCTCGATGATCAGCACGCCCGGCATCACCGGATAACCGGGGAAGTGGCCGGTGAAGAACGGTTCGTTGACCGTGACGTTCTTGATCGCGCGCACGCGCTTGCCGACTTCATACTCGGTCACACGGTCGACGAGCAGGAATGGGAAGCGATGCGGCAGCATCGTTGCGATCGTATGCGCCTCGATCGGCAGGGCGGGGAGAATTTTTTTGGTGTTCATTTTTTCAGGTCCTTCTCCAGCGCTTGCACGCGCCGGGCGAGTTCGTCCAGGTGCTTGAAACGCGCCGCATTGCGGCGCCAACTGCGATTATCGTGGATCGGGGTGCCCGAGGAATACTCCCCCGGCTGGTGGATCGAATGCGTGACCAGGCTCATCGAGGTGATCGTTACCTTGTCCGCCACGCTCAGATGCCCGAGGATGCCGGCGCCGCCGCCGATCAGGCAGTACCTGCCGATCGTTGCACTGCCGGCGACAGCCGCGCAGCCAGCCATCGCGGTGTGCGCGCCGATGCGCACGTTGTGCGCGATCTGGATCTGGTTGTCGAGGCGCACATCGTCTTCGAGCACGGTATCGTCGAGCGCACCGCGGTCGATCGTGGTGTTCGCGCCGATTTCGCAGTCGTCGCCGATGATCACGCCGCCGAGCTGCGGCACCTTGATCCAACCGCCGCGATCAAAAGCCGCTGGGTCGAACGCCAGGCCAAAACCGTCCGCGCCGATGACAGCGCCAGGATGCACCAGCACGCGCGCGCCGAGGCGCACGCGCGTGACCAGCGTGACGCGCGCGACCAGGCGAGCTTGTGCGCCGACGACGCAGTCTTCGCCGATATGGCAATGCGGGCCGATCACTGCGCCGTCGCCTACGCGCGCGCGCGCGTCGACCACGCAGAACGCCCCGATGCTCGCGGTCGGCGAAATTTGTGCATCGGCGGCGATAATCGCGCTCGGATGCGCACCGGGTTGCGCCGCAGGCAGGCGCTCGAACAACGCAGCGATTTTTGCGAATGCGACGTAGGGATCTTTTGCGATCAATGCCGG
>VBNZ01000086.1:10367-12251 GCA_005877675.1 Gammaproteobacteria bacterium
ATCGTCCGCGCGCAGCACGACCGCGCCGGCGCGGCATTGCGCAAGTTCGCTGCGGTATTTCGGATTGGCGAGAAAGCCCAGCTGCGCCGGTTCCGCGCGCGCGAGTGTGGCGACGCCGTCGATGCGCGTGGCGCCATCGCCGCGCAATTCCAGTCCGAAGCGCGCGCCGATTTGCGCCAGTGTGAATTCCGTCGCGGTGCGGATCACGGCTTGGCCGTGCCCGCGCCGAGCGTCTTGAGGCGCTGCAATACCGCGTCGGTGATGTCGATGCGCGGGTTGGCATAGACGACCGGGCTCGGCACAACGAGGTCGTAGCCTTGCGCGCGTGCGTATTCGATCGCAGTGTCCTGGATCAGATTGAGGATGCGATTGGATTCGGCCGCGGAACGCGCGTTGATCTCCGCGCGCGCCTCGTCCTTCATACGTTTGTTGGCGCGCTCGGAAGCGTCGATCTCGCGCTTGAGCGCTTCCGCGTCGGTCTTGGTCATGATCGCGTTATCGCGCTCGTAACGCAGCTTCAAGGCGGCCAGCTTGGCGTCATCGGCCTTGATGCTCTCATCGCGCTGCGAAAACTCGCGCGTGAGGCGTGCTTTGGCCTCGATCATCTGCGGCGAATTGTCTACCAGCCGCTTGATGTCCACGTAACCGATCTTCATCGCCGCGGACGCTGGAGCAGCGGCAGGTACGCCAGCCGGCGCCTGCGCCGTTGCCGACGCCGACCATGCCAGGGCGGCGAGCAGCACGCACTGAATGGCAATTCCGACCTGGCCCGCAGCAGGCTTCACGCGATGGCACCCTCCACAAGCCCGGTACAACGACGCCATGTCGTCGCGCCGGGTGCGTGAATCTTAACCCGAGTGCAGAAGTTTTTGCGGCGCACTCGCGATTTCGTGATCGGAGCCGCTTAAAACGTGGTGCCGAAGTTGAACTGCAGCGTTTCCGGGATATCGCCCGGCTTCTTCACGATCGGGCGGCCCAAGTTGATCACGATCGGACCGACCGGCGCCTGCCAGTGCAAGGAGATGCCGGTCGAGACGCGGACACCGTCCTGGCCGCTCCAGGAGAAATCGCTGAACTTCTTGTAGACGTTGCCGAAGTCGACGTACCAGGACAGGCGCGTGGCCGAGTCGTCCTTCACGAACGGCGTCGGAATGATCAGTTCGACCGAACCGGTGCTCTTGAACGCGCCGCCGAGCGGCTGCGTGCAGTAGTTGGAGCCGGTGCAGCCGGGCGTGAGGTACTTCGTGTTTTCCGCGCCGAGCGTATTGTCGCGGAAGTTGCGCACGTCGGCGATACCGCCAGCGTAGTAGTTCTGGAAGAATGGCAGGCCCAGATCGCCATGCTTGCCGTAGGCGTTGCCATAGCCGAGAAAGGCGGTACCTTCGAGCGTGAGCGAGCTGGTCAACGGGATGTACTGCGGCGCCACTTCAACGCCGAACTGTTGAATCGAGCCGTGTGTCGGGTTGAAGTACTTGTTGCGCGTGTCGTGCGACCAGCCAGCCGACAAGGTCCACTGATGGAAGGTGTAGTGGCCGATCGCGTTGATGTAGTCGATGATCGGCTGCGGCGAATAGTAGTAACGCGTGGTGAGGTAGTGGCCGTTGGCGTCGAGCTGGTACACCGGATTGCCGTTCGAATCGGTGATCGTGCTGCCCGAAGCATCGACCGCCGGTACCGGCA
Organism: Gammaproteobacteria bacterium; assembly: GCA_005877675.1. Taxonomy (GTDB): domain Bacteria; phylum Pseudomonadota; class Gammaproteobacteria; order Xanthomonadales; family Rhodanobacteraceae; genus Rudaea. The sequence goes on from VBNZ01000086.1 coordinate 12,048, forward strand.
CGTTGTTGAAGGTCAGGATGCGCGTGCGCGCCGCGCCGAGTCCGAGCGAGACCGAATCGCTCTCGCTGATCGGCAGCGCCAGATTGGTCGAGAACGCGGCAGTGTTGTTGAGGTAGTTCGCGATATTCGCCTGGCCCTGATCGAGCTTGGAGTAGCGCGCCTCATAGCCCAGGCCGATACCACTGTCGGTCAGGTATGGCTGGA
>VBNZ01000086.1:12420-16251 GCA_005877675.1 Gammaproteobacteria bacterium
TCGACCGTGACGAGGATATCGACCTGATCGTCGGCGCCCGCGACGCGCGGCGTGGTCAGGTCGACCTTCTTGAAGTAGCCCAGGCGCTGCAGGCGGATCTTGGAACGGTCGATCGCCGCCTGTGAATACCACGCGCCTTCGAGCTGGCGCATTTCGCGACGCACTACTTCGTCCTGTGTGCGCGTGTTGCCTTTGAAATTCACATGGCGCACGTAGACGCGCTTGCCCGGATTGACGAAGAAGTTGATGCCGACTTCGCGCTTGTCCTTGTCCGGCGTCGGAATCGGCGTGACCTGCGCGAACGCGTAGCCGATGTTCGCGAGCACTGCGGTCATCGCCTCGGAAGATTTCTGGATCTTCTCGCGCGAGAACACGTCGCCCGGCTTGAATGCGATCAGCTTGCGCATCTCGTCCTCGCTCAGTACGAGCGTGCCGGAGAGCTTGACGTCGGAGACCTTGTATATATCGCCTTCGCTCAAGGCCGCAGTCAGATACATCTCGCGCTTGTCCGGGCTGATCGTGACCTCGGTCGAATCGACGTTGAAATCGATATAGCCGCGGTCGAGGTAGTACGAATTGAGTTTTTCCAGGTCGCCCGTCAGCTTTTCGCGCGAGTATTGATCGTCACGCGAATACCACGAGGTCCAGTTCGTCGTGTCCGACTCGAAGTCCGAGCGGATTTCCTTCTCGCTGAAAGTCTTGTTGCCGACGATGTCGATGCTCTTGATCTTGGCAACCTTGCCTTCGGCGATGTTGATCGACAGCTCGACGCGGTTGCGGTCGAGGTTGATCACCGAGGGCTTGACCGAGACGTTGTACTTGCCGCGGTTGTAGTACTGGCGCGTCAGTTCCTGCGTCACGCGGTCGAGCGAGAGGCGGTCGAACGGCTCGCCTTCGGACAGGCCGATGTCCTTCAGGCCCTTGAGCAGGTCTTCTTCCTTGAGGTCCTTGTTGCCCTTGATCTGGATCTTCGAGATCGCTGGGCGCTCTTTCACCGTGATCACGAGAATGCTGCCCTGGCGGCCGATCTGCACATCGGTGAAGAAGCCGGTCTTGTACAGGGCGCGCACGGCCTGCTGCGCGCGTTCGGTCGTGACCGAATCGCCCTTTTCCACTGGCAGATAGGTGAACACGGTACCGGCCGAGATGCGCTGCAGCCCGTCGATACGGATATCCGACGCGATGAACGGATCGATGGCGTGGACCTGGGCGGTAAGACAGGCGAGCAGTACAAGGGCGGCGATACGCTTCATCGTCACTTTCCGTTATTTTTAGGCGTTCGTCCGAGAACGCGACATCAAAAAGCGGCCGTCCCGGCCGCACTGCGATATTTATGTTCGTCCGCGAAACGCGGACGCACTTTCAACAAAAGAGGCGTATTTTGCCACAGGGGACGCATTTCCGCCTTGCCGTGCCGGGCCAAGAGCCCGGCCTTCAAAACTAGGACGCAACCAGACGCACGATATCGTTGTACAGCGCCAGGCTCATCAAGGTTACCAGCAAAGCAAGGCCCACATACTGGCCGGCGATCAGTGTACGTTCGCTGACCGGGCTGCCTTTGATCCACTCGACGAGGTAGGTCACGATGTGCCCGCCGTCGAGGATCGGAATCGGCAGCAGGTTGAGGATCGCCAGGCTCAGCGAGATCATCGCGAGGAACGACAGGAACCAGGCCACGCCCTGATGCGCCGAAGCGTTCGCGACTTGCGCGATCGAGATCACGCTGGACAGGTTCCTGGTCGAGGCTTCGCCGACGAGCATGCTCTTGATCATCGTAAGCGTCGATGCAGTCGTCTTCCACGTCTCGCTGAAAGCTGCAGGGACTGCAGCGAGCGGCCCGAAGCGCTCGGTCGCGTCCTTGAGCTGCGTGCGGATGGTGATGCCTACGACCCAGCGTGTCTTGCCTTCCGTCGTGCGCTGCTCCGACGTGATCGCGAGCGGCAAGCGCACACCGTCGCGCTCGACCGCGATTTCGAGTTTCGGATTCGTCGCCGCTTCTTCGCCGAGCACCTTGACGAAATCGGGATAGCTCGCGACCGCTTTGGCGTTGACCGCGACGATCAGGTCGCCCGCACGCATGCCGCCGCGCGCGGCGGGTGTGTCGGCTTCAACCGAGTTGATAATCGCCTGCGGCGGCTGCGGATCGAGGCCGATCTGATCGAACACAGCCTCGCTGACGGGTGCGCCCGGCGGTAGTTTGCTCAGCGCGAGCGTGAGTGTGCGCGTCGTGCCGCGCGCATCGGCGACTTCGACCGGCACATCGCGATGCAATGCGGCGGCCTGCGTCACAGCGAGCATCGCGCCGCTCCACGAGGTGACTTTTTCACCGGCGACGGCAACGAGCCTGTCCGCGGCGTGGAATCCCGCCTCGGCCGCGAGTCCTTTGGGCGCGTCGATGACCGGCTGATAGTCCGGACGCCCGATCACGAACATCGCCCAGAACGCGACCAGCGTGAACAGGATATTGAACGCCGGCCCGGCCGCAGCGATCGCGATGCGCTGCCATGGCGGAGCGGACATGAACTCGCCAGGCTGACCGGCGACACGCTCGGGATGTTCGGCCTCGCGCGCATCGAGAAATTTCACGTAGCCGCCGAGCGGAATCGCACCGATCGCGTACTCGGTGCCGTCGCGCGCGGTGCGCGACCAGATCGGCGAGCCGAATCCGACCGAGAAACGCAGCACTTTGACGCCGAAACGTCGCGCGACCCAGAAGTGGCCGAACTCGTGAAACGTGACCAGCACGCCGAGCGTGACCAGCAACCACCAGACAGAACCAAAAATTTCGGACATTACTTTCGAACCGGAATATTCAAGCGGCGCGCGACGATCTGCTCATCGTCGACGGGATTTTGCGAGGCGCTCAGTATACCGCCGTATACCGCCTCACTCACGTTTGTCGGGGCTAGCAAAACGCTTGCCGCATCTTACGTTGCGCGGTTTCGCGCGCCGTTAAATCTGTGTGAAGCAGCATCTCGATATGCGCGACCGGTTCAGCCGGCATTGCGTCGAGCGTCGCCTCGATCAGCTCGGGGATTGCCAGGAAGGGCAGGTTGCCGGCGAGAAAGGCGTCGACCGCGACCTCGTTCGCTGCATTGAGCACGGCCGGTGCGGTGCCGCCCGCGGCGAGTGCGCGATAGGCGAGGTCGAGGCAGCGGAAGGTCGCGCGATCGGGCGCTTCGAATTGCAGCGCGCCGGTACGGATCAGATCAAGCGCAGGCACGCCCGCGTCCACGCGCGCGGGCCACGCGAGCGCGTGCGCGAGTGCGGTGCGCATGTCCGGATTGCCAAGCTGTGCGAGCACCGAGCCGTCGGCGTACTCGACCAGCGAATGCACGATGCTCTGCGGATGCACGACGACTTCGATCTGCGCTGCATCGGCGCCGAACAGCCAATGCGCCTCGATCACTTCGAGGCCCTTGTTCATCAGCGTGGCCGAGTCGACCGAAATCTTGCGGCCCATGTTCCACTTCGGATGCGCGCAGGCCTGGTCGGGCGTGATGTGCTGCAGATCATCGCGCTTGCGTCCGCGAAACGGTCCGCCCGATGCGGTCAATAAAATCCGCCGCGCGCCCGTGTCGGCAAATGACAGTGCGTCGCGCGAATGCGGCTGACGCTCAAGATCAACCGCCCTGAGTTGATGCGGAAGGCACTGAAAAATCGCGTTGTGCTCGGAATCGATCGGAATCAGTTCGCCGCCGCCAGCGCGTAGCGCATCGAATAGCAGCTTGCCGGCCATCACCACCGATTCCTTGTTCGCGAGCAGCAGGCGCTTGCCGGCGCGTGCCGCTGCGAGTGTGGATTCCAGGCCCGCTGCCCCGACGATTGCCG
>VBNZ01000086.1:16260-23531 GCA_005877675.1 Gammaproteobacteria bacterium
CGCGCCCGCGCGTGGCGAGCCCGGCCGATTGCAAGGCCTCGCGCAGTGCGGTCTCAAGTGCCGCATCGGCTATCACTGCGATATCGGGTTTGAAGCGCACGCACAACGCGACGAGTTCGTCGACCTTGCGATGCGCCGCGAGCACACTCGCGCGGAAACGGTCCGGATGGCGCCCAATCACGTCGAGCGCGCTCGCACCGATCGAGCCGGTGGCGCCGAGGACAGCAATGGACTTCACGGCTACCACGCTCGATGCGAGAGCCGGGACTCGGGACTCGGGATTCGGGACTGGGGGAAAAACAAAAACGCGAGCGTGCAACTCAATTGCTCTTGACCTACCGAGTCCCGAGTCCCGAGTCCCGAGTCCCGCTTGATTTCACGCACCCAAGCCCAAGCCACGTTCACAACCCCAACAGTGCTTTGCCGAGTGCAAAGAAAGGCAACGCCGCGAACACGCCATCGAGACGGTCGCACACGCCGCCATGGCCAGGAAACAGTGCGCCCGAATCCTTCACGCCGGCGTGGCGCTTGAGCAGGCTCTCGAACAGATCGCCGACTACCGAGAACACGGCGCTGATCAAGGCGACGATGACGAGCAGAAATAGCGTCAGTCCGCGCACTTCGAGTAGCCACCCGCCGAATGCGGCAAGCACCGCCGTACTGACGAGCGCGCCGTAGAGACCCTCGCGCGTCTTGCCGGGACTGATCTGCGGCGCGAGCTTGACGCGGCCCCAGCGACTGCCGGCAAGATAGGCGAAAGAGTCGGCGACCCAGATCACCGCCAGCGCATACAGCGCCCAAGTGTGCGGGGAACCTTGCGTCAGATGCAGGCGCATCAATCCGGCCCATGCGGGCAGGATCGCGAGCGCGCCCGCGACCAGCTTGATCGCTGCGTTCTCGTTCGTCGGCGACGCGGCGAATGAAAATTGACGTAGCCAGAAAAACGCGACGACCCACCAGGCGCAGCCGATGCCGATGAATATCCACCATACCGGCAGGCTGGCGAACCACAATGCGAGCATCGCGGCGCCGCCGAGTGCGACCAGCACTGCACGCAGCGGGCGCGAGCGCATGCCGGACAGGCGCGTCCATTCCCACATCGCAATGAGGCACAGTCCGCCGATGATGACCGCGACCGCGCTCGACGATGCGAGCAGCATCAGTGCGATCGCCAATGGCGCGACGAGCAGCGCGGTAATGATGCGTTGCTTCATGATTTCATCTGCTCGCTGGTTTTACCGTAGCGGCGTTCGCGCGCGCTGAAGTCGGCGATCGCGGCGTCGAACGCGGCGCTATCGAAGTCCGGCCAGAGCACGTCGCTGAAGTACAGCTCGGCGTAAGCGAGCTGCCATAGCAGGAAATTCGATACGCGCTTCTCGCCGCCCGTGCGGATGAACAGATCGAGCGGCGGCAGCTCGGCGAGCGCTAAGTAGCGCGCGAGCACGTGCTCGTCGATCTGTGCCGCGGTCAGTTCGCCACGCTGCACCGCTTCGGCGGCGCGCCGCGCGGCTTGCGCGATATCCCAGCGCCCGCCGTAGTTCACCGCGATGTTGAGTGCGAGCTTGGGATTGGCCTGCGTCTTCGCCATCGCTGCCTGCATGCGCTCGCGCAACGCGGGCGCGAATGCGGACAGCTCGCCGATGAAACGGATGCGCACGCCGTAGCCGTGCAGTTCATCGACCTCGCGGTCGAGCGCTTTCAGGAACAATTCCATCAGCGCGCTCACTTCGTCCTGCGGGCGCGCCCAGTTCTCGGACGAAAACGCAAACAGCGTCAGCGACTCGATACCGCGGCGCAGACAGAATTCGATCGTCGCGCGCACCGCCTTCTGCCCGGCATGGTGGCCGAAGCTGCGCGGTCGATGGCGCAGCTTGGCCCAGCGGCCGTTGCCGTCCATGACGATTGCGACATGGCGTGGCTGCCGCATTGTGGATATTTCCACATTGTGTACCAGCGGCGAAGCTTCGTGGTGGTGTGGACTTTCCTGCATGCTCGTGACGGCTACATCGCCATCAATTCGTCTTCCTTCGACTTCACCACCGCGTCGACGTCCTTGACGAACTTGTCGGTGAGCTTCTGCATCTCGTCCTCGGCTTTGCGCTCCTCGTCCTCGGTGATCTTCTTGTCCTTGAGCAATTCCTTGATGTGATGCAGCGCGTCGCGGCGCACGTTGCGAACGGCGATCTTCGAGTTCTCGCCTTCGTGCGACACGTGCTTGGACAGCTCCTTGCGGCGCTCTTCGGTCAGCGGCGGTATGTTGAGGCGGATCGTCGTGCCCGCGGTGTTCGGCGTGAGCCCGAGATTGGCGGCGATGATCGCCTTCTCCACCGCCTGCACCATGGTCTTCTCCCATGGCGTGATCGTCAGCGTGCGCGCGTCGGACACCGCGATGTTTGCGACCTGCGACAGAGGTACGTCGGAGCCGTAGTAGCTGACCTTGAGATGCTCGACCAGCGCGGTACTGGCGCGGCCTGTGCGCAGGCGCTGCAGTTCGTGTTTGAGCGCATCGACGCTCTTGGTCATGCGCGTTTGCGCGTCTTGCTTGATCGGATTGAGCATGGAGGCTCCGCGATGGCTGTCGGAAGGCCGCAAAGTATAGCAGCGTCCCGAAGCGAGTATCTGCCGCCAGGCCGGTGCGGCCGACGTGGGTGCGCCCGCAGTCCGCATGCCGAGGGTTGGCGCACGGCGCGCTCAGAAATGCCGTGTCGGCAGTTCGGGCACGTCTTCAAAATTGAAATGGGACGGCGGCGAAATTTCGCCTGCCATGAAATCGAAAAAGTATACTTATCACCTGGGCGGCAGTCGGCGCCGCCGCCAGACGCGATCGGCAGGCTGAGCTCAATCTACGCGCAGGCGCGCGAGCGGACTGTTGTCGTCTGCGGCAGATCGGTGGCGGACGCCGCGCTCATGGCGTCATATCGGCAGCGCGCAGGACGCTGTGCAAGGCGGCCTGCTCGTTGGCAAGGTCGGTCACGCAGGTCACGGTGTCGGCGAGTTCTTCGCCGACGAGCTCACGCAGCCGCTGCCGCAGGCGCTTCAACGCCACGATCAGCGCCAGCGGGCGGGTCGCGAGCTGCCTTGCCACGGCTTCGTAGTCACCCGGCCCGGGTTCGCGCGCGAGGTAGGGTTCGAGCGCGCGATACATTTCCGAATGCCCCGTGCGATGCGCCTCCAGGCTCAGGCGTTTCAAAGCGCGTGCGATCACCTCGAGCGCAAAGCTGCGTTGATAGGCCTGCTCGGGCGAACCGGTGTCGGCATTGTCGCGCTGATAGCGGATTTCCAGATCGGCGGGAACGCGCAGCTCAGGGTCATCTTGCGCATCGACCGTGTCGCGCCAGTCGCTGCCGAGAAATGCATTCAGGCGTTCGAGTAGAAAGCGGCGAAACTTTCCATTGGTATTGAGCGAATCGCCGTTGTGGAAATCGCGCATCAGCAGCGACAGAAAACAACGAGCGAGATCCTGCGCTATCGGGGGCGCGTGCCCGCTGCGCCGTGCATAGGCGTAAACCGGATACCAGTAGCGTTGCGCCAGTTCTATCAGCGCAGCGCGCGCATCGACCGCGGTCGACGCCGCGGTGTGCATGACCAGGGACCAGCGCGTGGTCGCGAAACGATCGTACGAAGCGCGTTGCGACGCCATCAAGGCCTCTCCGGCAGACGGAAGCCTATTCAGGAATTGCTGCAGGCGATTACACCGGCGGAGACATTTTGCACATCGCGGGACCGTAATGCGTTCAGTGCATCGCCGCGCCCAGCGCCGCGCGCAGTCCGCGCAACTCCGATTCGAGATCCTCGCGATCGACCGTGGTCTGCGCGAGTTCGTCGCGCACCAGTTCACGCAAACGGTGGCGCATGCGATGCACCGCGACCGCCAATGTATTGCGGCGCAGATTGAGCGCCGCCGCGGCGCGCGCATAGTCGGCCTCGTCCGGACGCTCGGTCAGGAATTCCTGCAGCTGCTCGAACAAAGCGCTCTTGCCGGCGCGCTCGGCTTCCTCACGCAGGCGGTTCATTGCGGCATCGAGCACGGCGACCGCCCACTTGCGTTCGAATTCGGCTTCGGGCGACGCGGTTCCAGCAACCGGCGCATCGCTGGAGTCGGTCGATAGCGGATCGAAATACACGCCGCCGCCGCGCTTGAGCGCGTGATTCTCCATATCGCTATTGATCAGGAAGCGCTTCAACGCAGTGAGCAGAAACGCGCGGAAACGTCCGCGCGCCGGATCGGCATCGGCATGATAGGCCTGTTCCAGGAATCGCGTGAAGAACGACTGCGCCAGATCTTCCGCCTGCTCGGGCGGGTAGCCGCGGCCGCGGATATAGGCCAGTACCGGCGGACGATAGGTGCGGCACAGCGTTTCCAGTGCGGCGCGAGCGTCCTCGGGCCCCGAGCGTGCGCGCAGGACCACGCTCCAATGTGTCGTGTCGAACCGGGTCACGTCTGTGCGACTCCCTGCCGCGGTCTTGACCAAGCCAGTCTGCCACAAATTGCGCAGAGCCGTAGAGCCGCGCCATCCATGGTCGATCGCCAGCTCCCGATCGATGTGCGCGCGGGGTCGCGTCATGCATCGGTATTCAGGGATTCGCTGCAGGCATTACAAGAAAAAGCCCCGCGCTTGGCGGGGCTTGGGGAGGGCGATGTGCGCCGTCGGCGCGGTCGCGGATGTCACTTGGTCGATGCGAATGCGGTCAGATGCGCTTCGTCGTAGGTGCGCGCAAAGTTGTCGTAGCGCTGCGCGACCCACGGGGCGGCACTGCGCGATTCCGCATACGCGGTAGACGCGCCGAACAGCATGCCGATTTCGCGATTCGAGAAGTTCTGGCGAATTTCCTTATGGAACTGTGCACATTCCTCGGCGCTGTTCGGTGGCGTGCATTCCATCGAGTAGGCGCTTTGGCTGCCCTTCGCCGCGGAGTGCGCGACGTTGACCTGCGGATAGACCTTGGTTTCATCGGCAGCCTGGGCGACGCCGAACATGCTTAGTGCGATAGCGGTGATGAGCAAACGGGTTTTCATGACTGTCTCCTGGGGGGATGGGGGTTTAGGAAAAATCTTGAAAACGATGACGTCGAAAACCGCGGATGCAGTCGGTCCGGCGACCACATGCGCCTCCCTGACACCGGCGGTGTTCCCTTCCTTAAGTGCAGCGGCGATCGTCCTCGGCCACCAAATAAACAGACGGCTGCAACGATTGCGGCGTTGCACGAGAATCGCCGACGCGTGCGCGCCGCGCGCTCAAGCGAGGCGCGCATAGGAAAGAGGTTGGGATGGGCGCGACGCTGCGCTCGGCAGCCGCGTCCTTACCAGGATTACTTGCCGGTATCGACCAGCGTGCCGATCGTCTCGCCGCGCATGATGCGCATCAGGTTGCCCTGACGGCCCATGTCGTAGATGCGCAGTGGCAGCTTGTTGTCGCGGCACAGCGCGATTGCTGCGGTATCCATTACCGCGAGTTTGCGTTCGATCACCTGATCGTAGGACAAGCGCTCGTAGCGCTGCGCCGTCTGATCCTTCTTCGGATCGGCGCTGTACACGCCATCGACCTTGGTGCCTTTGAGCACGAGTTCTGCGCCGATTTCGATCGCGCGCAGCGCGGCGGCGGAGTCGGTGGTGAAGAACGGGTTGCCGGTACCCGCAGCGAACACGACGATGCGACCCTTGTCGAGGTGGCGAATCGCGCGGCGGCGGATGAAGTCTTCGCACACCTCGTTGATCTTGATTGCGCTCATCACGCGCGCCTCGGCGCCGACCTTCTCCAGCGCGTCCTGCATGGCGAGCGCGTTGATCACGGTCGCGAGCATGCCCATATGATCGCCGGTGACGCGATCCATACCTGCGGCGGCCAAGCCTTCGCCGCGGAAGATATTGCCGCCTCCGATCACCATGCCGATCTGCACGCCGGCGCGCTGCACTTCGAGCGCCTCGCGGGCGAGGCGATACAGCACTTTCGGGTCGATGCCGTAGTCGCCGTCGCCGAGCAAGGCCTCACCCGAGAGTTTCAAAAGGATACGTTTATACTTTGTCGTCTCGGGCATGGCGCGGTCTTCCTGGCAGCGGGCAAAACGGCGGTATTGTAGCTGGAAGTCGCCTGAACGCCGCTGCGGGCTTGTTCCCGATCAAACGCTGATCGCTGCGCGGCGCGGTGATTCATCACGCAATTTGACCTCCCTGTCACAATCGTAAAAAAGTGTTAAGGTAACTCCCGTTTCGCGGTGCAAGGCCGCGATTTGCTCTTGTTCCGTCCGTTCGGTTAACAACCTAGAGGGAGGGTTTCATGAGAGTGTTGAGATACCACAGCACCAAGACAGCAGCCATTCGTTTTACGCGGACCAGCCTCGCGCTTGCGCTCATGTGCGCGCTAAGTGCGCAAGCGCAGGATCAAGGCCAGGCAGAGAAGAGCGAAAACAAGAACCAGGTGACCGAGCTTGGCTCGATTGTCGTGACGGGTACGCATAAAGCGGGCTTGTCGCCGACCGAGTCGATCTCCCCTATCGATGTATACAGTGGCTCGCAAATAGAGAGTCAGGCCGCCGCCGATCTGACCGACTCCCTCACCAAGATCATGCCGGCGTTGAACACGCAGCGCTTCCCGATCGCCGATGGCACCGCGTTTGTTCGCCCGGTATCGACCCTGGTGCTGGTGAATGGTGTGCGCCGGCATCGTTCGGCGTTGGTGAACTTGCAGATTGACCCGTTAGGGACGGTCAATCAGGGTGCGCAGGCCGTCGATTTTTCGGCCATTCCGGCGAACGCGATCAAGCGCGTCGAAGTGCTGCGCGACGGCGCATCGGTGCTGTACGGCTCCGACGCGATCGCTGGCGTGGTCAACGTGATCCTCAATGACGCTCGAGAAGGCGCGACGGTCAGCGCGCAATGGGGCCAGTACAGCAAAGGCGACGGCGATCGTCTGCGCATCGACGCCGACGCGGGTTTTCCGCTCGGGGCCGCGGGCTTCGTGCATGTCAGCGCCGAGCGCGACACTTCGGATATCACCTCGCGCGGCGTCGCGCGCCCGGATGCAGCGGCGATCGCCGCGATCGTCGGTGCCAGCAACGTGCCGTATAACGGCCTGGGTCAGCGCTGGGGCGACCCCGATATCGACGTCAACAAACTCTTCGTCAACGCCGGCATCCATGTAAGCGACGATGTCGAGTTATATGGATTCGGCAGCTACATGGACAACAAGACGTTAGGCGGCTTCTTCTATCGCCGGCCCGTACTGCCTGCCCAATATGGCATCAGTGGCCGGTCGACGCTGATCGGCGACGCC
>VBNZ01000316.1:0-996 GCA_005877675.1 Gammaproteobacteria bacterium
TCACCACGAAGGATCGTGGGCGGTGGGTCGTTATCTCGAAAGCCCGTGGGCGCGACCGATTTCGCTCGCCGATGCAATAGCCCTCGTCGAACGCGTGCGCGAGTCCGCCGCGCGCGGCGCGCGAGAGAGCCTGCAGTCACTCGCCGCAGCACTGCCCGTGCCGATAACGCGCATCGCAATCCGCGTGTGTCCAAGCCTTCCACCGACAACCGAGGAACGCATTACCGACACGCGCGCGGCGACCGTCGCCGACTCCGTCATGTATCGCGAGGCCCTGGCCACTGCGGCCGAAGCGCGCGGCTGGTCCGTGCACTGGTACGACCGCGAGCGGGTGTTTCTCGACGCGGCGGCGGCGCTCGGCCGCGAGGATATCGGCGCCTTCCTGTACGCGATGGGCCGATCGATCGGGCCGCCTTGGCAGGCCAAACACAAGCTTGCGGCAGCTGCGGCGCTTGCCACTACAGGTCGCCCGGCGAGGTAACACTCGACGATGGTGAAGCCATTCGACCGCGGGCCCTCGTTCGATGCCGCACCGCGTCATGCCCTTTCGTGCAATGGTCACCCATCGCGCACAGTACCAGCATCGCCTCCTTCGTTGTGATTGAACTGCAACCTGGGAGGCACTCATGTTTCGCAGCATCGCCCGATTCGCTCCGACCCTTCTCTCTGCGACGGCCACCGCACTGTTGGCCTTCGCGCTGCCGCTGTTGGCAACCGCGACACTGTTGCTGCCGGGCAGCGCGCACGCGCTGGATTGCGGCGCCAACAACGGCTACACCTGCAACGGCACCGCGACGCAGTACGCGGGCGGATTCAATCCGGGCGTGGGCAGTGGCGGATTCGGCGGCGGCAATTGCACCGCCACCCACACGCCGGTGGTGTTCGTGCCCGGCAACGGCGACAGCGCCATCAGCTTCGACATGCCGCCCGGCAGCGTGAGCGGCTACACCACGCCGACCAATTCGGTGTACGAAGAATTCAAGGCACGCGGTTACA
>VBNZ01000316.1:1143-2724 GCA_005877675.1 Gammaproteobacteria bacterium
AACATCGGCGGCGGCCTACGCGGACTCAATACCTGCTACTACACCGGCTACGAGTCGCCGTATGCGCCAACCTGCAACGCCGAAGCCTACGTGTGGCCGTACGACTACTACACCTTCGGCTACTACCCCAGCAGCGGCGTGCCCGGCTACGGCTACAACCGCTGGACTGACAGCGGCAGCGAGAGCCTGCGTGCGATGCCTGCGAAGTACACCGCCATCAGCTTCTACACGATCACCGCCGGCGAATACGATCAGGTTCACTGCTTCACCACCAGCTACCCCGTCGGCTGCAACGGCGGCGCGCTGTTCAACAGCGGCAGCAACGTCAAGGCGCAGATCGACATCGGTTTCGGCAGCAGCGCTTATGCCTACGACTGGAACTGGGATGACGGCAGCCCGTACAACATGGGCGGCGGCGACACCAGCAACGGCGTCGGACATTTCCGCTCCAAGAGCAACGCCGGACGCATCATTTACAACATGCTCGCGACCACCTGCACCACCGGCTGCGCGAGCGGCTACGTGGGCGTGTACGGACCGGCGACGAATCGTTAGGGCGCCGCTCGCACCCCTCTCGCCGTCATTCCTGCGGAGGCGGACAAGCGCGAAGCGCGCGCCGCCGAAATCATCTGTCAATGGCGCACCCGACGTGACCACAAGTGGCTCTTTCGACACCACGCGTTCGCGCGCAATCTTGCGCGCAACCGGGCGTTCACTCAGTCGATGGAGACACTCATGCGAACGATCAGCAACTACGTGCTGGTGCTACTTGCTGCCGCTCTCGCCTCCACCGCCAACGCGACTGGCGCTTCTGCCGCGACCGCGAATGCAGCGGCATCCTCGGGTGCGCATGATTTCGATTTCGAATTCGGCAACTGGCACGTACACCACCGCGTCAAGCGCAACGGTGAATGGATCGAATTCGACGGCACCAGCAGCGATCGCCCGCTCAACGACGGCTCGAGCAACGTTGAGGAAAACACGTTCCATCGCCCCAGCGGCGACAGCCAGGGCATCGCCCTGCGCGCCTATGACGCCAAGACTGCGTCCTGGGCCATCTGGTGGGTCGACAGCCGCGATCCCCATGCCGCACTGGATCCGCCGGTGAAAGGCCGCTTCGTCGATGGTGTCGGCACGTTCTATTCGGACGGCGTCGTCAACGGCAAGCCGACTCGGACGCGCTACCTGTGGTCACGCATTACGCCGACTTCGGCGCGCTGGGAACAGGCGTTCTCGGAGGACGGAGGCAAGACCTGGGACACGAATTGGGTGATGGAGTTTCGGCGGAGCTGAAGAAACAATGCCGCCTTAAAGTGCACTCTGACCCTGATTTTCGCTGCGACGCTGGCGCCTCTCTGCAACGTCCTCACTAATCGACGATGAACGGGACTACGCAAATGAGGACAGCGGCATTCGGCTGGCGGGTCTACGGCTTGGGCGCGATAGCTCTCGGCTTGGTCTGCCTGGCATTCGGAGACTTTCATCCGGGTCAGCCGGTGCCAAAGGACTTTCCCGCGCGCACCGCGCTGGCGTACGCCGCCGCCGTGTTCATGCTATTGGCAGGTGTGGCCGTCGAATGGC
>VBNZ01000316.1:2775-3787 GCA_005877675.1 Gammaproteobacteria bacterium
CCGAGTTCCGTCCGTACGAGAGCCTCGCGATCCAACTTGCGCTTGCGGCAGGCGGGTTGATCGCGTGGGCGAGCATGGCGAAGATCGACGCGCATCTGGCCGCGAGGCTAGTACGAGTTGCGCAGCTGGCATTCGGTATCTGCGCGCTGGTATTCGGCACAGCACATTTCGTCTATATGGACCTCACGGCGCCGCTCGTTCCGCATTGGTTGCCGCCGAATCAGGAGTTCTGGGCCTATGCAACCGGTGTCGCGCATATCGCCGCAGGCATCGCCATCATCACGCACGTGCAAGCGCGCCTTGCGGCCGTCCTGCTGACCGTCATGTTCGCGTCGTTCACGCCGCTGGTGCATCTGCCGATGCTCTTGGCCACGCCATCGAGCCATTGGATCTGGAACGAAAACGCCGTAAATATCGCCCTGATTGGTGCAGCTTGGGTCGTGGCTGATTCGCTGGCTCGGCGGCGTTAGGCACAACGGGTAGCTTGGGAGTTTGGCTGCATACCACGGTGCGCGGTCAGCTACTGCGCCATGCGGCTGTACGCACAAATGCCATGAGCAAGCTGGGAAAGTGCACTCTGACCCTGGTTTTGCTGGTTTTGCTCAGCTCGCCGGCTTGATGATCCAGCAAGCCTTGGTGACTTCTGGCGATCCCGGTTCGGTGAAGTCCGCCAGGATTCTGTACGAAGGGCCGCCACCGACGCGGTTCAGCACCTTGCTCCAGCCCTTCTTGCCCACGACCTCGTTATACGACCATACGCGATCGTCAACCCGCAGCTCGCCAATGGTGACGTTGCCGCGCGACTCGGTGGATACCACCGTGTCGTCTGCGAAGCCGCTCTTGCATACGCCAAAGCCCTCACCGTTGTTCGCGTGGGCCGACGCGGCCACTACGCCGAGTGCGACCACCGCGGCCGCGAGTTTTTCGATGCCCATCCCCATTTTCCTTGTTTTGTCCCGTGCTAGAACCGTGGTACGAGCGGCTCGATGAACGGCGACCGACGGCAGAAAAT
>VBNZ01000087.1:0-5787 GCA_005877675.1 Gammaproteobacteria bacterium
TTGCCCGCGCACAAAGGTCGTCGTCTGCGCAAGCGATGTGCCGTAAGCGTCCGTGATACTGCTCGGATAGCCGGCCGCATCGAACGCGAGATAGTGCACTGCGTTATTTGGGCGCGTCACCGCGGTCGCAGAGACGGAAGTGCCGGACAAGGTATAGGCAAACTGATAGAGCGCCCCATCCGCCAGCGTCTGCTGACTCACGCGTTGATTGGCGTCGTATCGATTGGTGGTGACGATGTTCCCGCGACGATCCTGTACCGTCAGCATGTTGCCGTTGCCGTCGTAAGTGTATTGCTCGGTCGTCGTATCGGGATAGGTGACCGTCGCAATCTGGCCGCTGCTGTTATATGTATAGGAAACACTGCGACCAATGTTATCTGTCACCTGCGAGACAAAATTGTTGCTGTTATAGGTCAGCGTCACGTACCGCCCGCTGTTCGATACGACCTTTGTCAGCAGCCCTGCTGTGTAGTAGTAGCTCAAGCCAGTGCCGTCACTGCGCGTCAGTGACTTCAGTGCATTCGGACATACCGATCCGAACGTGTAAGTTGAGCCATCCGGGAGATTGAGCAATATGCTTTCGCCGTAATAATTCTTGCTGTGTGCGTGTAGGTTCGTCCTCCCGTACCAATAAAGAACGCATAACGTCCCCCGTCCGCATCGATGACGTCAATTTCGGTCGGGTAATTGGTGCATCCGCTCGGGCTGTACAACGACAACAGGCCGCTCAGCGACGCACCGTGGCCGAACAAGAAGCTGTAAGGGGTGTTCGACCGATACACGCGCGTGAAATCGAGCGGCAACACATCACCGATATGCAGATCGGTGACGGAGTGAATGAAGATGCCTGTGGCGCAATCGACTGGATCGGCGTCGTAGCAACCCGTAGGGGAATCAGCGGGGGGTTGTGCATTGCTGACGCCAACGCCCTGCGGCATCGGCCGCAACACGCCACTGCCCTTATCGCCTACGAACTGCGTCCCGTCGCGAGATAGCTGTCCCGTCGCATAAATCATCCACCCTTCGCGATCGGGATCGTAAAGCCAGAACTGGGCTTGGGCGTTCTGGTTTTGATTGCCGTAGTTGGGATACACCACATGAATGCCATCTGCATTCTCTGGCGTGACGCTATCGACCATCGCCGTTGCGGGCTCGATGCTGAAATACACCGGAAAATTATCTGGCAGCGGAACGGGAGATCGATCAGCGGGAGTTGGCACTACAGCGAGTTCAGTCAAGACATGACCTTGCCGATCGCGAATCACGGTCCCCGCGGGAATATGAATCTCGAGGCCCGGAATCGCAGGATGCGAAATCACCGTTTCCGTCGTAGTCGGAGAGGGAATGGTAATTTTGTCGCGCGTGGAAATACGCGGAACGTACAACGTGAACGGCACCGGGTTCGCTTTCTTCTCCGCCAAATTCACACCAACCAGGAACTGGCCATACTCTTCGGCGGCGTGATTCGCGCTACTGCCGTCGACAAGCAAAGTCTGGTGACCACTCGGCACACTCTTCAACACGAAGCGGCCTTTGGCATCCGTGCGCGTGCTTTGTGCACCTAACGAAACTGTGACATTGGTCAGCGGCTTGTCATCGATGCGCCTCGCAACACCAAACAGCGCAGTTTCGCCACGCGCGAATGTATTTCTTGGCCAGTCGGTTACGGTCGCCGTGGCAGGCAGTGGTTTGTTCAGACGCCAGCGGGCCTGGCTGTTACTTTGCCCTGGAACAAAAATGCCATCGTCGACGGTACCGCTGGTTCGGCAGAAGGCGAAGCTCGCGGAATTTTTCGCAGCATCACAACTCGCGCTGAATTCGGCCTGCGCGGCTTGGGTTCCCGTGATCACGCGCGCCAGTGGTCCACCGGATAGTGGTTCTGGGATTTGCGCGGCCATCGCCGCGCTAGCCAAAGCCGCGGCCTTGGTGGTGAACGTTAGGGCCGTCATCGGCAAACGATCACCTTGCGCGGAATCCGCACCATCTACAAAGGTCGTATACGTGGCGCCGGGAAGCAAATCGCGCTGGGGCGAGATGTCCACGTGTTTGCCGTCGGCCGACGTGCGGACATGGACTGGCGTCTGGCCGGCCGGGCCCATCAACGTCACGGTTTTTTCGCTGAGCGAGGCAGCGGACATCCTTTCCGAGAAACGCACGACAACGGCCTGATCGTATGGCTGCTCTGTCAGCGCAAGCGATGCGACGGGCCGTGCAATAGCCGATGCGGTCGCCAGCAAGCCGATTACGGCAAAGGCAACGGCGCCGTAGATGCGCCCTTTTTGCACCGTAGTTAAGTTCCGCACAAACATGGCCACTCCCTTGAAGACGTGTTCTGCAGCGTTCTATTGACGAGACAGCGTCGTATTGAAGCTCATCGTGGCCGACGAATTGTTCGGCACGACTTCGATTCGATAGCCACCCGTCGCGGGCAGTGTAGTAAGTGCGGTCGTGCAACCCGGCGCACTGCAAGTCGCACTCGTCCACTGCGATCCGTTAGGCTGAAAAACGTAGACGTTGACGCTCGATGCAGGGGCGACCGAGAGCGAGCTCAATTGCAGATTGAGTGAATCGCCTTGATTGGCGGTGAACTCAAGATAGACGGGCTCACTTGGAATGGAGGTGGTCACAGAAACCGAGGCACCACCAATTGCGATGGGCCCAAAGTCTTCGTTGGCAAACGTTACTTGCGAGGTGCTCGTGGCTGCGTACTGCGCCTCGACCACCAGCTCGTACGTGCCCGTATTCGGGAACGTCAGGTAGTTCTGGAACGCACTGCTGTTGGTCCAGAACGCCCAGCCAGGACCACTGAGCTGATTTCCATCGCCCGCAAGCATCGTCGCTACGACATACAGGTTGCTCGGCGTCGTCGTCACGTTGCTTAGATACGTTCCCGACAACTCTCCCGCCGTCGCGTTCACCGTCAGCACCGCGATTTGTCCCGGTTGCGCCAGATTCACCGTCATCGGCGTATTCGGTGTCAGCGTCCCAGTGACGGCGCTAACCGCGGCAACATTGAAGCTCATCGTTTCATCCGCAGCGGGATTGAGCGTCAACGTATACGTGCCCGCCATCAGGTTGATCAGGTCGAGGTGCTGGCCACTGCTGCTGTTGTTGAACGATTTCCAGCCGCTGTAGCTCGAACCATTGGGTAGCGTGATGTCAACCGAGACGTATTCACCAGTAGACAACGTCAGGTTGGTGAACGCCACGCTCAGATTCTGGCCTTGAGTGGCATTGATAGTCAGGAACGTCTTTTGTCCAGGCAAGGTCGTCGGCAGCGTTACCGCAGGTGCATCGGGCGTAAGGTTTAACGTGGTGTCCGGAGAGAAAGTGACTTGCGAGGTGCTCATGGCTGCGTACTGCGTCTCGACCACCAGTTCGTACGAGCCCGTGCTCGGGAACGTCAGATAGTTCTGGAACGCACTACTGTTGGTCCAGAACGCCCAGCCTGGACCACTGAGTTGACTGCCATCGCCCGCAAGCATCGTCGCCGATACATTGACGTTGGTCGGAGTCGTCGCCACGCTGCTCAGATATGTCCCCGACAACTCTCCAGCCGTCGCGTTCATCCTTAGCACCGCAATCTGCCCAGGCCGCGGCAGCGACACCGACGTGGCAACGTTGGGAGTCAACGTTCCCAATAGGGCACTGGAAAAGGTTTCGGTGAGGCTAATGGTCTGGCCTGTCCCGGACGTGACGAGGACAGCATAGAGACCCGTGACTGGAAAATTAAACAAATCCGCATGGCATCCGGGCGCTGCACAACTCATCCCACTAATCGCGGTGTAGGGGCTATTTCCCAGCGGATCTCCGCTCACGGGAATAACGGAAACATACCCGTTATAAGAAACATTGGGACTGGACACGTAGTTGGAGAACCCAACGCTTGAAATGCTGCCCACCGAACCTTGAATGAGCGTTCGTATACTTTGTCCGGGCGTAGCGGTGCTAAGTGCAAGGGATGGCCCGTCAAGCGCGACCGTGTTGTCCTGCACCACCGATGCAGTCATCTGCACATTGCTTGATCCGGAGCCAAACAAGATGAGATAGACCCCGGTAACTCGCGCCGCGGGCAGATGAATGGACATGTTGTCCGGCGCGATGCTGGACTGATATACCAAAGTTTGCGAAGAGTCGTATACCGAATATCCGATACTCGACACAGGCGACAGGCTGCTGACCTGCATGCTCACCCACTGCCCCGCGGTCGCGGGGAACACGAATGCACCGTAGGAATTCGCCGCGTTGATATTGAGCGTTTGCGCGGTACCGCCCACGGTGAGGTAACTGATCCCCACGACGCCGCTCGGTGTATACCCCGACGGCAACACCACGAGCGGCGTCGCACTCTCGGCGGTGCCATAAGGCGTGGTGACGCCGATATAGCCGGAACCTGCTTGTGCGGGAACGAGAAGCGCAAATTGCGTATCAGACAATCCCGATAGGGAGCCTGCGATCTCGCCCACGTTTGCTGTGGTTGCTGCACTCTGAAAATGCGTGCCGTTCACGGTGACGGATGCACCCGGCGACACGACTGCGGGCGTAAAGCTCGTGATACTGGGCGCCACGCCTGCGTCTGATGTTACGGTGAAGATATCGACGCTTGTCGCGGTGTTGCTGCCGACCTTCACCGAGATCGTCCCAGTGGTGGCCCCAGCCGGAACCGTCACGGTGAGCGTTGTCGGCGTCGCCGTAACCACGCTCGCCGCTACGCCGTTGAATTTCACGACATCGTTGCTCGGAGTCGAGTCGAACCCTTGTCCGTAAATCGTGACGGTGGTTGCGCCCACCGGCCCATGGTTGGGTGTAAAGGCGAAGATGGCGAGCTGTCCAGCCGCCACCGAATTTATGCTGTAGAGATTGCCCAGCGCGTCGTAAATATATTCGCGCGAAGCGCCGCTGCTGGAAGTTATTGCGCGCAATCGGCCATTCGCGTCGTAAACATAGCTCGCGGCCTGTGCGCAGACGTTGACCAATAGTGCGCAGAGCGCCAGTACGTAGATGAGCCGATCCCGCAGTACGCAGCGACGTGCGTGTCGCACATGCCCAGCCGCAACCATAACCTTTCTCCGAAAGTTCCTTGGTTTCCGCGCTGTCTTACGCGGGTGAATCAATCACGATAGCTTGGTCATACCGAATGAAGATCGTGCTTCGAGCAGTGTCCAGGATCTTGAAGCATTCTCATCCTATTCAAACGTGCGTCGTCGCTGTACGAACCTGACATGCTCTACTTCGGCTCGAGTATCTCAAGCGTTTACGGCATGAGAATGTCGACCCCTCGAACTGACGGGAAGTTTCACTCCAGATTGGCGTCCGTCGACCTTTACTTTACAGTCCTTGGAATGAGGCCGAGTCCGCGATGGAATCATGTGCATGCTGTTTATTTCTGTCAATAACAAGCGAGGAATATGCCAACGAGCATGGACGCAGTTCGCATGGCTTGCGGTCGTGTTCCTGGCGCTCGCTGCAACACTCCCCGCATTTGCCCGTGATAGCGCGAATCAAATCGAACTCGGCCGGACGCTATTCAATGACCCTTCGTTAAGTGTCGATCACAAGACGAGCTGCGCGAGTTGTCACGATCCCGCGCACGCCTTCGCGGACCCGCGCCCTCGCAGTGTCGGTGTCGCGGGCAACGTCGGAACACGCAATGCGCCGAGTCTCATCGGCGTCGCGGCGGATCACACGTTCTTCTGGGACGGACGACGCACGCAGCTCGAAGAGGTCGTGCTCGATCCCTTCACGAATCCCGTTGAATTGGGACGGCCATCGCTACAAGCCGCGCTC
>VBNZ01000087.1:5812-6454 GCA_005877675.1 Gammaproteobacteria bacterium
ACTCGCGCACAGCTCGCACAGGTGCTCGCCGCCTTTGTGCGCTCTCTGCAAGGAGGTACCAGCGACTTCGATGCTGCCGTTGCGAAACAGCGGCCGCTCTCAGTTGAAGCCGAACGCGGACGTCGCTTGTTCAGTGGAGTGGCCCAGTGCAGCGAATGCCATCGCATCGATGCCGACGCGACGCGGTTTTCCGATGATAGCTATCATCATTCCGGGATCGGCGCAGCGACGCAGTCGAAAACGTTATCGCAGTTGTCACAAGCGGTGATGACTGCCAACCTCGACGCGAGCCAGTTGGGACCTAAGCTTCTGACGGATTCTGCGTGGTCGGCGTTGGGGCGCTTTGCTGTGAGTCATCAGCCCGCCGATATCGGTGCATTCCGCACCCCTTCGCTGCGTAATGTCGCCGTGACGGCGCCTTACATGCACGACGGTAGTATCGCGACGCTAAGCGAAGCGGTCGATCACGAAATCTACTATCGCGGGTTCAGCCGCGGACGACCGATCAATCTTTCGATCGCCGAGCGGCAAGCGCTCTGCGCTTTCTTAACATCTCTCACCGATGCCGAATATCGGGACAGTGCAACCGCGTACGATGGCGCCAACCGTCGATGAACCCAGCCTTCGGCCACGCATCGCAGT
>VBNZ01000087.1:6475-13254 GCA_005877675.1 Gammaproteobacteria bacterium
CTCAGTAGCGGGCACCCGTCAATCTGACGCAATCCGAGAGAAGCGCCGTCATGTCGTTTTTGAGACCTTGACGGATGCCGTGTACGTCCCCCACGCAGGCAATATGCCGCGATAGACAAAATTCCTGAATCCAAGGTAGGCTCGATGCGACCTTAGATCCACAAACATTTTGAGAGGAAAGCACGGAGTATGGTGCCGGAGTAAAAATGTGCGTTGATCCTCTGGCGGTTTTTCTCTGTGAGTTGATCTAGATCAACATCCCTGCTTGCGGGACGCCGCAGGCTCAGCTGCTTGGGATGCAAGGGGCGCTCGTGGCCACAAATAACGTGGTGGACTTCTATGTCCTACCGGTCACTCAAAGCGGGGGCTCAGAGTTGACATGGCTGGTATGCAAGGATTCCCAGTCAAATTGTGTGGGAATTCAAGATGACCTCCCCGCAGCAACTGCGCAGGCGATTCGGATGGCGGACTACCACGTGTCTTGCGGCCTTGCTGCACAAGTGCATGTTCGTGAGCATGGTGCTTCACAATGGCGCACCGTCTGGTGTCCGCCGGGCGCGAGAACACGATTTCCTACCGGCCGCTGAGTTTTCTAGTTCTCGTGATCCAGGCGCTTCACTTCGGAAAGTCGGTGTGAGTTGGCAAGTGGATCGATCCTCCGAACATCCACAATCGCGCCAGACGTTACGGCAAAGCCTTGAGTTGTTCTGCCAGTTTGCGGTACATCACAGTCTGTTCGTCACGTTCGCTCACAACATCATCCGGGAAGCCGCAGGCGCTTCACATCTTGCTGCGGCGGCGCACCGAACAGCCGGCTGTATTCGCGGCTGAATTGTGAGGGACTTTCATAGCCCACGAGCCCACCGGCGTTACTGGCGTCAAGGTTCTGGTTGAGCATCAATTGCCGTGCTTCCTGCAGGCGCAGTTGCTTCTGGAACTGCAGCGGACTGGTGCCCGTGCTGGCACGGAAATGTTGGCGGAAAGTGGATGGGCTCATGTGCGCGCGAGCAGCCAGCTCGTCCACGAGCAGAGGCTGCGTGAAGTTTCGCTTGAGCCAAGCAACAGTTTTCGCAATCTGCTGACTCGGGGATCCAGCAGCGACCAAGTGCCGCAATCGCGCACCGTGCGGGCCGACCAGCAGACGGACAGTGATTTCTTGCTGGATCAAGGGTGCCAGCGAAGGCACCAAGGTCGGCTCGTCCAACACGTCGACCAAGCGGATCAAGGCATCGACCAATGCTTCGTCCAGCGGCTCGACCGAGATGGATTGATACACACGCTCACTCGGACGTTGGGCGAGGTCCATTTCGGAAACCAACTGCGTGATGTTGCGCGTGTCGAGCGTCAGCATCAGGGCGAGAAACGGCTCGCGCGGGCTGGCGCGCGCTACATGCGAGACCACCGGTAGATCGATGGTGGTCAACATGGATTGTCCAGCGCTGAAGCGGATCACCTCATCCGAGAGGAGCACCTGCTTGCCGCCTTGCGCGATGACGCCAAGTCCGAGACCGTAAATGCAATGCAATGGCTCGGTGGGTGCCCGGCGGCGATGGAGGCTGAGCGCCGGAATGGCAGTGGCATGGTCGCCGTCGAGTTGGGCAATGCGAGTGATCGCACGCGCAAGTCGGCTGAGACTACGATCACCGGCTCCTCCGTTTGACAACTCATTGTTCATGAATGATTTATACGAGAGTCATGCGATCAACGCAGCGTAGCACTTACCGATACTGCGAGCGCGCATTTCGAGTGCAAATCGTCGTTTTGGGCAATAACGTCGTCGGATCCGGCAAACGTTCGTGACGCGCGGGGACGACACTGGCCACGTCGAAAATCAACATAGGAAAATCATCATGAAACACATCTCAATTGGCGGACTCGACGTCTCTCGCATAGGACTCGGCGCGATGTCGATGGCCGGCTATTACAACATCGGCACAGGTAGCGAAGCCGAATCGATTCGCACCATCCATCGCGCGCTCGATCTCGGCGTCACGCATCTCGACACTGCCGAGATCTACGGTCCGTATCACAACGAAGAACTTGTCGGTCGGGCGATTAAAGGGCGCCGTACCGAGGTTGTGTTGGCGACGAAGTTCGGTCTGGTCTCACACGCCGGCGGCGGCCCCGGCGTCATGGACAGCAGTCCGGCGAACATCCGCGCCGCTGTGGAAGGTTCTCTGAAGCGGCTCGGCACCGACCACATCGATCTGTACTATCAGCACCGGGTCGATCCGAAAACTCCCATCGAGGACACCGTCGGCGTGCTGGCGAAATTGGTCGCCGAGGGTAAGGTTCGTTACATTGGTCTGTCCGAGGCTGGCGCCGCAACGATTCGCCGCGCGCACGTTGTGCACCCGGTTGCCGCGTTGCAGACCGAGTACTCGCTATGGACTCGCGACCCCGAGGCAGAACTACTGCCACTGTTGCGCGAGCTGGGCATCGGCTTCGTTCCCTACTCGCCGCTGGGCCACGGTTTCCTCACCGGCGAAATCCGCTCACCCGATCAGCTTTCCGACAATGATTGGCGCAAAACCAACCCGCGCTTCACGGGCGAGAATTTCAAGCGCAACTTGGCGATCGTCGACGAGGTCAAGGCCGTCGCCACAGAGGCGGGTGCAACACCGGCGCAGATCGCTCTCGCCTGGCTGCTCGCGCAGGGCGATGACATCGCGCCGATTCCCGGTACCAAGCGAGTCGCTCGGGTCGAAGAGAACATTGCCGCCGACCGAGTCGAACTCAGCGCGGCGCAGATCGCGCGGCTGAACAATCTCACGCCGGCCGCCGGCGAACGCCACGACGAAGGAAATATGGCCAGAATCGAGCGCTGACTCGGCCGCTCACACCGATTCCACGCGCACCGCGCACAGGACCGCGTCAAGGCTTAAGGTCGCTGCTCGAAAGCCGCCACTCGCGATTGGCCGTTCCGGATCGACTCCGAACAGATCATCGCCGGAACGTGATCACTGCGACCGGAACTGTTGAATGCGATCGACCAGCACAAGCAGCTATCCTCAAAGTAAGCTGTCACATCAAGACGCGGCGCTCAAGCCGCCTCATTTGTCGAGGCGCCCACGCTTCGGTCTTGGTGCATCGGTGAAACGGGGCGCCGGAGCCGCACGCGTATCACCCAGTAAATCATCGTCACCAGCACCAGTACGACCGGAATCGCGCGCAGACCCATGTTGTGGCGCAGCGGTTCCGGAAAGAACTTGGGCTGGCCGAGGAAGAACGACATCACCGCGACCCACAGCGCGAAGCTCATGCGCCACAGATGCCGCGCGATTCGTGCCTTGCCCTCGATGCGGCCGGCGCGCAGCACGCGCGCATCTCCCGCGGCAGCGGCGAGGCCAACGACAGCGAACATGAATAGCGGCGGCGCGGGAATGCCGCCGATACCGTTGGGCTGCTGCATCGCCTCGAAGCCGAGCGCGCACGCATACGCACCGACGACAACCGCCATCAGCATCAGGCCTTGCATCCATCCGCGCACCGCTGCAACCGGACGCCGCACCGCGAGCCATGCGGTTGCGATCAGATAGAACGTGGTCAAACCCGCGACGACATTGCCGCGATTGGGGTTGATGAAGGCCGCCATCACGACTGCGCTGCTCGTCATGATCAACATCGCGATGGCGAATACGATCCCGCTGCGGCGATGCAGGTTCGAGCCCTTCGTACTGTAGAGCGCGATCGCACCGGCGATCAGCGCAATGAGTCCGGCAATGATATGTATCGGTTTCATCGGTACAACCTTCTCCGTCGATGGCGAGCTATGGCGATGGCGAGGTTGATCCAGCACCTGCACGGCGCAAAGCGGCTTGCGACGAACGACGGCAATGCGGGCACGTGTGACGCCGGCGCCGGACGAATCACGCGACGAAAGGTGCGGCTGCATGCACGCGTGTGCCTGCGCGGCGGGCCCGCCGTGCGCAATCGGCACGAGCACCGCAATCCATCGCACTCGGTCGTCGTTCATCCGCGCCGTCGCGTAAGTCATCGCACCGCGCTATCGCATGGCCACAACTTTTGCGAGGGTGTCTGCGATCCCGCACAGGAGCACTCGATGACTGACGCAACTGCAGCCGTTTTATCCGCTCCGCCCTGCGCACTTGCCGCAGCGCGATCCGCGCCGGAAACGAACTTGCTCGCGCGCATCGCCGCGCCGGCGCTGCGCGCGGCGGCAACGGCGTGGTTCGTCGCCGCCGTGAGCGGCCAGCTCATATTCGTCGTCTACATGGCGGGCTTTTACGCGCGCACCGCTGCGTTCGGACAATTCGAACTGTGGAACAAGGTGTTCCCGCGCGCCTGGGTGCCGGGCGACCGCATGCACAATCTGATCGTCTCGCTGCACCTGCTGTTCACGACGATCGTGATCGCCGGGGGTGCACTGCAATTGATTCCCGCCGTGCGCCGTCATTGGCCGCGCTTTCACCGCTGGAATGGGCGCACATATTTGATTTCCGCACTGCTAGCGAGTGCGGCGGGGCTCGTCATGACCTGGACTCGCAGTTCCACCGGCGGCGGTCTCGACGTGAATCTCGCGATCACGATCAATGCGCTGCTGATCATCGCCTTCGCCGCACTGGCGTTTCACCATGCGCGCGCACGACGCATCGATGTACATCGGCGCTGGGCGCTGCGCCTGTACCTTGCGATGCTCGGCGCCTGGTTTTTCCGCATTGGCCTGATGTTCTGGATCATCGCCAATCACGGGCCGGCCGGCTTCGATCCGGATACGTTCCGCGGTCCGTTCATCACGTTCCTTTCGTTCGCCCAGTATCTGTTGCCGTTGCTCGTGCTCGAACTGTATCTGCGCGCACGCGACGGCGGCGGGCCACGTTTTCGCCTTGCCGTGGCCACGGGCATATTCGCCCTGGCGCTGGTGACCGCAGTCGGCGTGTTCGGCGCGTCGATGATCCTGTGGCTGCCGCACTTGTAAGAACCGCCGGCAGCCACCCGTGGTATCGATCCAGGGGAGTCACGTATGAACGAAGTGTCGACATTCCGCCTCAATCTGCTGCGCGCTGTGTATCTGCTGATCGTCATCGGCCTCGGCGTGCAGATCTGGCCCGAAGTGCTGCAGCATGCCAAGCTGTCATTGCTGGATGGCGTGGTCGACAGCATGCTCGCGGCGGTCTCGCTCATGGCGCTGCTCGGCATCCGCTATCCGCTGCAGATGCTGCCGCTACTGCTGTTTGAGCTTGCGTGGAAATCGATCTGGTTGATCTCGTTCGCATTGCCGCTGTGGTCGGCTCACGACCTCGACGCGGGCACGCGCGAGACGATCAAGGCTTGCCTGATGGGCATCGTGATCTTTCCGATCTGCATTCCATGGGGCTATGTGTTCGCGCATTACGTCAAGCAGCCTGCAGAGCGTTGGAAGGCGCGCGCTGCGCACGCGAGGTGATGGCCGATTCCACGATCCGCGGTATGCCGCGACTCGTGCCGAGACTTAGCGCGGCATGAGGCGGCGCAGCGACGCGAACATCGCCGCGCAACCGCATTCATTGCTATCGTTGCATCATGCCGACGCAGTCTGCTCAAAAACCCGCTGGTCTCGCGCGCATCTTCGCCTGGCGGCGTGTGCGCGTCGCGCTCGGCGGCTGTCTCGCCGGGTTGATCGTGTTCGGGCCAGGCTGGCAAGTATCTCGTGCGGTACTGATAGTCCGCTTGCTGTTCGTCAGCTTCTCGATGCTGCTGGCTTTCGGCGTGTTCGAGCGCTGGCCGACGCACTTGCCGCGCTGGATCGCGCGCTGGGGCTTGCAGGTTGCGGGCGTGGCCTTCGTCGTGCCGTTCGCAGCGGCGATCGCGTATACGCTGACGACACTCGACGATCCGAAGCCGTGGTTTCACGACAAGGATCGCCTGGGGGGCTACTCTGGCATCACCATCTTCTCTGTGTTGATCGGGCCGTGGATCGCGGTTGCATCCCTGCTGCGCCAGATCAAGGATGAGGCGATCAATCAGGCGCTGACGTTCGAGTTCGAACGCAATGCCTACGAGCGCAAGGCGACCGAAGCGCGTCTACGTCTGTTGCAGGCGCAGGTCGAACCGCACTTTCTGTTCAACACACTGGCGAACGTGCGCGAACTCGTCGACGCGCGCTCACCGCAGGCTTCGAGCGTGCTCAACAGCCTGATCGCCTACTTGCGCGCAGCGGTGCCGCGGCTGCACGAGCCCGCGACCACGCTCGGACAGGAACTCGAACTGGTGCGTGCTTACCTGGACGTGATGCATATGCGCATGCCCGATCGCCTGCAGTTCTCGCTGCACGCGGACGAAGCGGCGCTGCCGCTGTTCTGTCCGTCGATGACGCTGCTGACCTTGGTGGAAAACGCCGTGCGCCACGGCATCGACCCGAGCGAGCAAGGCGGGCGCATCGATGTGCGCGTTCGCGTGCGCGATGGTCGCTGCCGCATCGAAGTGATCGATACCGGCGTCGGTCTCAAGCAAGGTGGCGCTGGCCTCGGCACGGGGCTCGCCAATCTGCGCGAACGTCTGCAACTCGCCTTCGGCGCGGATGCGCAAGTGCATTTGTCCGCGCTCGCGCCGCATGGCACCGCGGCCGAAGTGGAAATTCCCGCGCGCGGAAGCGCCGCATGAGCGCAGCACACCCCAGCGCACTGATCGCCGAGGACGAGCCGCTGCTGCGGCGCGCGTTGATGCGCCAGCTCGGCGACGCATGGCCGCAGTTGCAGATCGTCGCGCAGGCGCGCAACGGGCGCGAGGCGGTCGAGCAGTTCGAGGCGCTGCAGCCGGACATCTGTTTCCTCGATGTG
>VBNZ01000087.1:13293-15580 GCA_005877675.1 Gammaproteobacteria bacterium
CATCTCGTGTTCGTCACCGCGTACGATCAATACGCGGTGCAGGCGTTCGAGCACGGTGCGCTCGACTATCTGGTCAAGCCGGTGGAACCCGCGCGTCTCGCCGGTACCGTCGCACGTCTGCAGGATCGTCTGCGTGCGGCGTTGCCGATCGGCGACACCGAGACACTGCTCGATCAGCTCGCCGCGCGTCTGCGCAAAGATTCGTCTCCCGCGCCACTGCGCTGGTTGCGCGTATCGGTTGGGCAGCAATTGCGCCTGATCGCAATCGACGAGATCGACTATCTGCGCTCGGATGAAAAGTACACGCTGGTCGCTTGGCGCGCCGAAGCTGGCAAGGCCTGCGAGGGCCTGATCCGCACGCCGCTCAAAGATCTGATCATGCAACTCGATGCCGCTCACTTTGCTCAGGTGCACAGATCGGTCGTCGTCAACCTGCGTGCGATCAGCCACGTGACGCGCGGGGACAACGAAACCGCCGACATCCATCTGAAGGGCCGCAACGAAGTCCTTCCGGTGAGCCGCACTTATCTGTACTTGTTCCGACAGATGTAAGCGCGCCCAATTCGCCGTTGCCACGGGCGTTCACGTGACTGGCGGCAACGCACTGCGCCATACTAGACGCACAGCACGGCACGGCGCATGCGGAGGCGAGCGATGGATCCCCAACCCGGCCAGACTCTCGGCAGTTACGTGATCACCGAACGCCTGGTCGCGGGTGGCATGGCCAAGGTGTATCGCGCACGCCAGGCGAGCACCGGACGCGAAGTGGCGGTCAAGGTGCTCACTCTCGATGCCGATCCCGACCTGCGCGCGCGCTTCGAGCACGAGGCGCGCGTGCTGGCCGCGTTGCAGCACCCGCACATACTCAGCCTGATCGATGCGGGACGCGAAGGCGAATGGCTTTATCTCGTGATGCCGCTCGTACGCTGCGGCGACCTCGCCGATCTGATTGCGCGCGAGGACGGCCCGTTGCCGCTGCCGCTGCTGCGCCGCGCGATCCTGCAGCTGTGCTCTGCGCTCGATTACGCGCACGGCCAGGGTGTCGTGCATCGCGACATCAAGCCGGCCAATGTGCTGCTCGACGAGCGCGGCAACTGCCTGCTCACCGATTTCGGTATTGCGCTGAGCGCGGATGCGAAGCGCCTTACTGTCGCCGGCTTCTATATCGGCACGCCCGAATATCTGCCGCCCGAACAGAGTGCGGGCCAGGCCGATGCGCGCAGCGATCTGTATTCGCTCGGCATCGTGCTGTTCCAGATGGCGACGGGCCGTCTGCCGTTCGCCGCGCACACACCGCTCGACTGGCTGCGCGCGCACAGCGA
Source organism: Gammaproteobacteria bacterium (assembly GCA_005877675.1). Lineage (GTDB taxonomy): Bacteria > Pseudomonadota > Gammaproteobacteria > Xanthomonadales > Rhodanobacteraceae > Rudaea. Next base: position 14,616 of record VBNZ01000087.1, read on the forward strand.
CACGCCTGTGCCGCCTGCGCGCTCGATCAACGCGGATCTGCCGCCCGAAAAAGCGCTGGCGAAAGCCCCCGCTGCGCGGTATCAGAACGCCGCGCAATTTGCCGCGGCGATACGCGAGGCGCTGCCGGAAGCGCGCTACGGCGAGGGCGTCGAGGCGTCCGACGTCACGAAACAGGCAAGCCCTGCTTCGGCCAGCGCAGCGCTGCCGATCGGGCGCATCGCCGCCGTCGCGATCATCGGCACGCTGGTCGTAACGGCATTGTTGCTGGCACAGCCATGGCGTAATGCCGCGTCGCCTCCGGCAGCGGCAATACCTGCTGCGAGCGCAGCTCCCGCCGCCAGCGCACCGATAGCATCCATTGCGCCGACAGCGCCACCGTCGACGAATAGCGCGCCCCCCGCGACTGCATCCCTTTTTGATCGATTCAACGATCCGCGCTTCGAAGGCCGTTTCGATCCGACGCGTTGGCATCTGACCAAAGCGGACGCACGCATCCGGATAGAACAGCACGACGGCACGCTGCACATCCGCTCGCAGGAACGCGAGCACGGTGTCTACGCGGAAATTCCTGCGGCAGCGCTCGCCTGTGCGTCCGCGCGCCTGCGCCTGGACGCGCCCGTACTCGCGCGCGAGGCTTCGCTTGGGATCACTTTGTCACGTGCAGATCGGCCCGGCGAATGGGTGTCGTGTTACTTGTATGCGACGCAAGGCGCAAGCCGCGCTACGCCGTCCTGCACCGATCAGCGCCGGCAGGAATTCCGCAGCGGCGATGCGAGCGATACCGGCAGTTGGCACAGCGTTGCGCTGCGCGTCGACAATGCGCATCGCGACGCCTATCTGAGCGCCGACGGCCGCGTGCTCGGGACACTGCCCGCCGCCGACGCGAGCGCGGCGACCGCGTGGTACCTGCTGCTCTCCGGCTGGTCGAGCGACGGCCAACCGGTCGAGGGCGCGATCGCCGACG
>VBNZ01000087.1:15724-16120 GCA_005877675.1 Gammaproteobacteria bacterium
GACGATGATGTTGAGGTACGGCACACCCAGTGTCATCGTCGCGTTGTGCGCGAGCACGAAACTGCCGCGACGGCCATGCAGCGTGCCGCTGACGCGCTCGATCGCGACATAGGCGCCGGAGCCCTTCGGCCCCGGCACACCGGTGCTGAGCATCTCGCCCTTGCTCGTCGCGTCGAGATCGCCGTGGAATTGCTTGTCGATCGACATCCGGCCCAGATGCGCGCCCTCGTCCCGGTTGTATGCCTCGAGCGGATTGAGCTTGACGTCGAATGGTCCGGTCGCAATCTGATTCATGTGAGTGTCCGTGGTGACATTGGAGTTGCCGCTCGCGTACGCGAGCGTGCCCGCGAGCGCGCTCGCGAGAATTATGCGGGAAAGATATGCAGATGAACTCAT
>VBNZ01000088.1:0-1648 GCA_005877675.1 Gammaproteobacteria bacterium
TCTTCAATGCCCAGATGCGCGCCTGGTCGAGCGTGTTGCCCCAGATGCTCGCAGCTGCCCAGGTTTCGGTTGCAAGCATGGCAAGCGCGACGACGGCGATGGTGGTTTTGAACGGCCGCCAATGCGCGCCATCGCATAGCCACAATGCCAACGCCCAGAATAGGAATATCGACGGAAGGTAATTGCGGTGTTCGAAATACAGCTCGAGCGCGAGCGTGCTTGATTCCATTGCGTGTCCGGCGAGATAGAATACGATTCCGAGTGCGACTGCGGGCCATCGTCTGCGTATTGCGACCGCGGTTGCGACCAAGCTCGCGATTGCAAGCAGCGACGGCAACGTGGTCCACGGATGCAGCCAATCCTGTGATGGGGCATAAGCATCGTTGAACAGTCCGCTCGAAAACGGTCGCGGCACGATCAACAGCCGCAGGTAGTCGAGCAGCACGCGCGGTTCGGTCAACAACCTCTGGCCGAGCGTCCAAGGACGAAAGGATGGCATGCCATGTGCGAAACCCTGTACACCGGCATAGACGAGGTAGGCGACGACTAGGCCCGCGGCCGGATAAATCGCAAACGTCAGGCTGCGCGACAGCGCGCGCGGCGGAGGCGTCGCGCCCGATTGTTGGCGAATGAAAATCCATTCCATGACAGTGACAAGGAGTGGCAGCAGTGCGCCATTCGCTTTGCACAGCAAGCTTAGTAGTGTACACAGGCCAACGCCACCGACAATCCAAGCGATGCCAGCTCGCGGCGATTTAGCCATCCTGCTGCGCCCATGCAGATAGGCGAGGAGGCCGAGCAGGACGAAGCTCGTCGAGAGCATCGCCTCGCGCTGCACGATATACAACACGGTAGAGGCCCAAAGCGGATGCAGAAGCCACAGACCCATGCCTAGTGCTGCGGACCATTCGATGCTCGCAGGATCCCGACGCGTCATGCGGCCCAGTTGCAACAGCAGTGTGCAGAGCAACACGCCGTTCAAAAGGTGGATCAGAAGGTTCGTGCGCTTGAACGGCTCAGGGTCTGCTGGCCAGTCATTTGCGTCAATAAGAAAACTGGCCATTGCGAGCGGGCGGCCAGCGGAAGTCAGGTAGTAGAGCATTGTCTTGGGATTGTTGACTGGCCCATATGCGCCCAGGGCAGGCAAGTCGCCCAAATCGTCAAAGATGAATGCACCGGAGAGTCCAGCGCTATAGGCGAACCAAGATGCTGCTATCGTGGCGGCAAAGAAGCTTACACATAAACCACGGCGACTCGATATTGTCATTTCTTTTCGAAAGAAACTGTCGCCATGCCATTCGACTAGCGTCCGAAAGGGCAGATCGACGGACAAAAAAAAGGGGCCGATTGCGACCCCTTTTTTTAGTGAAAAGAGCTAAAAATCAAGCGCGGCAGCTAGTCGGCAAGTAACGATCAGGAACCACATTCGTGATCGATTTGCACTTGTACTGCACTGAGCCGCCATTCGCAGCGGTAATCGCAGAGAGCATCAGATTTTTGCCCTGAATCGCCTTGTTGGCGTTGGTGGCATTAAACAGCGCGGTCGTCAAGCCGGACGCCGTGGTCACCGACGTGACATAAGTGCCGTTGATGCTGGCAGCCGAAGCCAGACCACCCGAGGCATTGTTCGGAGGGAAATAGCCCTTGT
>VBNZ01000088.1:1688-6131 GCA_005877675.1 Gammaproteobacteria bacterium
TCCTGGTACGCCGGCAACGCGATGGCGGCCAAGATGGCGATGATCGCGATCACGATCATCAATTCGATCAGGGTGAAGCCCTGCTGTTTCTTCAGGTTCATGATTGCGATCCTTTAAAAAGTATGAAGAAGAATGCCCCGAGTGCGGACCGGCCCGTCCACCCCTAAACGGACAGGTCAATCACCGGCACTCGAGTGAAATCATGCAGAACTCATGCCATTTTGGCAAGACTAAACCAGAGATAAATAGCGTGATCGGTGTCCTAAAACGCTTTACTTTTTCATTGAGAAATGCGACGCGTAGCGTCACAAGATGACGCTGCAGGACAGTGCTGGTCGCGGGATCAGGGCAAGGCGAGCGACTCTAGCCGGATATCACATCAATAGCGTCATTGCGCCGAATGTGATGAGTATCGCAATCCAGACCATCCATTCCACTGCGGTGATTTTTCCAGCTGGCATTCCGTTCTCTGCTTGGTTCCCCCTGCTTGGTTATCCAATATTCGTGCCAGCCACGAATCGCAGAGGTTCACCAAGGGTCGAAGGCCAACACACCGAGCGGTTGTCCTGTCCGTTTGGACAACACCATCGTATAGCTATCCACGCGCCCCTCGAGCGGAACATAGACCAGTTCCGTGGCGGGGGCTTCGGATTGGGCGATCAGTCGATCGATCTCAGCCGATAGCTGCGGTGCTTTTTCCTTGAGTGCCGATATTGGGTGTGCGTGGGCCAACAAGGCAGCCACCGCCTCGTTGTAAGGAACGTAGTATTTGGGCAACTTGTCGATGTCTTTACCGGCCAGTGCGGAGATCGTCAGGTCGCTGGTGTCCCCTTTGGGCAAGACCGCGCCGACCAGCCGCGGTCCGGTCCAGGAACGCGTTGAAAACTCCGGCCGGGAGGCTTTTGCGAGGTCCGCGTCCTCGAGCTGGTATGCGGACACCGGCACGAAACGATCCATCTCAGCGACCAAGAACACTGGCCTTGCAGCAGTGATTACAGACAGGCCGTAGCAGAACGCCACAAACTGCAGGATCGCAATTACGCCAAGGTCAAACTTCAGTCCACGCTTGCCGGTGCGAAACACCGCCAGCGTCAGGCACGGCCCGATCACGACATCCACGCCCATGATCAACAGTATCAACGTGCTGCCGCCGGCGACGGTGAAATAGGGCGGTGGATACCAGACGAAGTAGATCATCGAGCCAATAAGGATGGCGATGATCAAGCTGATACCGAGATGGATGCCGGCGGCTTTCCAGCGAGACATATCGAAACTCGTCAGTGTTGCTACGGGCCTAATTTTAGCTAATCGATCCCGAGTTTTTTCAACTTGTAGCGCAATGCACGGAACGTGATGCCGAGTTTCTTCGCCGCCGCCGTCTTGTTGTAGCGCGTCTCCTGCAGCGCCTTCATGATCGCCTCGCGTTCGAGGTTGCTGATGTAGCTGTCGAGGCCTATTTCATTCGCACTGGTGTCGTCGTCCAGCGCATCGTCTTCGGCATCGGCAGCCGGATTAGTATCGGTCAGCGTCGCTGCATGTGGCGCGAGATGCAGGTCATCGGGTGTGATGATGTTGTTTTCGCACAGCGCGACCGCGCGTTCGAGCACGTTCTCAAGTTCGCGCACGTTGCCCGGGAATGGGTACTTGAGCAATGCGGCCAGTGCTTCTGGCGTGAGCCGTGCCGGCGGCATGCCCGCATCCTTGGCCAGGCGATCGAGCACTTTGCCGGCGAGCTTGGGGATGTCTTCGCGCCGTGCGCGCAGCGGCGGCACGCGCAGTTCGATCACGTTGATACGGTAGTATAAGTCCTGGCGGAACTGGTGTAGCTCGACGAGGCGCGCGAGATCCTTGTGCGTCGCCGACAGCACGCGCACGTCGATCGGCACTTCGGCGCGGCCGCCGATCTGGCGTACGGCTTTTTCCTGGATCACGCGTAGCAGCTTCACCTGCATGTGCATAGGCAGTTCGGCGACTTCGTCGAGAAACAGCGTGCCGCCGTTCGCGGCCTGGAACAGACCGTCCTTGTCGGCCTGCGCGCCGGTGAAGCTGCCTCTCTTATGGCCGAAGAATTCCGATTCCATCAGCTCGCCCGGTATCGCGCCGCAATTGACCGGTACGAAGGGCGCGTTCGCGCGCGGACCCTGCTCGTGAATCAGGCGCGCGACGAGCTCCTTGCCAACGCCAGACTCGCCGCTGATGTACACGGGCGCCTGACTGCGCGCGAGCTTGGCGATCGTGGCGCGCAACAGCTGGATCGCGGAGGAGTCACCGAGCAGGCGCGAGGCGCTGGTGTCCGCAGCGGGCACGGCCTTCTTTTCTTCCGAAAGACGCAACGCGGTCTGCACCAGCCGGCGCAGCATCGCGATGTCGACCGGCTTGCTGACGAAGTCGAACGCGCCGGCCTTGAGTGCGATGACGGCGGCATCGACATTGCCATGCGCGGTGATCATCGCGACCGGTGTTTGCGGATACTTTGCGGCGATGAGCTCAATGATCTCCTGTCCGGTGCCGTCAGGCAGCTTCATGTCGGTGAAGCAGAGCGCGTAGCGCGATTCGGCAAGGCGGTCGCGCGCTTCGGCGACGTTGCTCGCGGTATCGACATGCAAGTCCATACGCCCGAGCGTGATCGATAAGAGTTCACGGATATCGCGTTCGTCGTCAATGACGAGGGCAGAGGCTTGCGGCATGAAAGGCAACCCGGGGAGGAATGCGCCAAGAGTAAGAGGACGGCGCGCTGAAGCCAAGCCTAGGAGTCGCAAATATCCCGTCAGACGGGTGTTGCGACGCGCGTTGTCGTATTGGGTGACGTCGGCAGGGTAACACGGAAGCAGCTCCCGCCGCCCGCAACCGGCACATACTCGAGCGATGCCTGATTCGCTTCGCACATCTGACGCGCGAGGTAGAGCCCCAGGCCGGTTCCGAACTCGTGCGTGGTGAAAAACGGTTCGAATATCTGCGCCGCGACTTTGGCTGGGATGCCGGGGCCGCGATCGATCACCTCGAGTACGGGCTGGCCGCGATCGTTGGAGCGCCGCACGACGACCGACACGCGTGCCGGCTGGCTCGGTAGATGGCCGTAACGCAAGGCGTTCTGCACCAGATTCCAAACGACCTGCTGCAGCTGTGCCGGGTCGGTCAGCGCCTCGATCGTCGGCACCTGCAGCATCAGGGTGACAACATTCGGTGCGATGTCGTTGCCGGATTTGAAATCGTCGACGAAGCGTGTCGCCCAATTCGCAAGATCGAGGCTCTCCGGCGCCGAGCGCTCGCGTCGCGCGAGATGCAGGATATTCTCGACGATCTCGTTCACTCGGTTGGTATGGTTGCGGATGATTTCGACCATACGCTGATCCGATGCGTCGAGCTTCGATTCGGCCAGCAGCTGGGCCGAGTAGCTGATCGCCGCAAGCGGGTTGCGGATCTCGTGCGCGATTGATGCCGACAGCCGACCCAGCGTGCTCAGCGTCAACTGCTCGGCGCGTCGCGACACAAGCGAGGTGTCGTCGAGAAAGATCAGCACATTGCCCAGATCGTGCGCGGACATGCGCGTGAAACGCGGAATCACCTCGGGCACACCCTCGGCCAGCGACACCGAGGTGTTGTCGATCTTTTGCGTCGAACGCCAGTGATACAGGCGGCGCGATAGTTCCGGCGCGAGTTTGGCAAGCTCGCGCTGGGCGTGGCTTGGATTGCCGATCAGCGCCCAGGCCGACTCGTTCCAGCGATGCACCGTGTTGCTCTCGTCGACGACGAGCACGCCGGTTTTCATGCGCCGGATGATCAGTTCATTGATCTGCGAGAGATTGAGCAGGTCGCTGCCGCGGCGCACGGCGAGCGCATCGCTCTCGCGAATACGCTTGCCGATAAACAGGCACAGGCCTGTTACGGAAAAATACGCGAGCGCGCAGATCACGACTTCGAGAAATTCACGATCGCCGTGATCGCGCAGATTGCTCGCGATTGCCTGCGCGAAAATGCCGACCGAGGCCAGCGTAGCAAACAGGAACGACCAGCGCCGAGGCAGCAGGAACGCACCGCCACCGATATTCACCAGCAGCAGCAGTGCAAGCGAGTTGTATTGGTTCCTGATCGAATACATCGCCAGCGCAATTGCCGCGATATCGACGATCAATCCTGCATCGACCCATTCGCGTTCATGCTGTTGGCTGCGCGTGCCGATGGTCAGCGCGAACAGCGAAAACAGCAGATAGGCGATCGCAACGGTACGGCCGAGCGAAGGATGGCCGATCTGCACCCATTCCACCGCGAGCGGGCTGAACATGAGCCCGGTGATGATTACCGCCTCGAGCACGCGGAACAGATTGAAGAAATAGACCTCGCGCCGGATCAGCCGGATCGTGGCGACGGTCATGCTCGGGACACTGACATTGATGGCAGTTGCGGCCACGCGCGCGTTCCTAAAGAGAACCCCGTGCTGAGTAT
>VBNZ01000088.1:6169-7066 GCA_005877675.1 Gammaproteobacteria bacterium
TTTTGCGGCGCAACAGGCTTTTTTTTATGAGAACGATTCATCACAATACGCGCCCGTTCCTGATAGTTGCAAAACCGGGCATCCTGCCGCGGTTTGCAAACAAGCGGTCGCGGCGAAGCCGCGCCACCTTTGTCATCGCGCGCGCCCGTGCGCGGCGGCGGTGCATCCTGTGCCGGAATGGGCTCTCATCGATATCGGACATTGAATATGAATTTTCACGAGTATCAGGCCAAGCAACTGTTCGCCCAGTACGGCATCCCGGTGCCACCCGGCAAGATCGCCAAAACGCCGGACGAGGCGGTCGAAGCCGCCAAGGCGCTCGGCGGCGATGAATGGGTGGTCAAGGCGCAGATTCATGCCGGTGGGCGCGGTAAGGCGGGCGGCGTCAAGCTCGTCAAGACGCTCGATGACGTCAAAGCCGCCTCGGCCAAGATGCTCGGCACCAAGATGACGACGTATCAGTCTGGCGGCCGTGCGCTGCCGGTCAATGTCGTGCTGATAACCGAGGCGAGCGATATCGCCAAGGAGTTATATCTGTCGGTGCTCGTCGATCGCGGCACCAAAGCGGTCGCGTTCATCGCCTCCGCGCGCGGGGGTGTCGATATCGAGCAGGTCGCGCATGAAAATCCGGAAGACATCCACACGCTCGAAGTGAACTATGTGCAGGGGCTGCAGCCCTATGAGTGCCGCAAGCTCGCGTTTGCGATGGGCCTGAGCGCCAAGCAGGCGGGGCAGCTGACCAAGATCATGCTTGGCCTGTACAAGCTGTTCAACGAGAAGGACCTCGCGCTGGTCGAGCTCAATCCGCTCGCGATCAACAAGGCCGGCGACCTGGTCGCGCTCGACGGCAAGGTCAACTCCGACGACAACGCCGAATTCCGCCATGCCGATCTCGCC
>VBNZ01000088.1:7098-12199 GCA_005877675.1 Gammaproteobacteria bacterium
TCGCTCGACGGCAACATCGGCTGTCTCGTCAACGGTGCCGGACTCGCGATGGCGACGATGGACGTGATCAAGCTCAACGGCGCCGAGCCTGCGAACTTCCTCGATGTCGGCGGCGGTGCGACCAAGGAGCGCGTGACCGAAGCGTTCAAGCTGATTCTGTCCTCGGACAAGGTCAAGGCGATTCTCGTCAATATCTTTGGCGGCATCGTGCGCTGCGATCTGATTGCAGAGGGCATCATCGCTGCGGTGAAGGATGTTGGCCTGACGATTCCGGTCGTTGTACGCCTCGAAGGTACCAATGTCGAAGCGGGCCGCGAGCTGCTTGCGAATTCCGGCCTCAAGATCACGCCGGCGCTCGATCTGAATGATGCGGCGAAGAAAGCCGTTGCCGCCGTCAAAGCCGCCTGAATCCAGAGAGTATAAAAATGAGCGTTTTGGTCAACAAGAATACCAAGGTCATTACCCAGGGCTTCACCGGCCAGCAGGGCACGTTCCATTCCGAGCAAGCGCTCGACTACGGCACCAAGCTTGTCGGCGGCATCACGCCAGGCAAAGGCGGTACACAGCATGTCGGCCTGCCGGTATTCAACACGGTGCAGGAAGCGGTGGACGAAACCGGCGCGGATGCATCGATGATCTTCGTGCCGCCGCCATTTGCGGCCGACGCGATCCTCGAGGCGGCCGACGCGGGCATTCGCGTGATAGTCGCGATCACCGAGGGCATTCCGGTGCTCGATATGTTGCGCGTCAAGAACACGCTGAAAGGTTACCCCGACACCGTGCTGATCGGCCCGAACTGCCCCGGCATCATCACGCCGGGCGAATGCAAGATCGGCATCATGCCGGGCCATATTCACAAGCCGGGCAAGATCGCGATCGTCTCGCGTTCGGGCACGCTCACGTATGAAGCGGTGTTCCAGACCACTAACGAAGGCCTCGGCCAGAGTACGGTGATCGGCATCGGCGGCGATCCGATCAATGGACTCAACTTCATCGACTGTCTGAAGCTGTTCCAGGACGACGCGCAGACCGAAGGCATCATCATGGTCGGCGAAATCGGCGGCAGCGCAGAGGAAGAAGCCGCCGAGTTCATCAGCGAATACGTGACCAAGCCGGTCGTCTCGTTCATCGCCGGCGCGTCCGCACCTCCGGGCAAGCGCATGGGTCATGCCGGCGCGATCATCTCCGGCGGCAAGGGCACGGCCGCGGCGAAGTTTGCAGCGCTCGAGAGTGCTGGCGTGACGACGGTGAAGTCGCCGGCAGATCTGGGCAAGGCGATTGCGGCCCGCCTCAAATAAGGTTATCGCTGACAAGCTGCGCTTGCAGCGATAACTCGCGGCGTTCAAGCGGCAAGCCGCTTAACGCCGCGGATCATGGGGCGTTGAATATGCGCATTGCTCTAGCCCAGTTTGATTTTCCCGTTGGCGCGGTCGCGCGCAATGCCGAGCGTATCGCCGCAATGATTGCGCACGCGCGCGATGTGCTGCGAGCCGATCTCGTGCTGTTCCCCGAGCTCGCGCTCAGCGGCTATCCGCCCGAGGATCTGCTGATCCGGCCGAGCTTTCTCGCCGCCTGCGAGGCCGCATTGCAGCGCATCGCGGCGGACGTGCACGGCATCGCCGCCATCGTTGGCTGGCCGCAGGCGGCAGGTGCCATTGTATACAATGCCGCAAGTCTGCTGCGCGACGGGTGCGTCGAGGCCACTTATCGCAAGCGCGAATTGCCGAACTACGCGGTGTTCGACGAGCGCCGCTACTTCGACGTCGACCCCGATGGCGGCGCCTGCGTATTCGACGTGCAAGGCGTGCCGGTCGGCATCGTAATCTGCGAAGACCTGTGGTTTGCCGAACCGCTCGCGCGGGCGGCGGAAGCCGGTGCGCGCCTCGTGGTTGTGCCAAACGCCTCGCCGTTCGAGCGCGACAAGCACGCGCAGCGCGATGCGCTGCTCGCGACGCGTGTGCGCGAATCACAGGTGGCGCTCGCCTATCTGAATATCGTCGGCGGGCAGGACGCGCTCGTGTTCGATGGCGCCTCGGTGCTGGCCGATGCGGACGGCCATATTCACCCCGCCGCGCGCGCGTTCGAGGATCATTGGCTAACGGCGGACTTCGATGCGGCGACCGGCAAGTTTGCACCAGTCGAATGGCTTGTCGAAACCGACGAGAGCCGCGAGGCGCTGGCCTGGCGCGCGATCGTGCGCGGTACGCGCGACTATTGCGCGAAGAACGGTTTCGACAAGGTGTGGATCGGCCTGTCAGGCGGCATCGACTCAGCGCTCGTGCTCGCGCTCGCGGTCGACGCGCTTGGCGCCGACAACGTCACCGGCGTGCGGCTGCCGTCGAAGTATACTTCTGCACTGAGCAACGATCTCGCCGACGAACAGGCGCGCGCGCTCGGCGTGAAGCTCATCAGTGTGCCGATCGAGGCGCCGTTCAAGGGCTTCCTCGAAGCGCTCGCACCGGCGTTCGCTGCGCTCGGGCCATCGTCGTCTTCCGGTGCGGATCTTTCCTCGGAAAATCTGCAATCGCGCGCGCGCGGCGCGATCCTGATGGCGCTGTCGAACAAATTCGGCGGCCTCGTGCTCACGACCGGCAACAAGAGCGAATACGCGGTCGGCTACGCTACGATCTACGGCGACATGTGCGGCGGCTATGCGCCGATCAAGGACGTGTACAAGACCGAAGTCTACGCGCTCGCCAACTGGCGCAATACCGTCGCCGGCCAGCCGGTCATTCCGCAGGCCGTGATCGAGCGCGCACCGAGCGCCGAGCTGCGCGAGAACCAGACCGATCAGGATTCGCTGCCGCCCTATGATGTGCTCGACGCGATCCTGTATCGCCATGTCGATCAGGAACAGTCGCGCGACGAAATCGTGCGTGCGGGCTTCAGCGCGGAGGTCGTCGAATACGTCGTGCGCCTCGTGCGCATCAACGAATGGAAACGCCAGCAGGCCGCGCCGGGCCCGAAAGTCTCGCGCCGCGCGTTCGGACGCGAACGGCGCTATCCGATCACGTCGGGCTGGCGCTGACGCGGCGCCGAACCGTGATGCAATTCGCGGTGCTATGATGAATCGGTAGCGCACAACGGCGGCACATCGGTGCTAATTTGTTGGCGCTGCGGGCGCGAGCGCTTGGCGAGTGATTCGCCAAAGTTCGGGCGCCTTCGTCAAGGGGAAGCTTGGCTGTGCCTACGGATTCCATTCAGATTCCCGGTTACGAAGTCCTGCGTCCGCTGGGGACAGGCGGGATGTCGACCGTGTATTTGGCGCAGCAGCGTTCGCTCGAGCGCAAGGTCGCGATCAAGGTCATGCGGCGAGTGTTCACCGCCGACGTCGATGCGGCGCAGATCGAGAAGCGCTTCCTGCTCGAAGGACGCATGCTGGCCAAGCTGCCGCACCGGAATATCGTCGCGGTGTACGACATCGTCAGCAACGACGACATCGCCTATATCGCGATGGAGTATCTGGGCGGCGGTGTGCTGTCCGATCGTATGCGCACCGGGCTCTCGCTCGCCGACGCGATCGCGGTGATCGTGCAGATCGCAAGTGCGCTCGAGTTCGCGCACAGCCGCGGCGTCGTGCATCGCGACCTGAAGCCCGCCAACATCATGTTTCGCGACACCGGGGCGCCGGTGCTGACCGACTTCGGCATTGCGCGCTCGCAGGACGGTTCGGCCATGCGCCTGACCCAGACAGGCATGCTGGTCGGCACGCCGACCTATATGAGTCCGGAGCAGATCAATGGCGTCGCCGTCGACGGTCGCGCCGATCAGTACAGTCTCGGTATACTTTTTTACGAATTGCTCACCGGCGCGCCACCATTCCGCGCCGATACCTCGATTGCAGTACTGATGGCGCATCTGTCGCAACCACTGCCGCCGCTGCCGCCCGAATTCCATGCGTTCGAGGACGTGATCGCGCGCATGCTTTCGAAGAACCGCGACGAGCGCTATCCGAATCTCAACGAATTCAACGAGGACCTGAAATCGCGTCTGTTCAACAGCGATACGCTGATGATGCGTCTGCAGGTCGATCCGAGCCAGCCCTCGTCGGAGCAGCTGCGCGCGCTCGGTTTTTCCACCAGCACGCCCAGCGCAGGCGGCATGCGCGACATCGCCTCGCTGCGTACGCCGACGCCGGTGCCGCGTTCGCGCGTGGCGCAGCCGTCGCAGCAGGCCGCTGGCAAACGTGCGCCGTGGCTGATCGCGGCGGGTGTGGCGGCAGCGCTGCTGCTAGGTATCGGCGGATGGTATGTGTCGCATTGGCGCAGCGAGTTGGGCCGTGCCGAGCGGGCTGAGCTGGTTTCGGCCTGGCTCGATCGCGCCGCGCAGCGTATCGAAGCCGGGCAGTTCACGCAGTCAAAAGACGGCGAGAGCGCCTACGACTACCTGCAGAAAGTGCTGCAGAAGGAACCCGCCAATGCGACCGCACAAATTCTGCTCGATCGCATCGCCTCGCTCACGCTCGCGCGCGGCCAGGTGGCTTTTGTCGGCGGTGATTCCACGGCTGCGCTGGCGCTGATCGACGAAGGNAGTTGCTCGCGTTGAAGGAGCGCATCGCCGCACAGCGCTCGCCGGCTTCTCCTCCGGCGGCTACAGGCGCTGCTCCCGCGTCGGTTGCGCCTGCCGCGGCGCCCGCCGCTTCCGCGGCACCCGCGAGTGCAGCGACGGCGACGAATACCGGCATGGCGGCGGCATCGCCTGGCGCGAATACGGCCGCGCCGAATTCCGCGACGCCCGCCAACGGCGAGCTGCTGCTGAACGCGTTGCCGTGGGCCAATGTCGAGTCGGTGCTCGACGAACATCAGCAAGCGGTAAAGCTGCCGGCGGACGTGAGCACGCCGTTCCTGCTGCAACTTCCTGCGGGCAAATACACCGTCACGTTTCGCAACCCACAATCGGCAAAACCCGCGCAGGTTGTGATAACCGTCGATGCGGGCAAGCGCGCGCAGGCCGTCACGACGTTCGCCACAACCTCGACGCAGGGGTATCTGACGCGTGCGGGCTGGTGAGGCCAGCTTTTGGATGTGCGCCTTGGCCGCGCTGATCGGCGTGATGAGTGCATACGCGTCATTCGAAGACGATTACGCCGCCGGATTGAAAG
>VBNZ01000088.1:12235-12960 GCA_005877675.1 Gammaproteobacteria bacterium
ATGATCGGCGGCAACCAGCAGCCGTATCTGCCGTTGCATTTTCTCGGCGTCGCCGCAGCGCGTCAGGGCGATTGCGAGGGCGCAGCGACTTACTGGAACAGCGCAGCCAACAAGCGCATGCTCGGCCGCCTCAATATGCTGCGCCAGCAGGAGCAGAATGCGCTGGCGAATTGCAAACCCGCAGCAGTGGCGCAGGCGCCCGTGCCCGCACCGGCAGAGCCTGCCAAACCCGCTGCGGTCGAGCCGGCGAAGGCCGATACCGGCAAGCCGGGCACGATCGAAAAATCCGCAAAGGCGAGTGTCGCTGGTGAAAAACCCGCAGCACCCGACGCGCTCGTCTCCGCGTTGCAGAACTATATGGCCGGCCGCTATGCCGCCGCGGCGCGCATCGAACCTGCCGCAGTGCCCGAGGCGCGCGCGCGATTCCATGCGTACCTCGTCCGCGCGGCATCACGTTTTATGCTTGCCAATACCGCTGGCGAAGTGAATCTGCTCGATGCGGCGCGCGCGGACGTGCGCGCGGCGCGCGCGCTCGACGCACGCACGCAACCCGACGCGGCAACTTTTCCGCCGCGCTTTCGCGCGTTCTACGCGCAGACGCAATAACCGGCGCGACGCAGCGTCGGTCTATACTCAAATCCTCACATCGTCGCAGGGAGAGTTCGATGACCAGTTTCATTGCGTTGATCCTCGTGGTGCTTGGCGTCGTGGCCGTGCTCAAGACC
>VBNZ01000088.1:13046-13566 GCA_005877675.1 Gammaproteobacteria bacterium
CAGGTGCTCGACGTGCCTTCGCAGGACGTCATCACCAAGGACAACGCGGTCGTGCGCGTGGATGGCGTCGTGTTCTATCAGGTGCTCGACGCCGCCAAGGCTGCCTACGAGGTCGCCAATCTCAATCAGGCGATCCTGAATCTCATCATGACGAATATCCGCACCGTGCTCGGTTCGATGGATCTGGATGAGTCTTTGTCCAAGCGCGACGAGATCAACGCGCGACTGCTCAAGGTTGTCGACGAGGCGACGCATCCGTGGGGTCTCAAATGTAATCGCATCGAGATCAAGGATATCCAGCCGCCGCAGAACCTGATCGATTCGATGGCGCGACAGATGAAGGCCGAGCGCGAGAAGCGCGCGAACATCCTCGAAGCCGAAGGCTTTCGTCAGGCCGCGATTCTGAAGGCCGAAGGCGAGAAGCAGGCCGCGATCCTCGCCGCCGAAGGCAAGCGCGAAGCCGCTTTCCGCGAAGCCGAAGCGCGCGTGCGTTCGGCACAGGCGGAAGCGGAGGCCACCG
>VBNZ01000088.1:13703-21131 GCA_005877675.1 Gammaproteobacteria bacterium
CCGGCATTGCCGAACTTGCAAGGAGCAGCATCGAGCAGCAGCAGGCGGTGAAGGCATTGCCGAAGTAATACGCACACAATGATATTTGTGGAAATTTACGCATGAACTTCCTGTCGCAATACGGCTGGTGGATCCTCGCACTGCTGCTGATCGTCGCGGAGCTGGCGTCCCCGGGTTACTTCATGTTGTGGATCGGCATCGCTGCGGCCGCGGTCGGCGCGCTGGTGTGGCTTGTGCCCGGCATGTCGTTTCTTGTGCAGACGTTCGCGTTCGTCGTGCTCGCGCTGCTCAGCTGCTGGTGCTACTGGCGCTTCATTCGCCCGCTCGCCGAGGGGCCGAGCGACCAGCCGCTGCTCAATCGCCGCGCCGAGCAGTTCGTGGGCAAGCGTTACGTGCTCGAAAGCGCGATCGTCAATGGCCGCGGCAAGGTCAAGGTCGGCGATTCGCCGTGGCTTGCCGAAGGTCCCGATCTGCCCGCAGGTACCGAGGTCGAAGTCGTCGCTGTCGAGGGTACGACATTGAAAGTCGCCCGGTCTGACAAAGCTTAGGCATACCTGGTACGGCGAGGATCTGCAGTGTCGCCCGAGCAAACGGTCTTTCCGTGGGGTCGACGGCGGCCAGTTCGCGCGGTGGCCAGGGGCGTTGCCCGTTGCGACGAGACGGCGCTCGGGCCGGTCCTTGGCAGTGCGACACAAGACGCCGAGATCCTGATCGACGAAGCGGATGTCGTCCTGCTCTGGCCACAGACATGCCNNNNCCTGCCATCAAATGCGCAAAGCGTGTGAACTCGACCTGATCCATGTCCGACACGGCCACTGCGGGCTGATCGCCAACGCGCAACGATTCAAGGCGATAGCCATTTTGTGCTGAGCGGTTTGCAAGCGACGCCGCTTCGTTCGGGGAAAGCACGAACACATCGATCAGATGCTGGCCATGTTTGTAGACCAGCACCGGCATACGTTCGCTGCCGGCGTAATCGATGCGCCCGCCGACGAGTGCAAACCCCTGCTCGGCGAAATCCTGTACGACTGGTGCCTGCGCGACCTTGCCCGCGAACCATGGTTTGACCGTGTGGCGGTCGCTTGATACGACATCGACCGGCGACGTCGCGGCGAGCGCGCGCCAGTGACTTGCAAACAGATCGCGCGCGAGCTGTGTCTGCGTGTTCGCGTTGTCGTGCGTCGAATTCCACAAGCGTACCGAAACGCCGCCGGCGCCGAACGCGAGTACGCATGCGGCCGCATAGCGCAGCCATGGTGTCGGTGTGCGCCATGCGCGCGATTGCGCAATCGAAGTCACTCCCGGCATGGTGCGGCCGCTCGCACTGTCCGCACTCGCAGCTGAGGCTGCGATGCGTGCGTACAGTTCCGCCGGCGCCGTGTAACGCAATCCATTATTGCGCAGTGCGCGGCGCAACGCGTCGAGGCGCGTCAGCAGCACGCTGCATTCGGCACAGCCGTCGACATGCGCTTCGAGTTCGCGCGCGTCGGCGCGCGCAAGCTCATTGTCGAGGTAGGTTTCGAGTAGAGGTTGGGCGGTTTTACATTCCATACTTATGTTCTCCCGCGCTCGGGGCGAGCGCGCGCCGCAGCAGTGCGCGCCCGCGCGCGAGGCGCGACATCACCGTGCCGATCGGTACGCCGAGCACATCAGCGATTTCGCGGTAAGACAGGTCTTCGATCTCGCGCAATACCAGGGTCTCGCGGAATTCCGTGGGCAGCGCGCGCAACTGTTCGGCGATGTGCGCAGATTGCTGCGCGGCGTGTACGCGCTCCTCGACCTCGTTGTCGCTGCGCGCGAACGGCGTGACATTGCTGCCGTCGAAGCCCTCGCGCAAAGGCACTTCGCGTTTGCGCGCAGCGAGCTTGGCGAGACAGCAGTTGCGCACGATCGCAAGCCACCAGGCGCGCGCGTTGCCGCCGGCATAGGTGTGCGCGGAACGCACCGCGCGCAGATACGCATCGTGTACCGCATCGCTCGCGTCGGCGTCGTTGCCGAGCAGCCAGCGGCCCAAGTTGTAGGCCGCGTCGAGATGCTGTTGCACGAGCAAGTCGATCCAACTGGTCGTGGCTGCGGGACTCATCGCCTCTCAAGTCATTTACGCACGTGCACAACGCCGGTCATGAACGGGTGCAGAGTACAAAAGTAGCTGAAATCGCCTTCGCTGGCGAAAACATGCTCGAAGCGGTCGCCGGTATCCAGCGCCGCCGACTTGACCTGCTTGTCGGCGCTCGTCACCGTATGCGGCGTTTCGTCGTGATTGGTCCAGACGATCTGGGTCCCGGGCGCCACCGTGATTTCCTTCGGCGTGAACGCGAACTTGGTGATTTCCACGGTTGGCCCTGCGGCTACCGCGGTTGCCGCCTGCGCCTGCAACATGCCTAGCGCCAAGACAGCCACGACTATGCACCCGGAAAATCTCATGGTCGACCAGCACATCATGCGTGCTCCAGCGGCGTGTCGATCATCGCGAGCTCGTGCTTGCCGCGCACGAGGCTCAATTGGCGCGTACCGAGCAGCTTGCCCAGCTCGCCCGCGGGCACCTTGACCGGGCCGGGTTCGCCGATGCCTTCCTGTCCGGGTGTAGGCAACGGATAGGCGAGCGACATCGCCGTGTGCAATGCGATATTGCCCTCGACTTTCTGCAGCACCTGATGGATGTGCCCGTTGAGTACGGTGACCGAACCGTAGGGACGCAGCAGCGCGAGCGCTTGATCGGCATCGGCCGTACCCCAGCCCCACTGCGCGTAGACCGTCCACATCGGAATATGCGCGAGCACGACGACAGGCGTAGAACGCGACACCTGCGCCAAGTCCTTCTTGAGCCAGGCGAGCTGTTCGTCGCCGAGCGAAGTCATCGTGCCCATCTTGAAGTTGAGCGTGTTGGTCAGGCCGATGAAATGCACGCCGCCTTGATCGAAGCTGTACCAGCCGCGGCCCTTGCCGTCGTGATCGAAGTGCTTGAGGTAACCGCTCAGGCCGTCGTCGATCGTGTCGTGTTCGCCCGGCACCGTGTGCACGCGGTCGACCTGCAGTTCCTGCAATAGCTCTTTCGCCTGGCCGAACTCCTCGGGTTTGGACAGATGCGTCACGTCGCCGGTGTGCACGACGAAGGCGGGCTTGTCGGGCAGGGTGTTAATGGCGGTCATCGCGCGACGCAGGGAGCCGGCGACATCGGGATTGGCCTCTTTATGGAAGCCGATATGCGTATCGCTGATCTGCACGAAGGTGAACGTCTTGCCTGCGGCGGCAACGCCGGAATTGGTAGCGCCGAGTGCGCGCGGCACGCCGCCGGTGACGCTCCAGACAACCGCGGCGCCGGTCCAGGCGGCGAGACAACTGAGCGCCTGGCGGCGGCCGGCTTGATGGGTGGGATCGAAATCGGTCATGGCGGCACCTCGATGATTGGGGGTTCGACATGCAAGATCGCCGACGGCGCGGATTTATTCCCGCCGGCTGTTCCCGCCCATGCGATAATGGCCGTCCATTTGGAAGCGCCGGCAGGCGCGGGCGACGAGGACAGCAAGTGACGCAAAAGACGGTATTGAACGACGCCCATCGTGCGCTCGGCGCGAAGATGGTCGACTTCGGCGGTTGGGATATGCCGCTCAACTACGGCTCGCAGATCGAGGAGCACCACGCCGTGCGTCGCGACGCGGGCATGTTCGACGTCTCGCACATGACCGTCGTCGATCTGCACGGCGCCAAGACGCGCGCGTTCCTGCGCTACCTGCTCGCCAACAGTATCGACAAGCTCAAGGCGTCCGGCAAGGCGCTGTACTCGTGCATGTTGAACGAGCAGGGCGGCGTGATCGACGATCTGATCGTCTATTTCCTGTCTGAAGACTTCTTCCGTGTGGTGGTCAATGCGGCGACGCGCGAGAAGGATCTGGCCTGGATCGAAAAGCAAGCCGGCGCTTTCGATGTAAAGGTGACCGAGCGCGCCGATCTGGCAATGATCGCGGTGCAGGGGCCGAATGCGCGCGCCAAGGTGCAATCTCTGCTGAGCGACGCGACACGCGCCGCGGCGGCAAAGATAGGCAAATTCGTTGCGACCGAAGGTGACGACCTGTTCATCGCGCGCACGGGTTACACCGGCGAGGACGGCTACGAGATCATCGTGCCTGAGTCCGCAGCTGTGTCGCTGTGGGCGAGATTGAAGGACGTCGGCGTGGCGCCGGCCGGTCTCGGCGCGCGCGACACGCTGCGTCTGGAAGCCGGCATGAATCTGTACGGCCAGGATATGGACGAGACGATCACGCCGTGGGAAGCCGGCCTCGCCTGGACAGTGTCGCTCGAACCCGGTCGCGCTTTTGTCGGCCGTGGTGTGCTCGAAAAACAGCGGGACGACGGGATCAAGCGCGTGCTGATCGGGCTCGTGATGGACGAAAAGGGTGTGCTGCGTCACGGCCAGCGCGTGGTCACGCCGCAAGGCGACGGCGAGATACTCTCCGGTACGTTCTCGCCGACGCTCGGCAAGGCAATCGCGTTCGCGCGCGTGCCCGCGGGCGCGACCGACGGGGTGCAAGTCGATATTCGCGGCAAGCTCGTGCCGGTGCGCGTAGTGAAGTATCCGTTCGTGCGCGATGGTCAAAGCCAGATAGAGACGCCTTGACGGCGCCCTTGTCTGGCCATGAGGCAGGGACGCCGACCGCAAGTGCATCAGGGATAGTTCTTGTCAGTTCCCATTTCTCTGCGTGTAAAATTGCTCGCTACTGACTGCCCTCCACAGGACCACAGCAATGAACGAAATTCCTGGCGATCTGAAATTCATGAAGTCCCACGAGTGGGCACGCGTCGAAGACAACGGCACCGTCACGATCGGTATTTCCGATCATGCGCAGGGCCTGCTCGGCGATCTGGTCTACGTCGAACTGCCGAGCGTCGGCGACGAGGTCAAGGCCGGTAATGCTTGCGCCGTAGTCGAATCGGTCAAGGCCGCGTCCGATGTCTATGCGCCGGTGTCGGGCGAGATCGTTGCGGTCAACGCTGCGCTCGCCGACAAGCCGGAGACGATCAACGAGGACGCCTACGGTGAAGGCTGGATCTTTGTCGTCAAGCCGTCGAACATCGCCGAGGAATCCGAAGAGCTGCTCGATCCGGATGCATACGCGGCGGCGATCGAAGCCGAAGAGCATTAATCTTCTCGCGCTCGCCGCGTCGTGCGCGGCGAGCTGAACTTGAAATAGAGATGCGTCGCGTAGTCGCGACGCGAAAGAAAAACGACTCGCACGTCGACGATTTTCTCCTCTCATTCACCCGCGCATCGAGCCGATCTTCGCCGTCGCTGCACCGCTCGCGAAATTTCTTGCGCCGGAAAATTCTTCGCAGTTTCTCGCAAATCGGGCGTAAAACGCTCCGCAAACGATGTCTCGCGAAAAATTTTTTTCGTGAAGTTTTTCGATCGTTCATATGCCGTTGTGTGCGGCAATTCGGGTCGTGATCCGCTGCGTATGTTTATCACTGAACCTAACGCATGCGATTTGCTAAAAAGTATATAAAGATAAAAAGATGCAAATCTAAGATGATCTCGATGAGCTGGAACCCGCATCAAATCTAGGGTTTGACGCAACGGGCGTCAGCGCGTGTCGCGCATGATTGCGTCGAGATGCAAAATCACACAAAAACGTATAGACGTATAGATATCCAATTTATCGCAGCGCAGTGCGCTTGCGGAAGATGGCGAGCGCGATTGCGCGCGGCCGGATACGCGTTGCTCGCCGCTCTCGCGGTAGCACAAAACTGTTGACAGCAAAATGTTCCCGGAATAATTTTTGCGCCGTCGTTACACCTGTTCAACGGAATCCATGACGGCGGCGAAGTTTGTAGTTCCCTACATCGAACACGGCAGCAAGGCAGTAGCCGTAAAAAAAGTGACGGTCTCGATACCGCTTCACGTACTCCGACTTCTCTCCGATGAACGTACACGCCGCCAGGTGAACAATCTTCGGCACGCGACGAACAGCGATTTGCTGTGCGAAGCGTTCCTGCATGCTTTTACTGGGCAACAACTACCAACTGACGAGGAGCTAAGACGCGATATGGCCATGAAGAAAGCTGCAAAGAAACCCGCTAAGAAAGCTGTGAAGAAGGTCGCCAAGGCTAAGGTTGCCAAGAAGACCGCCAAGAAGACTGCGAAGAAAAAGTAAGCTACACGCAATCTCCACAGCACACCGTTCAACCGCAATACTGACCGAGACCCTCGGGTCTCAAGTTCACCGGATGCGGAGTTTGCATCCGGTTGCTAGAAAGCAATCGTTTTACAGAGCAACATATAAAAGTCGTTCTACCCCGTTTACCTCTCCTCGCGACTGCCCAGCGCGAGGAGAGGCTCTAAACGAAACCTCCCTCTCGCATCGCTAAGCGGCGCTACCGTTGCTAAGCTCGGCCAACCTTGGCCTCGCCAAGCAACCCGGTCCTCTCTAACTTGCCGCGCGATGCGCTTCGACGCAATCGCACAACCACGGTGTGTTCGACCTGCTTGGGCTGTTCGTTCTCGCGCGCGATGCGCGTTAACGCATCGCGCATACGCTCGAACTCACCCTCGCGACTTTGCCGGGCGAGACGCTCTAGACGAACTCCCGATATTCTTCTTTCGCTGCGCTGACGCGCTGACCGTTGATCTTGCCACCGGTTTGCCGCGCCGCTAGCAAACACATGCCTCATTGGCATACGATGATGACATCGCTATGAACCTGGGGAGGTTGGCATTATGCGGTTTCTCAAAGGCCTGCTGCTTTTCATAGCGGCGCTGGTCGCGCTGCTTGTCGTGGTTGCCTTCTTCCTGCCCAAGACCTCGCACGTCGAGCGTTCGATCACGATCGATCGTCCGCCCTCGGAAGTATTCGGCGTACTCAACAATATTCATCGCTTCAACGCTTGGTCGCCCTGGTTCGATCTCGACCCGAATGCGAAATACACCTACTCGGGGCCGTCGACCGGCGTCGGCGCGAAGCTGGCATGGTCCGGCAACAAGGATGTTGGCAGCGGCAGCCAGGAATTCATCGAGAGCAAGCCGAACGAATCGCTCAAGGTCCAGCTCGACTTCGGCGACATGGGTCGTCCAATCGCGCAACTGCGCCTCGCGCCGAGTGGATCGGGCACCAAGGTGACTTGGACACTCGATCAGTCTTTCGAGGGCAGTCTGATCGGGCGCTATTTCGGATTGATGATGGATGCGATGGTCGGCAAGGACTACGACAAAGGCCTGGCCAAGCTCAAGACGCTGATCGAGACTTTTCCCGCGGCCGACATCGCTGGCATCAGCGGCGAAGCGGTCGATCTCGCCGCGCAGAAGATCTACTTCGTCAGCGTAGGTCCGTTGGCGATGACCGACATGGCGGCCATCCATACAGCGATCGCCGCCGCGTACGCAAAGATCGGCGAATTCCTCAAGGCGAACAACCTCGCGATGCAGGGCGCGCCGAT
>VBNZ01000088.1:21158-25880 GCA_005877675.1 Gammaproteobacteria bacterium
TGGCGGCGAACGATGTCGCGCCGAGCGGAGAGGTCAAGGCTGGTGCGACCTATGCCGGTAAAGCCGTGCAGTTCGTGCACGTCGGTCCGTACGAGAAACTCGGCGACACGATCATCAAGGCGTACGCTTGGCTTGCTGTGCAAGGACTGAAGCCGAAGGAACGGCTGATCGAGGAATACGTCAGCGATCCCGGCAACACGCCGGCGGAGCAGTTAAAGACGCTGATCAAGATTCCGGTCGAATCCTGACCGGACGCGTCAGTGGTGCCTGTGCACTGGCGCGTGCCGCAATGCGGCATCGATTTTGCTTTGCGATTACCGTGATGTGTTGATCGCACGTGCGACTGCGCAAGTATCAGTGAAGCATGTCACGGAACAGGTCGATCGATGTATCAACATTAGCTTTTAACATGCAGCAGGGGTTCTTATATGGCAGGCACAACGCGGAAATTCTCGGGCATTGCGGCATCGCTGCTCAGCGCTGCGATCGCTGCGGTTCTACTCTCGGCTTGCGGTGGTAGTGGTGATCAGGCGGCCAAGACTGCTCCGGCACCGGCTAAAACCGACGCCGCAAAACCTGCCGGCGCGGCGGCTACGGCGCCCGTTGCGGATCAGACAGCGGCAGCGCCGACGCCACTCAAATCAATGAGCGTGGCCGAGTTGCTCAAGGGCGCGGGCAAGGCCCTGGCCGACGCGCGTCTTGTCGCGCCGCCCGGCAACAACGCGGCCGAATACTATCTCGCGGTACTGGACAAAGATTCGAACAACAACGCTGCGCGCGACGGTCTGCGTGAGATGTTTCCGATGGCGACCGGCGCGATCGAGAAGCAGATCAACGATGGTCAGTTCGATGAGGGCAAGCGTGCGATCGATCTTCTGACCCGCGCGGATCCGAACAATTACGCGTTGACGATCCTGCGCGGCAAACTCGACCTCAAGAAAAAGCAGCAGGCCGATCAGGACAAAGGCAGCGGCTGCGACCCAGGCTGCCGCACCGGCACCGGCACCGGCTGCACCTGCGGCCGCTGCGCCGGCACCAGCAGGTACGGCGGCCAAGACGGCGACGCAGACAGCCAGCGCCACGCCGCCCAAGCCGGTCGCGGCAGCGCCCGCGCCCGAAGCCGGCGGCGAATCGCATCCGGCGAAGTTGCTCAATCGCGTCAA
This sequence comes from Gammaproteobacteria bacterium, assembly GCA_005877675.1. Taxonomy (GTDB): domain Bacteria; phylum Pseudomonadota; class Gammaproteobacteria; order Xanthomonadales; family Rhodanobacteraceae; genus Rudaea. Next base: position 22,322 of record VBNZ01000088.1, read on the forward strand.
TCCCGCCTATCCATCCGAAGCGGTGCGCAATCACCAGGAGGGTTGGGTGGAAGTCGCCTTTACCGTGACCGCCGAAGGCCGCGTCAGGGATGTTTCGGTCGTGGGCTCGAATCCGCCGCGCGTCTTCAACGCTTCCGCGGTGCGCGCGGTCGAAGGATGGACGTTTACGCCACGTATGGAAAACGGCAAATCGATAGAACAGCAGATTCGCACGCGCCTCGAATTCAAACTGTAAGAGAGATTCTGCGTCCAAAAAAAATCCGTTGCCGGCGCAAACCGGCAGCGGATTTTTTATGCGCGCCTCTCTTTGCTACGTCGGCGCTAGCGCCCGCCAGCAGCCAGGCGCGCCCGCTTCGTCGGCGCCTCGGGCGCATCGATGCCGGCCCAGTCGACTTGGGGCAGACCGAGATAGCGGTCGAGCAGCATCGGCAGGAGGCCGATCGGCACCGCTGATTCGCAATTCCACAGCATCACTGCGCCGAACTGTTGTTTCGGCAGGAAGGCGATCATCGAGCGATAACCGCGTACTGCGCCGGCGTGGAAGATCAGCGTTTCGCCGGCATAGTCGAATACGCGCCAGCCCAGTGCGTATTGCGTCTCGCTCACGCGTACGCGGCGCCACGGCGCGCTGCGACGCTCGATCGGTGTGTTGATCTGCGGCGTATGCAGCGTTTCGAGCAGTGCGGGCGACAGCACCTCAGGGCGCCCGCCCATTTGTGCGATCAGCCACTGCGTCATGTCCTTGATGCTCGCGTTGACGCCGGCGGCCGGTGCAACGCGATAGTAGGCATCGTCGATTTCGAACGGCACCCAGCCGCTGCGCAGATGCGCATGCGGACGCGCCCAGCTTGCGCTCGACTCGAGTCCCGCTCTGCCGTACGTCGCCGTCGTCATGCCGAGCGGATGGAACAGGCGCTTCTCGACCTGATGCGAAAAGAAATCGCCGGTCATCGCGTAGATGACATCGCCGATCAGCGAGTAAGTGATGTTCTGATAGCCGTAGCATTCGCCCACGGCGCAAGTCAGCGGCACCTCGCGCAGCTTGTCGACGAGCACTGGATAGGGCTCGTCGGCTTCGAGCATACGATCGTAGGTGTTGTGCGGCAGGCCCACGCGCTGGCTCAGAATGTCGCGCACCGACAGCTTGCCGCTCGCATTCGAGTCTTTGAGTTCGAACGCCGGCACGACCTCGGCGACGCGCGTATCCCAATTGAACACGCCCTCGTCGATCAGGAGACCGGCGAGGGCGCTGGCGAATGCCTTGGACAGCGAGGCGAGGCGGAATACCGTGTCCGGCGTCACCGGTGCACCGCTGTTCATGTCGGCATAGCCGATACCACGCTGCAGCAGCACTTCTTTGTTCTTGACCACCGAAACAGCAAGGCCCGCGATACGCCCGGAGCCGGCAACCTGTGTGCAACGGTGCTCTTCGGCGCGGGCGCAGCGGTGTCGCTGCTGGCAGTGGGGTGTTTGGTGGGGTGAGCCCTGGTGCGCGCGATGCCCTCGAGCGGCGCGGCGGAGATCAGCAGTGTTGCAGTCAACAGCGCAAATTTTTGCAGCAGCATGGGGTCTTCATCGGAGCAGCAATCCCTTAGTTTCTTTTGCGCGGATGCATACCGACACCGGCGCTGTGCTGTTTCGCACGTGGAACCCCGCGCAGCGTACCTTGCCCGCTCGGCCTGCGCAGAACTTCCGGTTAGGATTCTAGCGCCAAATTTCTGTAGAAAGTGTTATGCGCGCGCTAATCCGCGGACCGGTCGTCGGTTTTTTCCCGGCGCCTGCAAGACGGACAGCTCATCTCACCCTTCGCAAAACGTTGTGGTTCTTCTCGCCGGGCTGCGCCCGCGTCACCGCACGAGGATGAACTCCGCCGCCTGCTCGGCGATCATGATCGTCGGCGCGTTGGTATTGCCGCCCGGCAGGCATGGCATCACCGAGGCATCGCAATTCGGGATCGACCACCGCCATCGCGTCCTGACCCATGCGGCAGGTGCCGACCGGGTGATACACCGTCTCGGCCTTGCGCCGGATGAAGGCGACGATATCGGCGTCGTGCTGCGCGTCCGTGCCGGGATAAATTTCCTCACCGCGATACGCATCGAACGCGTTCGATGCAAAGATTTCGCGCGACAGCTTCACGCCTTCGATGAGCATCTTCAAATCGTAGCCGCCTTCATCGCTGAGATAGTTGGCGTGGATCAGCGCCTTCGCTGCCGGATCGGCCGACGCCAGCCGGATCGTGCCACGGCTCTTCGGCCGCAGCATGCACGCGTGCATGGTGAAACCATAGCCGGGCAGGCGGTGGCGGCCGTGGTCGTCGAGCAGTGCGGGGATAAAGTGGAACTGCAGATCGCAGCGCGCGTCCTCGGCGTGGCGCGTGCGCACGAAACCGCCGCCTTCGGCGATGTTCGACGTGCCCGGGCCATCGCGCTTGGTCAGATACTTGAACAGCACTGCCAGATCGTTGAGGCGGTCGTAGCTGACGGGTTGTAAGCAGTGCTGCAGGGTGCAGATATCGAGGTGATCCTGCAGGTTCGCGCCGACGCCGGGCAGATCGTGCTCGATGCGAATGCCGTGCGCGCGCAGTTGATCCGCCGGGCCGATGCCCGACAACAACAGCAGCTGCGGCGAATTGATCGTGCCGCCGCAGAGAATCACCTCGCGCGCCTCCGCGCGCGTGAGGCGGCCATGATGGCGATAGTCGACGCCGACGGCGCGATGCCCGTCGCACAACACGCGTTGCGTCTGCGCATGCGTGAGCACGGTCAGATTCGCGCGATCGCGCGCCGGGCGCAGGTAGCCCGCTGCGGTGGAGCAGCGCGCGCTGTTGCGCTGCGTGGCCTGATAGAAGCCGACGCCTTGCTGCTGCGTGCCGTTGAAATCGGGATTAAGTGCATGCCCGCATTCTTGTGCCGCGGCGACGAACGCATCGGTCAGCGGGTTGTGATAGCGCAGATCCTGCACACCGAGCGGCCCGCCCGCACCGTGCAGTGCGTCGGCACCGCGCGTATTGTCCTCCGCGCGCTTGAAGTAGGGCAGCGCGTGCTGCCAGTTCCAGCGTTCATCTCCCGCCAGACGCGCCCACTCGTCGTAGTCGCGCGCGTCGCCGCGGATGTAGCACATCGCATTGATCGAGCTTGATCCGCCGAGTACCTTGCCGCGTGGCCACCACAGGCGGCGGTTGTCGAGCTGCGATTCGGGCTCGGTGTAATAATCCCAATTTACACCTTTCTTGCCGATCAGCTTGGCCAGGCCTGCGGGCATGTGGATGAACGGGTGCCAGTCACGCGGGCCGGCTTCGAGCAGGAGCACGCGATTGTTCGGGTTCGCGCTGAGGCGATTGGCGAGCACGCAGCCGGCCGAGCCCGCGCCGACGATCACATAATCATAGGTCATCGAGAGAGATACGCGACGATAAGTGTCGGCAGGCTAAGTGCTGCGCCTAGAGTAGATGCTCCACCGCAATGCAGCATCGACCCTGCTTCAAAATCTACTGCGCTCGATCCGATTCAAACAGGATCCGCCGGCGGTGCTCGGACTGCGCAGGCACGATGCTGGA
>VBNZ01000088.1:25887-32363 GCA_005877675.1 Gammaproteobacteria bacterium
ATGGTCCGAATGGCGAGCTGCGGATGCGGCGAGTCATCCTCATGTACTCGCCCCGGTTCGCGCGCTGCGGCGACGCACGAACTATCTTCGCTCGCTACGATTTCGAGGCAGGCTCTTAGGCGAGGATTTCAACGCGGTCGCCGACACGCAGCGCACCCGTGCCGCGCGGAATCAGATTCTGTCCGAAGGTCACGCCGTCGCCACTGCGGCGGTACGTAATCAGCGTGCGCAGCGGCTCACCGGAAGGATCGCGCGCACCGCGTTCGAAATCGACCGTGGTGAACACGCAGCGCGTGCAGGGCTTGGCTACTTCGAACTCGACCGCGCCAATGCGGATGCGCTTCCAGCCGTCTTCCGCGTGAGGCCCGGTGCCCGCGACAACCAGGTTAGGGCGGAAGCGCAGCATCGGCACCGGTTGTGCGAGCCTGCTGTTGAGCAGGTCGAGCGCGGCTTGCGAGATCAGCAGCAGCGGGAAGCCGTCGGCAAAACTCACCTCGTCAGCGTCGGTGCCGTACCTGCCCTCGTATTTGGCTTTGAGCGCGCGGCGGCAGTCGACATCCATATGCACGAGGCGCACGGGTTTGCCAAGGAATCCGCTGATCCAAGCGTGCGCTTCGTTCGAGGCAAGTCGCGGTGTCACCGCCGCGCCCCACACCGCCGATTCCACTCGCGCAACCGAGGCGTCGGGCGGATCGACGCGCAGTGGCGGCATGCCCGGTGCGTCGAGGCGCAACGCGTTGCCTTCCGGCGTAGCGCGGATCAGGGTCAGGCGCGCCTCTTCGCGGCCGGTGATGAATTGGTTCTCGGCATCGACCACCATCCAGCGCCGGTCATGCGTGAGCCCGCGTATCTCGACTTGCGCCGCGTCGCGTTCGAACGGCGCGCAGGATTTGAGCGGATAAATGTGGATCGAGCTGAGCATTGCGTGCATGCGTTCTAGCTTAGCCGAAGCGCAGGTCGCCCCGCACACCACTTCACCCTCGCGCATCGCAGCCACGCGTCATCTGGTGCGGCGTACGGCATGCTACGCTTTGCCGCCCGCCGTCAGGAATCGTTACGCTTTGAGCGCAACCCCAGTCGACCGACCCGCCGTTGGCCTTGCCCGGCTGCTCGGCGTCAAACGCCACGAATGGCCCGCGCTGATCGTCGCGTTCATCTACTTTTTCTGTGTGCTCGCTGCGTACTTCGTGATCCGGCCGGTGCGCGATCAGTTTCCTGCAGCGATCGGCTCGAAGGAACTGCCGTTTTTCTACGGCGTCGTATTCATCGCGATGCTTGTGCTCACGCCGCTCTACGGCAAGCTCGTTGCACGCTATCCGCGCGGCCTGTTCGTGCCCGCGGTGTACGCGCTCGCCGCGCTGGTCACGCTCGGTTTCATCCCGTTGTTCCAGCTGCAAGACGTGCTCGGCGTGCGCATGCTCGGCGTGCTGTTCTTCGTCTGGGGCAGCGTGTTCAACCTGTTTGTTGTGGCGGTATTCTGGAGCTTCATGGCCGATCTGTTCGATTCCGAACAGGCGCACCGCCTGTTCCCGGTGATCGCGCTCGGTGGCGCGCTCGGCGCGATCTTGGGGCCCGCGCTGACCAATCGTCTGGTACATCAGATTGGTGTCTCGGGGTTGCTCGTGTTCACTGCGACCCTGCTCGCCTCGTCTATCGTCTGCGTGCTCTGGCTGTCGCGCTGGTCACGCGCACATCCGGTCGCCGGTGACGAGGATCGCGAACAACGCATCATCGGCGGCAGTATGCTCGCCGGCGCACAGCGCACGCTGAGTTCGCCGTTTCTGCGCCGCGTCGCGCTCTTGATGCTGCTTGGCGATGCGGTCGGCACGATCATCTATGCGATGCTGGCCGATTACAACGGCGCGACCCATTCGACGCGCGAAAGCCAGATCGAGTTCCTCTCGGCGATCGATTTCGCGACAAACCTGTTGCAGATGATCCTGCAGATTGCGCTGACGCGCGAACTGATGGTGCGGCTCGGCCCGCGCTATCCGCTCGCGCTCGACGGTGTGATCAAGGCCGCGACGATGCTCGCAATGATCGCATTCGGCGCGCCGTTCATCGCTGCGGTGGCCGTGGTGACGCGCGCCAGCGCCTATGGCGTGTTCAAGCCGGCGGCCGACAGTTTGTATACTCGCGTCGATGCCGAGATACGCTACAAAGGAAAGAGCTTCATCGATACGACGGTGTGGCGCTTCGGCGACATCGTCATCACGCTCGCGTTCAACGCGCTCAAGTCGCTCGGCACGGCCTTGCCGGGCTTCGCGCTGATCGCGGCCGCTGGCGGCTTGGCGTCGGGATGGATCGGCTGGCGTCTGGCGACGACGCCAGAACTTGCGCCGGATCAATCGCGCAGCAGCGGCGCCTAGCGCGCCGCGATAGCGATGGTGCCGCCTGCGCGGCCTTCCTGATCGATCGTCAGATGCGCCAGCCCGAGTTCGCGCAAGTAAGCACCGCCGTCCTCGCAGCCGAGCAGCATCGCCAGCGTCGAGGCCGCGCCCGCAACGAGGCAGCTGTCGGCGATGACGCTGACGCTGGCGAAGCCCTGCACCGGCCAGCCGGTCGTCGCATCGATGATATGCGAATAACGCCGACCTTCGACGATCAGTGCGCGTTCGTAGTCGCCGCTGGTCGCAAGTCCGCCGCGCGCCAGCGCAACGCGTGCGTATACTTTTTCCGGCGCGCGCGGCGACTTGATCCCTGCGAGCCATGCATGTCCGTCGGCATGTGCGCCGACCACGGTCTGCCGCGTATTCCTTGACGATTCCGCCAAAATCGAAACGCATCTCCGTACTGGGAAGACGCAGGCGCGGGCGGCGCCACCCGATGTGCTGCCATCCCACGCGCGCACGCGCGGCGGCGACCTCAACCGGCGTCGGCACGTGAGAGCTTTGCGCATCCCACAGCTTGGTCAGCGCACGCGCCGTGATATCGAACTTGCCCGCGCTTTGGCGAAACAGCGAGTCGGCGAAGTCGAGCAGGTTTGCGGTCTCGTCATCGACGTCGATGTCGTGTGCGGCTGCATCAACGCAAATCCGCGCGAGAAAATTGTCGTTGCGATAGTGCGAGTACTTTTCATCGAGCCGCGCGATTTCGGCAATCGCCGCTTGCGCGGCAGCGCCTGCTGCGGCGACGTCATCCGCTTCGAGCTGGATTTCGCACGGGCAGCCCATGCTCGCGAACGGAAAGCGGAATAGCTGCATCGTGAAATCGGAAGGCGTCAATCGAAACCGAAATCCAGTCCCGCAAACGCGCGCGTGAATTTCAACAGTCCTGGCACAGGCGTGTCGCGCCCGTCGAGCGCTAGGCCCTGCGCACTGTGATAACGCTCGGCTCCGAGGGAGAATTCCCAATGGCCGAAGGTCTTGCGCACATTGATACTTGTGGAAAATGCGCCAAACGTGCCAAGGCGGTAGTCCGCGGAATAGTGTTGCGGCGTTGCCGTGGCGACGAGGTAGGGCGCATAAAAACGCGCGGCGGCCTGGCTGTAGTAACGCAGCGCCGGAATCACCCGCCAGCCGCCAGCAAAGCTCTGATACCAGGCCGCGTCGAGCGTGTGCGAATGCACGCCCCAGCTGTCCTGTGCGTAGCGATAATCGAGGTGCAGCGACGCATCGATTTCGGCGAACGCGCGACGCCAGCGCACGAGCGCCGCCGCCTGGGCGCGCTGCTGCGGACGCTGCTCGGGCACCAGGCCGTCGCTGTCGGCGAACAGCTTGTATGGATCGGACAGGTAGCCGTGCTCGAGATTGAATTGCATGCCGGCCTGCACGACCGAATCGCGATCGAGCACGAGCGCGAGGCTGCCGAAGGCCGAGGCGGTATTTTTGGTCGCGCGCTGGATGCGGCCGTTTGCCAGCGCGTCGGTCGGCTCGATCAGATCGTGCGAGAAGCTGCCGCCGTAACCGAGCGTCCAGGCTTGATCGAGCGCCTGGCTGCGTTCGGCGCCGATGGCGAGCGCGTGGTAGTCGCGCTCGCTTGAATACGAGGCGCTGTAAGTCGTGTTCGTGCTCGTGCCGGGATCCTGCGTCAGGGTCGCGTTGAGCGCTGTGCGATGGTCGCGGATCGTGGCACCGCTCAGCACCTGCACCGGCGCGCCGTTTTTGTCCGGCAGCACGAACCACGGCGACGAGCCCGACATCACTTCGTGCGTCGCATCGAGCTTGAGCGCGAAGGCACCGCCGGCGAATTTCGAGTCGAGATCGAACTGCTGCGACAGTACGCGATAGCGCTCGCCGTCGCCGATCACGTTTTTTGCGGCCAGGGCGTCTTCGTCGTAGTCGGAAAAACGATAGCTGACGCGATTGTTGGTTTCGTCCGCCGCAGTCGCCGGTGTTGGCGGAACGAGGGCAGCGGCGGCGGCGAGCAGTGCGGTAAGAGAAGCGGTCGGACGTAGGCTCATTATTTTTCCTGGATCCCGGATCGGCGTACATCCATGTACTGTCCGGGATGACGACTCCTTTGGATTGAATCCCGTGTCATCGGCCATTCATGGCTTGCACGGGATGACGACACCCGGTCCTCAGTTACACCCGCATCCGCCACCGGCTGCGCCGATATGCCCGGTCGAACCTTCTTTGCTGAAATAGGTGTGCTCGCTCATCGCGGCCTGTGCGGGATCGGGATCCCAGCGCATGTCCCAGCGCGCGAGGCGGCCGCGCTCCCATGGCTGCACCGGTGTCGTGCTGCAACCCGCGAGAGCCGCTGCGATTGCCAGCGCGGCGATCACGCAACGAGGCGACTTACTGCGCATGCGAGGTTTCCTTCGCAAGCTTGCCGATCGTCGTGCGCAAGGTATCGAGGTCCTGTGGCTTGAAGCCCTGATAACTCAAGCGTACCACGCCGTTGCGATCGACCAGGTACGACGTCGGCATGCCGATGAGTCCAAAAAGTTTCGGCACCGCGCCGGCGGAACCGAGAGCGATCGGATAGCGCACGGGATGCGCGCCTAGGAACTTCTTCGCGTCCGCAACGTCCTCGTCGAGGTTCACCGCGACAATCTCGAAATCCGTGCGCGCAAGCTCGCCGTACAATTTGTCGTACTGCGGCAGCGCTTCGCGGCACGGCCCGCACCACGACGCCCAGAAGTCGATCAGCACGACTTTGCCGCGCAGATCGGCCAGATGCAGATGCGTATCGCTGCCGAGGCGCGGCAGGTCGAAATCGGGCGCATGCGCGCCGATGTCGATCGCGTGTGCGATCGGTGTAGCGAGCAGAGTCAGCGCCAGGACGGCCGATATGCCGCGCGCGCGCGCATCTGCGCTCGCGCGAGGAGTATGCGCAGACGTCATGGACAGGCCAATCCGCTGACGCCGGTCAGGCGCTTGATCGGCATCGTCCCTGACGGGAAGCCGACGACGCCAGGTGTCCAGGTCGCCGTGCCGGTGTTGCAATCGCTGAACGCGAACGTCAGCGTGCCCCATGCGGTACGCACGACCTTGGTCGGATCAAGCGGCGGATAGGTGCCGCCCGTGGTCTGCGTCAGATTCACCGTGGCCGAGTTGCCGCTGAACGAGCCGTTGCTGACGCCGCCGAGCCAGAGGTTTTTGCCGCTGGTGTCGAATACGTACCAGTACGCAAGGAAGACATTGTTCGGCAGTACCTCCAGATTGAATCCATGCCCGGACTGATCGGGGTTGTACCAGGAGCCGGTAATGCCCGGCGTAATTGCAAACGTGGCTTGCGGCGCGGGGTTGACCGTGATCGTGCCACGCATGCCCATGCCGACGTGCAGCTCACAGTGGTAGCCGAACGTGCCGGCCGTGTTGAACGGGATCGTCACCGTCCAGCCGGCGGCGGGTGTGCCGCTGCCGCCGCTGCCGTCGCAGCCGTTGGCACAGCGAAACAGGCCGGGGGTGTCCGAAGCGACATTGTGCGTGCCGCCCATATTGGTAAACGTTACGGTGTCACCTGCATTGATCGTAATGTTTGCAGGCTGGAACATGAGCACGTCGGTGCTGCCGCCGTAGTAGCCGCCACTGTCCGTCATGCCACCGACACTAACGGTATAGTCCTTGCTCCATACGCCTGGTGCAACTAGCACCAGCAGGACCGCCAACGTCCAACGCATCATCGCATTCATGATCGTGCTCCTCGTCCTCACCGTCGCGCCCGGGATCGGACGCGACGGCACATTCATTACGGGCAGACCAGGCCGCTGACACTGGTCAGGCGCTTGATCGGCATCGTTCCGCCGGTGAACGCCTGTGTCGACGGAGTCCAAGTCGCCGTACCGTTGTTGCAGTCGCTGAAGGTGAAAGTGAGCGTGCCCCACGGCGAGCGCACGATCTTGGTCGGATCGAGTGGTGGATAGGTTCCGCCCGTGGTCTGGGTCAGATTGACGACAGCGGTGTCGCCACTGAATGCGCCGTTGCTGACGCCGCCCAGCCATAGATTGTTGCCGTTGTTGTCGAACAGGTACCAGTAGGCAAGGAAGATGTTGCCCGACAGCACTTCGATATTGAAACCGTGGCCCG
>VBNZ01000006.1:0-7281 GCA_005877675.1 Gammaproteobacteria bacterium
AGCACGCCCCAGGCGATCACATTCAGGCGCTGTGCGTTCTCAAGGATGAAGGGGTCGCCGTCGCGCACCGTGTCGACGATCGCGAGCAAGCGTTGCAGGATCAAGTGCACAATCACCGCGCCGATGATGCCGATGACGACGATCACGCGCAGCCCGAGCGGCGCCAACGGGTGCATCTTCACCAGGTCGAAACCGAGCGGCCCTTCCGGCCAGCCTTGCATGAAGAAGCTGGTGCTCAGCAGCAGGGCGATGCCGACGCCATAAAGAATGTTGAGGGCGGTCAGGCCCTGAATGATCGGACGGGCGATTGCGAGGGCCTGGGTGGACGTGGTGTTCATGGACCCTCTCCATCTAAATTTATCGTAAAACGATAATATATATATCGTATAGCAATATAAATAGGCCAGAAGACACCCTCGGCAGGCAGCCGGTGCGGAACGCGATTCGGCGTAAAGGCATGCTGACTCCGTTATTCTTGGCGCAATGTCCACCGAACCGGATGCCGCGAAGGTACGAATCGATCCGGCCGCGACGCCGGCGATCGATCTCGCGACGATTCCCCGGATCGAAGGCACATGGCTGGAGGCGTGCATCGCGCAGCTCTACGAGGAGCTTGCGGCGCGGAATATTTCATTCCAACCGCGCTGCTACCTCGCCGACGAATGGCTGACGCCGGAGAACGAGCCGGTCATCGGCATTCCGTTTTATCTGGCGCATCCGCGGCTGATCAAGCTGCAGAAGAAAATGCTGCTGGAGGCCGAAGGCGACAACCACGACTGGTGCATGAAACTGCTGCGCCACGAATGCGGCCATGCGCTCACTTACGCCTACGATCTCAATCGCAAGCGCAGTTGGCAGCGCGTGTTCGGGCATCCGTCGGAAACCTATGGCGAAACGTATCGCTTCCGCCCGTACAGCAAGAGCTTCGTCCGCCACCTCGACTACTACTACGCGCAATACCACCCGGACGAGGATTTCGTCGAGACCTTCGCTGTCTGGCTTACGCCGGGTCTGGACTGGCGCAGCAAATACGCCGGCTGGAAAGCGCTCGACAAGCTGCTGTTCGTCGACAAGCTGATGGCGAGCATCGCGGGCAAGCCGCCGCTGCGCACGAGCGGTCGCCAGTTGTGGAAGACCTCGACAATCCGCAGCACGCTCAGACGCTATTACCAGAAGCGCCGCGCCGCCGAAGCTGAGGACTTCCCGGAATTCCACGACGCGAACCTGCTGCGCATGTTCCGTGAGGGCAGCGTCGAGGGTGAGACGCGGCAGCCAGTCGCCAAGTTGCTGCAGGCGCATCGCAAGGCGCTGCTGACCACGGTGTCGAACTGGAGCGGCGAGCGGCGCTTCATGGTCAACGAGGTATATAAGGCAGTACTGCAGCGCAGCCGCGCCTTGCGTCTGGTCACCGAGGAATCGGACACGATCGCGATGCTGCAACTCGCGACGTATCTGACGACGCTGATGATGAACTACCGCTACACCACGCGCCTGCGAGGGGAGCTTTAGTGTCCAGTCTCAGAAAGACAGCACCTGAAATTGCGCGGACCGTTCGCCCTGACGTATCGAAGGGCGAACGCCCGCATCACTGCCGTTCGTGGTTCGATACCTCAGCACGAATGAACTACGGAGCCGCTGAGTGCGAATCAGCCCAGTCGGGTCATTAGTATGGCCACGCGCGTGCTGATGGTGTTCGACCTGCCGTATGCGGTGAAGCCCGACTACGACTTCGCCGCGGAGTTCGCCGATCCGGACGGGAGCTACACCGAGAACGATGTTTATCAGGCCCTGCTCGAGTGCGGCTACGAGGTGCACCGCCTGAGCCTGTTCGACGACGTGCGGCCGCTACTGGACACGGTGCGCGACGTCAAACCCGATGTGATCTTCAATCTCTGCGAGACGTTCCGCGCCGCACCGCATTGGGACAAAAACATCGTCGCGACGATGGAGCTGCTCGGCGTGCCTTGCACGGGCGCGAGTTCCAATTCGCTGTTCCTGTGCAACGACAAGGGATTGTGCAAGAAGATCCTGCGCTTCCACCGCGTGCGCGTGCCGCGCTTTCATGCGTTCTACCGCGGCCATAAGGTGTGGCTTCCCAAGACGCTGAAGTTGCCGTGCATCATCAAGCCGTTGACCGAAGAAGCCTCGCGCGGCATTTCGCAGGCGTCGATCGTCGACGACGAAGCGAGCTTCCTTGCGCGCATCCAGATGATTCACGAACGCATGAATCTCGATGCGATCGCGGAAGAGTACATCGACGGGCGCGAGCTCTACGTCAGCATCATCGGCGATCGCGCGCTGCGCGTACTGCCCGCGCGCGAGATGACCTTTGGCCAGATGGCGGAAGATGAACCGCGCATCGCGACTTATAAGGCCAAATGGGATGATGCCTATCGCAAGCGCTGGGGCATCAAGAACCATTTCGCCAACACGCTCGAACCGGAGCTGCAGAAACACATCGACGAAGTCTGCAAGCGTGCCTATCGCGCGCTCAACATCCGCAGCTATGCGCGCTTCGACCTGCGCGTGACCGCGGCCGGCAACGTCTATGTGATCGAACCCAACGCCAATCCCTGCATTGCCAAAGACGACGAACTGGCGCAGGCGGCACTGAAGGCCGGCATCGCCTATCCGAGCCTGATACGCAAAGTGGTCAATCAGGCGCTGCGGCGAGAAGGCTAGTGAAAAACGAGGCCAAAATTGAAGGTAAATTAGTTGAACCAATGTGCCTGCCGCGGCGGACGATAAGCCCATCGTGGTTGCATGGGGTATTGATCGAGAAACCGAAGCAGCGAGCAACGGACCAGAATTAATTGCCTCCACTCCCTATTGCTGCGACCATCAACCAGGGGTTCGGTTTCGGTTTTCAACTGAGGGGAATCTTCTATGATCGCGATGAGGAAAGCGGCGGGCTTGTCGTTCCTGCTGGTGGCATTTGAGTTTTTTGCTGCCGATGCGCTCGCCGCGGATCCGGCGGCGGAAGTGAAGGCATTGCAGGCGGTGGATCATACGTGGGTCAAGGCGTACAACGCAGGCGATGCGCCTGCTGCTGCCAGCCTGTACGACGAGAACGCGATTCTGATGCCACCGGGCGCGCAGTCCGTGCGCGGCCGCGCCGCGATACGCGCGTTCCTCGCATCGGACATGGCTGCGTCGGCGAAAGCGGGTGTCACATTCCACCTCGGCGAGAAGTCTGATGGCGGCGTCACCGGTGCGATGGGCTGGGTGTCAGGTACTTATTCGGTCACCGACAAGTCCGGCAAAGTCGTCGAGACCGGGAAATATCTTTCCGTCTCGAAGAAGGAAAACGGGAAGTGGCTGTACGTCCGCGACACGTGGAATTCTGACGGCGCACATTAGGGCGTACATTGAGAGAGACCAGCGCAGCTCGGGTCTGCTCGATATGATAGGCGAGCAGGCAGCGTGGCGCGCGCCCAGGCGAGCATCAGTGCGCTGGTGCACAAAGCCATGGGCTGAAGACTGCGCGGAAGAGCTGGTTCTAGCGCTGCGATTGAGCAGTCGCCGCCGAAGTTTCTTCCGGCGGCGGCGGCTGCAGCTTCACCGCCAGCTCTTCCAGCGCGGCGATCTCTTTTTCGAGTTCATCGTGCAACTCGCTTTGCCGAGTCATCAGCGCCTCGACGGGTTCCGCCTGTTTGAGCTTCTTCAGCTCGCCGTCGAACAAGAGCCACTGCGTTGTCAGAGTCTCGACGTTGTTCTGCGCGTAATGACGCATCTCTTTGAGCTGCACCAAAGCGTCGTTGACATGAGCGAACGGGGTCTTCCTCCTCAATTGGTCTACGCTATAGGGTAGACGTTGGAAGCTGGCTGCCGCCGGAACGCCGCGTAAGAAGCGAGTTAATCACTTGCGCCAGCTCGTCCCTTTAAGCTGCAGCAGAACCAGAGCAGAACCAATTCCGAACGGCCTTAACGCGGATGCTGCTTTGCAGCATAATGCATTATGGAAATGATCACAGCGCATGAAACCACGCGGCCCGCCGCGGCGATATCCGCCCGCCACCGCGCCCTGATTCTTACCGCGCTGACTCTCGGCGGTTTCGCGATCGGCACGAGCGAGTTCTCCGCCATGGGGCTGATGCCCGAGATGGTGAAGAGCTTCGGCGTGACCGAGCCGCAGGTTGGCCACATCATCAGCGCGTATGCGCTCGGCGTGGTCGTCGGCGCGCCCTTGCTCGCGATTCTTGGCGGGCGGCTGCCGCGCCGCGCGCTGCTATTGGCGCTGATGGGCTTTTACGCGCTCGGCAATCTCGCCAGTGCGCTCGCGCCGACCTACGCGAGCATGATGCTGGCGCGTTTCGTCGCGGGCCTGCCGCACGGCGCGTATTTCGGCGTTGCGGCGCTGACGGCAGTGGCGATTAGCAAGCCCGCGGAGCGCGGCAAGGCGGTGAGCCTCACTATGTTCGGCCTGACCGTGGCGATACTTATCGGCAATCCGATCGCGACCTGGATGGGGCAGACGATCGGCTGGCGCTGGGCCTTTGTGATGGTGTCGGCGACTGCAGTCGCGACCGTAGTTCTGATCGCGGCGTTCATGCCGCGTGATGCTGCTGAAGCGCCGAAGCGCGCGCTCGACGAGCTGCGCGCGTTCAATCGCCTGCCGGTGTGGCAGGCGCTGGCGATCGGTGCGGTGGGTTTCTCCGGTCTGTTTTGCGTATTCAGCTATCTTGCGCCGACGATGCTGCAGGTGACGCAGGCGCCGGCTTCACTGATACCGCTGGGTCTGGCGGGTCTCGGCCTCGGCGGCGTGTTCGGCAATTTTTTTCGGCGGTTGGCTGTTCGATCGACTACGCTTTCGCGCGGTGCCGGTGATTCTGATCGGCGCGGCGGCGATGCTGCTGCTGTTTCCGTCGGCAACAGGCTCCCTGTGGACACTACTGCCGGCCACTGTTGCGATCGGCATGATGGGTGCGCTCGGCCCGGTGCTGCAGACGCATTTGATGGACGTGGCGGGCGACGCACAGACCTTGGCGGCCGCATCGCATCATGCGGCGTTCAATGCCGCGAACGCATTGGGCCCCTGGCTCGGCGGTATGGCGATCACGGCAGGCTGGGGCTGGACTTCGACCGGTTATGTCGGCGCCACGACAGCGCTGCTCGGCATGATGATTTATGTGTGGGCTGCGGCAACGCTGCGGCAGTCGCGCGAAGCTTACGCCGCATGCTGAAGCGGGCGTCGGTGCAAAAGTGAGTGCAGCGCCCGTAGCCGCCGATGTGTTGATACCTTTTTTCGTTTACCGTACGCGCTCACTATAGGAGCTCGCATGATCAAGCGCATCGAAGCCGGCCGACGCATGTCGCAAGCCAGTATCCACAACGGCATCGTCTACCTGGCGGGGCAGGTGGCCGAGGACGCCAATGCCGACATCGAAGGCCAGACGCGACAGGTGCTGACTGCGATCGACGCCTTGCTGGCTCAAGCGGGCAGCGACAAGACGCGCATCCTGCGGGCGCAGATTTATCTCGCCGACATCGGCGATTTCTCCGGCATGAATCGGGCGTGGGATGCTTGGGTCGTGCCTGGCAACGCACCATCGCGCGCGACGGTTGAGGCCAAGCTTGCAAAATCGGAGTGGAAGGTCGAGATCGTCGTCACCGCGACCGTGTAGTTCGAGCGGCTTTCATGCCCACGACGACGCGTGTCGGCCATCACCTGCTCGCGTTTGCCTGGGGCATGAGCGAGGCGGTCGTATTTTTTGTAGTTCCGGATGTTCTGATCACGCGCGCGTCGCTCGGCAGTTTGCGTTTTGGATTGCTCACGGCAGCGTTCGCGTTGGTCGGCTCTCTGCTTGGCGGCACGTTGAGCTACTTTTGGGGCGCAACCAACCTCGATGGCGCGCGCCACGTGCTCGATGCATTGCCGGCGATCAGCATAGGCATGCTCGACGGCGCGCAGCATGCGCTCGCGACGGATGGCATGCTCGCGGCCGTGCTCGGTTCGTTCTCGGGCGTGCCTTACAAGGTGTTCGCCGTGCATGCGTCGAGCGCAGGCATTCCGCTGACTGCATTCGTTCTCGCCAGCATACCGGCCCGCGGAATCCGCTTCGTCTTGCTCGCGACGATAACGCGCGTGTTGGCACGCTACGCGGTTTCCGTATGGACCATGCAGCGCCTGCGCTGGATATGGGCGCTGGTGTGGATTGCGAACTACGCGATCTATTGGACCGTCATGCCGAACTGATGGCGGTAGGGAAGTCCCGCCAAGAGATCCCTCGGCCACTTTCCACCGAACCCAATCTTTTGGGACATTGCCTCCTTGCAATGGGTTCGCGAAACTATGTGCCGACACGTTTCACCAATAGGACGCCGACCATCATCATGACGACGCAAGCACACTATCCGATCGGAACCCCAGGCCAGCCTTGGAGCGACACCGATAAAGCCACTTGGTTATCGCTGCAAACGCGCAAGCGCAGCTACGCCGAGGAGGTGCTGAGCAAGATCGATCGCCTGCGTGATCGCTTCGATGTGATCGAATACGACCGCCTCGACTACGCTTCGGATGGTATGTATCCGCTGTTCGCGATCCGCAGCCGCGACTGGCGCGACGATTTGCCCTGCGTGCTTGTCACGGGCGGCGTGCATGGCTACGAAACCAGCGGCGTGCATGGGGCATTGCAGTTCGTCGATCGACAGGCGGCGGACTACGCCGGGCGCGTCAATTGGCTGGTCGTACCGTGCGTGAGCCCGTGGGCCTACGAGCGCATCCATCGTTGGAATCCGGATGCGATCGATCCGAACCGCTCGTTCCGCGAAAACAGCAGGGCGCCGGAATCAGCCGCGCTGATGCGTCTGGTTGCGCCGCTGCGCGATCGATTCCTCGTGCACATCGATCTGCACGAAACCACCGACAGCGACGAGTCCGAATTTCGCCCGGCGCTCGCCGCGCGCGACGGCAAACCGTACGAGTTCGAGGTGATTCCCGATGGCTTCTATCTCTGCGGCGACAGCGAGGCGCCGCAGCCGGAGTTCCAGCAGGCCGTGATCGCGGCGGTGGCCAAGATCACGCATATCGCGCCGGCCGACGCCAAGGGCCAGATCATCGGCACGCCACTGGCCGCGCCAGGCGTCATCTATTACGCGTTGCGTGAACTCGGGCTGTGCGCGAGCATCACCAATGCGCCGTATCGCACGACCACCGAAGTCTATCCCGACAGCCCGCGTGCGACGGCGGAGCAGTGCAACGCGGCGCAAGTCGCAGCGGTGTGCGGGGCGATCGACTTCGCGCTCGCGCAACAGGCGGTTGCGGCGGCGTAGAGAGACTCG
>VBNZ01000006.1:7307-9388 GCA_005877675.1 Gammaproteobacteria bacterium
AGCATGCAGGCATCGACCTGCAACGCCGGGCAATCGCCGTGCGGCGGGCTCAACGCAAACGGACTACTTGATGCGCACATTGCCGGCGGACGCGAGCGGGTCACTTCGACGCGGTTTGACACCGGTGGCATTTCTGCTGAATATTGGAAAGCCATAACGTTGGAGTCGTTCGATGGATGCAATGTGCGGCCGCCTGCTCATGCTGCTGATCGCAGCGATGACGCTGTCGTGCTGTGCCAGCCGCCCGGTGCGCTATGAGCGTGCGCATGTGATTCTTGTCGGTGACTCGACGATGGCGCGTAGCACTGGGTACGGCGACGCGTTATGTGCCCGTTTCGATGCACGGACCCGCTGCGACAACCTCGCGCGCGGCGGCCGCAGTTCGAAGTCGTATCGCGCCGAGGGGTTTTGGGACGATGCGCTCGCGCACGCGCGCGAACCGGGTTATCTGACTTACGTGCTGATCCAGTTTGGCCATAACGACCAACCGGGCAAGGCCGAACGGTCGACGACGTCATTGGAATTCAGCGCCAATCTGCATCGTTACGTTGATGAGGTTCGGGCAGCCGGCGCGGTACCGGTGCTCGTCACGCCGCTCACGCGGCGGTCGTTCCGCAGTGCAAAGCTGGTCGACGGCCTCGGACCCTGGGCCGACGCGACCGCAGCCGTGGCGCAGACGTCCGGCACGGCATTGCTCGATCTGCACCGCGACAGCATGACCGTGGTCGCCGCGATGGGCGCGGTCGGCGCACTGTCGCTGGCGGAATTGCCGCCGCCGGAATCCGCCGTCGCGGCCGCCGCAACGGGAACGACGACCGAAGCTGCGAAGCCGCTGCCGCTGGCATCGGGCGCGCATGTTCCCACGTTCGACTATACGCATCTCGGCCCCAAGGGCGCTGGATTGTTCTCTGGCATCGTCGCTGCGGAGATAGCGGATGCGGTTCCCGATCTGGCGCATCACCTGAAATAGCAAAACGCGCCTGTAATACTCTTTGGTTGGAAGCGGCACCAACGAAAGCGGCGCGTCGAATGACGCGCCGCGGTTTCGATCACCACTCAGTTTTACTGATCGAGCCGATAGTTCACGGGCACTTCCACACTGGCGACGACAGCGTGGCCGTCGTGCAGCGCGGGCGCAAACTTCCAGCGACGTACCTCGTTCGACGCGGCATGGTCGAGAATGTTCGAACCACTGCGGCGAACGACACGCGTATCGCTCACCTGACCGTTCACGTCGACCTGCGCCAGCACGAGTACGGTGCCCTGTTCGCCCGCGCGCAGTGCCTGCGACGGGTACGCGAGTTGCGGGCGGCTGGCCAGCGCGACCTGACGCTCGAGCGGGTTGGTGGTCACGGCAATCATGGTTCTGGATTTCGTTACATGGCGCGTGGCCTTGGCTGGCTTGGAGTTAGCCGTGTTCGTTGCTTGATCCTGCGCCGCGGGGTGCACCGTGACGATGATGTCAGGTTGACCATAACTCGGCGTCTGCACCATGGTCGTGGCCGGCGTGCCGTCTGCCGCGAGCTGCGCGGGTTCCGCCGGCATCGGACTTTCATTTGATGGCGAGGCGGGTATGGTGGTCAGCGCCAAGGCATCGCGTTGACCTTGATGATAGAAGAACCATGCGCTCGCAACGAAGGCGAGGGCGCACAAGACCGCGATCAGCGGCAACATGCCGGAACGCTGCGGTGCTGCGGTTTCGCGCTTGCTGGCAACTTTTACCCTTCGGGTGGAATTCGGATCGACAGTGGATTGTTCGAATTGAGCCATATCGCTTCTCCTAAGCTCGTGAGCGAACTTCCCCTGTTCGGCGAGATTGGCACGCCTTCGCGATATAAGCGTTTGAATTTCGTTATGCGAGCGTAAAGCGTTCAGGCGCCATTTTTTTTGCGACGCCACATCGAGCGTTACAGCAAAACGAGTCCGCTGCAGAACGACTAGTCCATCCGCACTTTCTTGCCGCGGGTCATCACCATCAGCGGATGCTCGGTCGCACGGATGTGCTTCAGCACATCGCCGGGCACCGCGACGATGTCGGCGTACTTGCCGGCTTCGAGCGTGCCGGTGTCGGCCTCGATGCC
>VBNZ01000006.1:9453-17389 GCA_005877675.1 Gammaproteobacteria bacterium
TTGGTGCCGTGCGGATATACCGCGGCGTCGGTGCCGAAAGCGATCAGCACGCCGATCTTCAGCGCGTTTTTCATCATCTCGCCATGCGAGTTGTACGCAGCGCGCGCCTTGCCGGCGATCTTCGGCGGGTAAGTGTCGGCTTTCTTGTTCACCCACAGCTGCGTCATGCGCGTCGGCACGAGATAGACGCCTTTCTGCTTCATCAGCTGCAGCGTCGGCACCGTGAGGAAGCTGCCGTGTTCGATCGAATCGATGCCGGCCTCGACCGCCTGTTTCGCGGCGAGATCGCCGTGCGAGTGCGCGGCGACCTTGCGGCGCCAGGCGTGCGCTTCGCTCATGATCGCCTTGAGTTCGTCGGGCGTCAGTTGCGGCACATCGACCGGGTCGGATTCGGATAGCACACCGCCCGAGGCGCAGATCTTGATCACGTCGGCGCCGTATAGGCTTCAGGGCCATTGCAGACGCCTTCGAGCGTGCCCGAGGGCTTCAGGCGATCGGGCGGGGCGGGCGGACTGTCGCAGTGACCGCCGGTCGAACCGATCGCGTGCCCGGCGACGAGCATATGCGGGCCTTCGGCCAGCCCATCGTTGATTGCGTTGCGCAGCGCGACGTCGATGAAATCATTGCTGCCGACATCGCGCACGGTGGTAACGCCGGCGCGCAGCGTCACGCGCGCGTTATGTTCGGCATGGAACGACTGCTCGACCGGAAAGCGCAGCGTGCCTTCGTAAAAGCCCTTGGCCCAATCGTCGTTGTGATCCTGTGTGATATGCGTGTGCGCGTCGATGAAGCCGGGCACGAGCGTCGCATCACCGAGATCGATCACCTGCGCGTCGGCAGGGATCGCTGCGTTCTTGCCGATCGCGACGATGCGCTCGTCCTTGACCACGATAAGACCGGGCGAAGTCAGCGAGCCGCTTTTGCCGTCGAACAGATGCGCGGCCTTCAGCACCGTGAACATAGTCGCAGACGCAGCCGGCTTGGCCGCCGGACTTTCCGCGTGAGCGGCAAATGCCAGCATGAGGCCTGCGACAAACACGGTGGCTCGTTGCATGAGGTTTCCCCTTGTTCGTATGAGTACAAGTATAGCGAAAAGCGATCAGGGAACATTTGGTCGAGATGCGGCATCGAATTACTTCCTAATTCATTTCCATATCCGCTGGGGCAGACCCGCTCTAGAATTTGTATATAGTTGACAAAAGCAATTAATAATTTGACTATGGCACGAACCAATTAGACAACGGTGCGAGTCGCCTCATGTCCGATATCCAGCGAGGTGCATCCGACCTGCGTGCCTTCAATCGCTTCTACACGCGACGCATAGGCGTGCTGCAGGAAGGCCTGCTCGGCAGTTCGTTGTCGCTGACCGAGTCACGTGTGTTGTACGAGTTGCACGCGCGCAACGGCGCAGTGGCAGCGGAGCTCGCGCGCGAGCTCGATCTGGATCCGGGCTATCTGAGCCGCATGTTGGCGGGCTTCAAGCGCAAGCATTGGATCACGACGGCTGCGCAATCAGGTGATCGACGCCGCCGCAAGATCGTGCTGGCGCGCGCTGGACATGCGGCATTCGCGCCGCTCGACCGACGCTCTCAGGCCGATGCGGTGGCGCTCGTGTCGGCGCTTGGCGATCAGGCGCGCGCGCGACTGCGCGATGCGCTGCAGACGGTGCGGCGCGTGCTCGGTGACACGGCGATGCCGCAGAGTCCGATCATGCTGCGTTCGCTTCGGCCGGGCGATATCGGCCTGATCGCGCAGCGGCACGGCGTACTCTATGCGCAGGAATATGGTTGGGATGAGCGTTTCGAAGCGCTCGTTGCAGGAATCCTTGCGAAGTTCGTCGAGAACTTCAAGCCGGCGCGCGAGCATTGCTGGATCGCCGAGCGTGACGGTGAATTCCTCGGTTGCGTGTTAGTCGTCGAGAAAGACAAGCACACCGCGCAGCTGCGCATGCTGTTGGTGGAACCCGCCGCCCGCGGCCTCGGCCTCGGACGCCAGCTTGTTGCCGAATGCATTCGCTTTGCGCGTGAGAAGGGTTATCGCGAGATGGTCCTGTGGACGAACAGCGTGCTCGATGCCGCGCGACATATCTATGAATCATTCGGCTTTCGCCTGGTCTCGCAGGGCAAACATCGCAGCTTCGGCAAGAGCCTTGTCGAGCAGACATGGGCGCTATCCCTCGAGCGTCAATAGTTCACGCCGTAATTACGCGGAGCCGCGAAAGGTGAAATCGCAGCGTCGAGCTGGCGCGGTTCTCGCCTCAGGGTTCGATCTGCCGCGTATACGACACAGGCACGGGCACGCCGCCATCTTCATTCACCGCCCGCACCAGCGCTGCATAGCGTTCGCGCGCACGATCGTACGAGGCGCGGTATTCGGGATAGGCCGTCGAGGAGCCGAACAGCATGCCCAGTTCGCGCTCGGTAAAATTGAGGCGCAGCAGGGAATGAAAATCCGCGCATTCGCTCGCATAGGCCGGCGGGGTGCAATCGATCGGTGTGATGATGCGCGTCGTGCGTTCTACGATGACGGGTTCGAGCACGGTTGTTTCTGGTTCAAGCACGGTCGTTTCCTGCGCGCCTGCTACCGCGGCTGATGCACTGAGCAGGATTGCTAAAGACGCGTGCGATAGGGATAGGTGTTGCATTGCTTTCTCCTCATCGCGAGGGCAGATCGTCCACTGACAAACCCACACGGGAGCGGCGCGTCTGCATTCCAGCCGACGCTGAAGATCCGACTTCTTGAAACTTTGTTAGGAGGATGGGGAGGAAAGTTGCTGCGTTTTCGCGCAATGCGCACGGATATACGCATGCGCGCGAATACGAGTCAGCCCGTGCTCAGGAACATGAGCCAGCGCTCGGTCGCTCCGGCGCGTTGTAGGATTTATCTCACTGACCTCGTAAACGTTTATGTCAGTGTGCTCGTCGATCGTGATAGCAACAGCGGTCCCCGATAACATCGAAACGCCTCGCGCACCTGCTCGCGCAGCTGATCGTCGTCCCAGGGTTTGGTGAGGAATTTGAACACCGCACCGCGATTGACCGATTCAGTAACGACTTCCAGATCGGTGTAGCCCGACAAGATGATGCGCACGGTATCCGGGTACAGTTCCTTCACTATGCTCAGAAATTCCGTGCCCGATATGCCGGGCATGCGTTGGTCGGAAATGATTACTTGAGCGGGGTCTGTTGCCAGCATCTCCAAGCCTTCCGCCCCACTCTGAGCAGTCAGTATGTGATAGCCGTCTGCCCGCAGCAGCCGACGCAGGGCGGCGAGAATACTCGGCTCATCGTCGACAATCAGCAGCGTGTATCGATCCGCCGAAGCGGGCGCCGGCAACGTCAGCCGCCGGCTGCTGCGCAACTGCGCTTCAAACGCGTCTTTGTCGATCGCTGAGCTGAAGAAGTCGCCTTGCATCTCATCGCAGGATTGCGCTCGAAGATAGTTGAATTGCCCCTGCGTCTCTACTCCCTCAGCGATCACTTTCAAGTTCAACCGGTGCGCCATCGCGACAATGGCAGTGGCGATTGCGGCATCCTCGGCGTTCTGCGTGATATCCGTCACGAAGCTCCGGTCGATCTTGACCGAGCGAAAGGGGAATCGCTTCAACAGGGCTAGCGAGGAATAGCCCGTGCCGAAATCATCGAGCGCCAAGCGCACGCCTCGCTTGTGCAAGGCTTGCAGGGTCTTGGCAGCAGCCGCGGAATCGTTCATGACTGCACTCTCGGTCAACTCAAGCTCAAGATGCTTGGCATCGAGAGAATGAGCGGCCAATGCATCGTCGACGACCGCCAATAAGTCATCTTGGTCGAATTGGACCGAAGACAGGTTGACCGCTATGGGCACCGTAGCTAGTCCCGCAGCGATCCACTCTGCCTGCTGGGCGCACGCGGCCTGAATCGCCCATGTGCCGATAGGAATGATGAGGCCGGTCTCCTCGGCCAGAGGGATGAACTCGCCCGGGCCGACCAATCCTCTGTCCGGATCTTGCCAGCGGATCAACGCTTCTGCGCCGACCAGCTCGCCACTCACCAAGTCCACGCGCGGCTGGTAGTGCAGGATGAACTGTTTCTTGTCGATCGCGCTGTGCAGCTTTTCCTCGATCGCCAGACGCTCAGCGGCACGCGCATTCATCTCGCTCGAGTAGTAAAGGTAGCGTTGGCCAGACGACTTGGCGAGTTTCAGCGCCGCCTCGGCGCTCCTGAACAAAACATGGTCGTCTTCGCCATCCGCGGGGAACAACGCGATCCCGACCTGGACGGCGACGCGTATCTCATGTCCGTCGATAACGAAGGGTCGCTTCAACGCGTCGAAGATCCGGTCGCGTAGCTTGGTGGCTATGGAATCGGACTCGCCCGGGCTCGCTATGGCGAAAGTGTCCGCTGAAACTCGTCCCAACGTGTACGGCTCGACCAGGAATTCCCCGAAACGGGCGCCGACTTGACGGAGTAATTCATCGCCGGCACGGCGTCCAAGCGTATCGTTGACCTGGGTGAATCGCTCCAAGTCGACCACGCACACGCAAACCGCGCGGTGTTCCTGCCGCGAAGCATGGATGAACTGCTCCAAACGGTCGGTGAACAGCCCGAGGTTGGGCAGGTGCGTCAGGGTGTCGTACTTGGCCAAGTAGTCCAGGCGCTGCGTCTTCTCGATGTACTCGAGCGCGTACGACAGATCCGCTGTGAGCGAGTTGAGCAGCGAGACTTCCTCCGCGTCGAAAAAGCCACGCTCTGTAGCCAGCAGCACCAGGACTGCCACGACACTCCCTTCCACAAACAGGGGAAAGGCCGCACAGGAACGGTACGCGCCGCGGAGCAATTCGTCCCTGATCGAAACCGCGGTCGGATCGGTCGCAACGTCATAGAGGTCGACGGCGTGTGTGTCCCCATACCAAGCGACCACTTCGCGGTGCTCAGACTGCCCCTCCATGGCACTGACCCAGGCGATCGGGAACACCCCCTCGTCGGTGGCGACGCGACAAGCCTCTTGCAACAGCTCGTAGCGATCTCGCAGCCGCAACATGGCCGAGGTGATTCCGGCGGTGACGGCGCGAATTCGACTCATGCGCGCAATCTTGTTTTCCTGCTCAATGCGAGCAGTGACATCGTTGGCTAAAACCAGCTTGGCGCGGCGCCCGGAGAATTTGATCGGATGGGATGTGATCTCCACGTTGATAATCGTGCCGTCGCCCGTGCGGTGCTGCCAGATGCCGGCATGCAGGATTCCCGCTTTGTCCTTTTTCACGAGTTCCTGAAGCGCCGATACATCGGGCGCTGGTCGGATGTCGGTGATCGCCATCGCCAAAAACTGTTCGCGCGTGTAGCCGTAATGGTCGATGGCAGCTTCGTTCACCGCAAGGAACTTCAGGGTCTCCAGGTCGTACACCCACATCGGAATCGGATTGGCGTCGAACAGCTGGTGATAGCTGACCTCGCTTTCGCGAAGGGACCCGCCGCCATAGGGCTCGGTCGTGGGATTCGAATATTTCGGAAGGTTGGGCTGCATGGACACCGCCAATGCCGATGGCGTAGGGGCAGGTCACGCCATCAGGGTCGCGTGAAGAGCGTTGATGAGCGGACGACCGCATAAAAAACAGTCAGGAGAATGATCGTGCGTTCCCCTGACTCGGGTGTGGGCCCACGCTACTAGTTCGCGTGGCGGCGATCAATAGCGATTGCGGTCAAATTCGGATACTGAGATAGCAGTCTAGCCTCACGTTCAGCAAACGCCCTGCAAGCTGNNNCTGTCTCATTGCAGCGATTCACCGTTCACTCTATCGATATCACACCGTTCTGACTCAGAAGAATGCATCGATCGGGCACATACCCAGCAATGGGCTTGGCGGCCCTCACATAACTTGCTCAGGCAATGCGGCCCCAGGACTGCGATTACAACCTTGGCCGTGTCGCCTCGGTGCGAACGCAAGGATTGAGCGCATACTCGCAGATCGATAGAGAAGAGCTGCATGACATGGATCACCATATTGCATTATTCAGCTTTCGCTTGACTGCGGCGCAAAGCATTGGCCCGAATTCGTTGAGAAGACTGTGGTCGTCCGCATGCGAGAGCGACAACGTAAGGGTGAGTCGCGTGTCCCATGGCAAGGGTGGCAGTGCACACACCTATTCGCTATGTGCGTCCCCTAGAATCGCAAATCTCGCCGCTATTGAAATGCGCTTGCGGCGGCTGCTTGAGGAAACGCTGCCAAGTGCCGTAAACACACTGGTTTGTCTCTAGGCTCAAGGGCGTTTCGACTGCTCACAGTTTCAACAGCAGCGACGTAT
Organism: Gammaproteobacteria bacterium; assembly: GCA_005877675.1. Lineage (GTDB taxonomy): Bacteria > Pseudomonadota > Gammaproteobacteria > Xanthomonadales > Rhodanobacteraceae > Rudaea. The sequence continues at coordinate 15,735 of VBNZ01000006.1, forward strand.
CGCTCGGGCAGACTCAGTCACCATTCCGCGCTACGATTCGCCCTCATTGCATGTGACAAGCACTTGGAATTATTGTTATGACCGACACGCCGCCCGACCGCCTCAGCGCCGATCCGCGCAGCAAGTTTTATGACGAAGCACTGCTCGCGCGCGGAATCGGCATTCGCTTCAACGGGCAGGAAAAAACCACGGTCGAGGAATATTGCGTCAGCGAAGGCTGGGTGCGCATGGCCGTCGGCCGCGCGCTCGATCGCCGCGGCCGACCGATCACGCTGACTTTCAAAGGTGTGATAGAGCCGTATTTCCAGGATTTGGTGCTGCCGAAACCGGAGCAGTAAGCGGTGCGCGGCGTTTCGTCGGATGCCCGCGTTTAGCTGCGGGCGGCTTTTCGTGCAGCGGCGACGGGTGCTCGATGCGCTGTTCGACGCGCATCGGTGGCAGGCCGTTTTCCGCCACATTGCGTAGCAGCGCGGCATAGCGCGCCTGCACACGATCGTATGAGGCGCGGTATTCCAGATAGGCGGTCGAGGGGCCGAACAGCATGCCGAGTTCGCGCTTGCTGAAATTCGCGCGCAACAGCCAGTGGAAGCGTTCGCATACCGGCTCGCTGGTCGGCGGCGTGCAGTTGATCAGCGCGCGCATGAAGTAGGGGCTCGGGCGCGCAACAGTGACGGCGCGCAGCATGCTCGGCTCCTGCGCGCTGACGTTGGCGCCGATAGCGGCCAAAGCGATCGCGAGCAACGCTCGCGTTTTGGAAATGCGCTGCATGGCGTACTCCTCGTCGCGATGGTGGTATCGTCTGCCGCGAAACCTGTATGTGCGATGAGCGCGGCGCCCGCCGGGCGTTTGATGGAGCCGCGGGGCGAACGGCGCGGCGACAGTTCGCCGCGCCGATGTAACGATACTCGCCGCCGTTCAGTGCGCCGCCGTCTTCGACGTGCCCGCATGCAGGAAAGCGGTCTCAACCGCATCAGCAAGTTGATCCGGCGGCAACAAACCTTGCGCGAGCATGAAGTCGTTCAACGCCTTCAGATCAAATTTGTCGCCAAGCATGAGTTCGGCATGCGCGCGCAGTTCGAGCAAGCGCGAGTAGCCGTAGAAATACGAAGTCGCCTGTCCGGGCGAGCGGAAGGTGAAACGATCGATTTCCTCGCGCGTCAACGCCTCGGACAAGCCGACGTCGTTGACCATCACGTCGTGCGCGCGCTCGCGCGTGATAAGGCCGAGGTTCAAACTCGGATCGAGGATCGCGCGCGCTGCGCGCTGCAAGCGCATCTGCAGCGCGATCATCTGACCGCCGGGCGGCTCATGCGGCAGCATCATGAATTCCGAGTACAGCGCCCAGCCTTCGACGTTGACGCTGTTGAAGGCGAACAGCGAGCGCGCCAGCGACACGCCATGTTCGACCATCGCCGAGAACTGCAACTCGTGGCCGGGGCGGCCTTCGTGCGAGGTCAGCGTCCACGCGCAGGCCTTGCAGGTGAAATCGTCGTAGACCTCGGCCTTGCCGCCCCCATTGCCCGTGGGCGGGTTGCCGAGCGGCAGGATGAAGCTGCCGCGTTCGCCGTGATTGTTGATCATCGGCGGCGGCTGCATGTGCGGGGCGGGTTGCGCGGCGCTCTCGGCTTCCGAGGCGAGGCGCATGATCATCGCGC
>VBNZ01000006.1:17459-32394 GCA_005877675.1 Gammaproteobacteria bacterium
CTTGATGACGTCGCGGTAGTCTGTTGAATTGATGCCCTCAGCCTTGGCGACGGTCGGAGCCAGCGCCTGCATCTGCGCCCGCGTTTCCATGAACTCGTGCTCGGCTTTGCGGATCAGCTCCTTCGGATCGATGTCGATGCCGGTGTTCTTGAGATTGTCCGCGTAAAGTTCGGGCGGCAGACGGAAGTCGCTGCGCGCATGTGCGAGCACGGTGGTTTTGACCCAGGCATTGTGGGCTTCGAGTTGCTTCTGCAGCGCATCGAGCGCGGATTCGGCGCCATCGACTTTGTACTTTGTATACAATTTGCGCACGCCGTCGACATAGCGCGTCGTGTTGGAAAGATGCTGCTCGACTTCGGCCTTGTACGGCCCGAGCAGTTTGCTGTCCTTGGCCTTGGCTTCGAACTCGGTTTCGGCGAGTTTGGTGACCGGCGTACAGCCTCCGCTTAGTCCGACGTAGCATTGCAGGCGATTCAATGCCTTCGCGCGGCGCTCTGGCGCCACCTGATCCTGCAGTAGCGTGAATTCGCCCTGGAAGATCAACTGCCCGATATCCGCATACGGCAGCAAATACTTTTCATGGAGACGGCTCGACTCGGCACGGCGATCGAGCGTCTTGAGCATGATCTTGAGATCCTGCTGCACGTTCGGATCCTTCTCCGCATCGAGTTTTTTCTGCATGTCGCCGCGCGCGGCGGCGAAGGCCGCACGTTCGCGTTCGCGATGGCCTGGTTTGAGGTCAATCACCTTGTCGTCATAACCAGACAGGCCGACAAACGAGGCGAACTCCGGATTGAACTCGCCTAAGACTTTGAGCAACGGTTGCGCTGCGGCGTTGCTTTGCGCGACCCAGGCGGGCGGCGCCGGCGCGGCAGCCGGAGCGGGTGCCGGTTCGGTGGCGCCAGCGAGCGTGGCGACACTGAACGCGGCGAGGGTTAGAGTGATAAACGGGCGCTTGATCATCGCAAGTCCTCCATGGCGGAGTGCGAACTATACCCGTGCGCGTGCAGCGCCGGCTGCTCCAGAAGTCATGCGCGCTATTGCGTAGATTTTGCGCACGCGCAAAAGGAAAGCGCCGGTCTTGGCCGGCGCTTCGTTATCGTCACTCAAAAATTTTTCGTCAGGCGACGGCGTTGCTGACACGCCGGCGCGGAACCGATTCCTTCAACTCGCGCACGATGCGCAAGGCAGTGCGACGGCGCGGCTCCATGTTCTCGTGCGTCGATGCTCGTGTCTCATGCAGGACTGCGGCGAGCCACAGCGCGATGCCACGCAGGCGCACCTCCATATTGTCCGATTGCGCGCGTGTGAAACCGGTTTCGATGGCCTCTTCCCACTGCGTATCGTTCTGCGCGGTGTCGTTGGCGGCAGGATAAGCGCACCATCCGGCACGTGCCATTTCGTTTTGAACCAGCGACTCCAGACGCACGCGATTGGCGAGCGAAAGACTCGCAACGGCACGCTCGATGATCCCCGGCTGACGGGAAATTTGGAAATCGCGACCTAGCGCGAGTAAGCGATTTACGAATTGCACAGGACACCCCAACGTCGCGAGCATCCCCCTGTGTGCGCGAGTTTACACCAAAAAAGTCTCTTGCAAAGTACTGATATCACTAAAACAATGCGAATTGCATCGCAGAACTTGCGTTTTGTCGAGGCGCCTTCATCATGTTTCGTACGTAAACGGTTTACTCGTTCGAGAAAGGACATGGCCGCCGGCTGGGCAGGTGACAATGCGGTGCAGGACCAGATCGATGCGACGATCAAGGACGCGATCAAGCGCGTGCGTAGCCGTGCACCAAAAGGTCCGAGCCTGATGCGTTGCGAAGAGTGCGACGCACCGATTCCCGAAGCGCGCCGCCAGGCCGTACCCGGTGTGCGGCTGTGTGTGTCGTGTCAGTCGGTGCGCGACGAGGAAGAGACAAAATTCAGCGGCTACAATCGCCGCGGCAGCAAGGATAGTCAGCTGCGCTGAAGGGAATCCTGCAATCTTGCGTCGGAGTTGCCGGTCAGACAGTGCGTGCGACGGGCCTCATCTCAAGACGACTCCGTCACGCAACGCGCGCGTTCTTTCGCGACACGCGCCGCCGTCTGTCGCGTTTGCTCTGCAGCTTTTCGGAGTGCCGCTAAACCGCACCTTCGTGTTGCCCTGCCGCGTGTGCACCGGCCTTGTCACAACGCGCCGATTGCGGAATTGGGAAAAATCGAGGTGTAAAAGCGTGTCGCTTCCTCTACTTGGATGTCGAACCAAGAAACGGCGTGATGCGCTGGATTTGAGCGCTCATCATCAATCTCCTGCTAATAGTTTATGGTGGGCCGTTCGGCATGCCGAGAGGGGTTTGGCCTGATGGTGAAGCGAGGCGCCTGAAATCAACCAGCGGCTCACGCACTCGATGTCTTGAACCGGCCTTTTTCGGCGCGCGTTCCTGCGAATCCCGGGTGCCGCTAAATAATGTGACGCGGTTCGCTGTTTCGAATTTCTCCGCCGCAAACGACGCGTTCTGGCACGACGCATGCAGGGTCATAGCGACATAAAAATGTTTCTGGATCAATGGCTTGGGATGCTAAGCGCAGTATCAGGGTGAACACGAAGCTGGCGAGATCATGAAACCGACGCGTGGCGGCCGCTGCTGCATTTCGCTCTGGGGGGCGGTCGTCGCGGCTGTGCTCGGATGCGCAAATGCGCACGCGCTCGACCCTGCGCGCACGATCCGCCAACTGCCACATGTCTGGTACGAAAACCAATTGCCGCAAAGCACGGTGCTGTCGATTGCGCAGCGCAACGATGGCTCGATCTGGCTGGCGACCTATGCGGGTCTCGCCCGTTACAGCGGTGCGGCATTCGACAGCATCGATCGTCGCACCGCGCCGGTGCTGCGCAGTTCGGCGATCACTTCTCTGCTGGTCGATCGCGACGGCACCTTCTGGGTCGGTACTCTCAACGGTGGCTTGTACAAGAGCCGCGGACGCACGTTCGAAGAGGTGCCTGCATCCGGCGCGTTGTGGCTCGCGACCGATCTTGGTATCGCGCGCCGCGACGCAAGCGGCGTGCACATCTTCGGTACCGATAGCGGCATGCCGCGCGGCACTTACCGCGGACTCGCAGCGGACGCCGACGGCAACGTGTGGATCGCGGTCGACGGCGCCGGTGTCGCGCGCTGGCACGGCGGCAAGTTCGAATTGTACGGTGTCGCACAGGGCGTCCCGAATGCTGCGGTCTATGCCGTACGCATCGATCACGCCGGTGTACTCTGGGCTGGCACTCAGGGCGGTCTTGCTTATTTTCACGACGGGCGTTTTGAACGCGATCCGAAAGCGGCTGCGCTGGAGGGCAAACGCGTCTACGCGCTGCAGGGCGATCGCGACGACAATTTGTGGATGAGCGTGCTGGGGCTCGGCATTTGTCGCCTCAACGCGCGGAGTTTCGACTGCGAGCGCGGCCTGGCGGGGCTCGGCAATCAAGTGGTGCGTTCGATGTTCGAGGATCTCGAGGGCAATCTCTGGATCGGCACGACCGATGGCGGCGCGCATCGCATCAGCGACTCCAAGCTGGCAACTGTCACCGGTGCTGGTGAGTCCAATTCCGTGCGCGCCGTGTGGGAAGATGCGCAGGGAACGATCTGGGGTGCCACCGACGGATCCGGGCTCGTGCTGGTCGAGCCGCACGCGCTGACGCGGTCGAAATACAACGTCGGTCTCATCAGTCCGTTCACGCGCTCGATTGCGAGCGACGCGACGGGCAATCTGTGGGTCGGCTCGATCGAAGGGCTCAGTCGTATCGCACCGGACGGGCAGGTGCGTAATTTTCGTGTGGCCGATGGCTTGCCCGCGGGCATCGTGTTTTCGATTGCGGCCAGAAAGGACGGCGGCGTTTGGGCCGGCACGCAGCGCGGGCTTGCACGTGTGTCGCGCGACGACAAGGTCGAGCTGATCACGGAAACCCGTAACGATGACATCCGCGCTCTGTACGAAGCGCCGGATGGACAGCTGCATTGTCTACACGCAGGCGTACTCGACACCTGCGGCACCGATGGCCTCAACGACGCCAGCGTCTTTGCGTTCCACCCGACTGCCGACGGCAGCCTGTGGCTCGGCACGAGTCAGGGCATCATGCGCTGGCGTGCGGGCAGGCTTCAGCGTTACGGCGAAAGCGTCGGGCTGTATGGCGATGCCGTGTTCGCGATACTCGACGATGACGCGGGCAATTTCTGGATCAGCTCAAACCGCGGTATCGCGCGCATCGCGCGCAGCGATTTCGATGCGCTCGATCGCGGCGAAATGCAGCACGTCGAGATGGCGTGGTACGGCAAGAGCGATGGCATGCTCACCGCGCAGGGCAACGGTGCGTCGCAATCGCCAGGCGCGCGCGCACGCGACGGGCGCCTGTGGTTTGGAACGGCGAATGGCGTGGTGCTGGTCGATCCCGCGCATCAGCGGCGCAACCTCGCGCCGCCGCCTGTGGCGATCGAGAGCATGCAGGTCGATGGCAAGGATGTTGATCCGACGAATGCCGGCAAACTCGAGCCCGGCGTCGACAAGGTCGAATTCCATTACGCCGGCATGAGCTACGTCGCGCCCGAAGCAGTGCGCTACCGCTATCGGCTCGAAGGCTACGATCGCGACTGGGTTGAGGCGGGCGATCGCCGCGCGGCGTATTACACCAACTTGCCGCCGGGCGATTACGTGTTCCACGCCAAAGCCTGCAACAACGATGGTGTGTGGAACGAGGCGGGCGCCGAGGCGGCGTTCACGATTAAGCCACGCATCTTCGAAACGGCGTCGTTCCGCGTGCTGGTTGCGTTTGCGGCGATCGGCACGTTGTTCGGCATGTATCGCTTGCGCCTGTGGCGCGTGCGCGAGAACGAGCGCGCGCTCACACGCGAGGTCGCCGTGCGCACCGAAGCCCTGCGCGCGGCGAACGAGGAGCTGCGCCGGCTCTCCTCGCTCGATGGCTTAACGCATATCGCCAATCGCGGCGCGTTCGACGAGCGTCTGATCCGAACCTGGGACGATCATCGCGCGCGCGGCGCCTCGCTTGCGGTGCTGCTTTGCGATATCGATTCGTTCAAGGCATACAACGACACCTACGGCCATCTTGCCGGGGACGCAACTCTCGCGAGCGTTGCCGGCACGCTAGCCAGTGTTGCGCGTTCGCCGGCCGATCTGGCCGCACGTTACGGCGGCGAGGAATTCGCATTGTTGCTGGCCAACTGCAAGGCACCTGAAGCCGCAGTCGTCGCGCAGCGTCTGCTGGACACGGTGCGTGCGCTCGGGATCGAGCATCGTGAATCGGGCGTGGTGCCGGTGGTGACGATCAGCATCGGTGTGGCCGTGCACGTACCAAACGGCAACTCACCTGAAGAACTTGTACGCCGCGCGGATCAGGCTTTGTATCGCGCGAAGGCGGAAGGGCGCAACCGCGTGTGCGGCCCGGATGAACTTCAATAGCCCAACGTCCCGGCATGCGCGCCGGGGCGTTGAGCGTGATCGGCATCAGCCCATGAAGAACGCATTGAGTTTGTTGCCGTCGAGATCGCGGAAGTAGCCGGCGTAAAAGCCGTCGCCGCGCGGACCGGCCGGGCCTTCGTCGGTGCCGCCGAGTTCGAGCGCCTTTTTATATAGCGCATCGACCTTTTCCTTGCTGTCGACGATCAGCGCGGCCATGACGCCGTTGCCAACCGTTGCGGGCTTGCCGTCGTAGGGCATGGCGATGCTAAAGCCGGGTTTGTCCGGCGCACAGCTCCATGCGACGAAGCGATCGGACGCCATCCAGCGCTTTGCGCCGATCGTGCCGAGCAGTTCGTCGTAGAACTTCGTTGCGCGCGGAAGATTGTTGGTGCCGACACAGACGTAGCCGATCATGGGATGCTCCTTCGTTGTTGGGAGCGCGAGTCTACACCTGGCAGATTGCGCCAAGGCATCCAAGCGAAAGTTATTGCAACGGCTTAGCGAAGCGGACTGAAGAACCGGTCAGGGCGTGGTAGATACGAACGCTCCGCATCGAGCGAGTACGCCACGCGCCCGGCGCGCCCGACGATGCTCGCGCGCGGCACGAAACCGAAGTAACGCGAATCGCCGCTGTTGTCGCGATTGTCGCCGAGCATGAAGTATTGCCCCGCCGGAACGCTGACCGGCCCGAAGGAGCGCATCGCGTTGCGATTCGGCAGCACCATGACCGGGTGCAGCTTGCCGTCGAGATTTTCGCTGAGGTAATAGCGGTGCTCATTACGCGTCGCAGATGGCAGTTCCGCATCGGCACGATCGGTCGTCGGCGCGTAGTCGATTAATTTGCCGTTGACGTAGAGCTGCTCGTCGCGCATTGCGATCGTGTCGCCCGGCACGCCGATTACGCGCTTGACCAGCGTCGTGCCGTCATTGGGCGAGGGGAAGATTGCGATATCGCCACGCTGCGGATCGCTGCCCTGGGTCAGGCGCACCTCGGTGAACGGCACGCGCAATCCATAGGCGGCCTTGTCCACAAGTATACGGTCGCCCTCGACGATCGTCGGATTCATCGAACCCGTCGGCACGTACATCCAGTCCGCCACCGCCGAGCGGAACACGAGCATCAGGCCGAAGAACAGCAATAGCGACTTGTTTTCGGCGAGGAATCGGGCTGCGCGTGATTTCATGAGGATGGTTCCGGCGAGTGTGCAATCGACAGACTCGCCGGAGTGCGATTGGTTCCGCGACCCATCAGCTTGAGCGTCCGGTCCGTGCTCGGACGCATCCAAATCGCAGGGTTTGGCTGGTGCGAGCATCCAGAACTTGGCGGCGATCAGGGCGGCTCGATCGAGTTCGCGGTAGCCGTTGGATTTCAAAATCGCGACTTTGCGCGGTTTTCCGTCGGGGTCGTTTTGATAACGAACTTGTACTCCGTCTCGCGAAGTGAAATCGCCATGAAGGATTTCACTGCCGTCATTGCCGGCAAATGCCAGAATCGGCGCGGCAAGGCCTAAACCGAGTATCCGACTTCCGATTATCGAGACCGCCTTCGAGCGCCGGATGATTCGACCATAGACGACTATCGCAGGGCTTCGAATACGCCGGCCGCGCCCATGCCCGTACCGATGCACATCGTCACCATGCCGTATTTCTGCTTGCGCCGGCGCAGACCGTGGAGCAGGGTGGCGACGCGAATAGCACCGGTCGCGCCGAGCGGGTGGCCCAGCGCGATCGCGCCACCGAGCGGATTGACCTTGTCGGGGTTGATGCCGAGATCCTTGATCACCGCAAGCGACTGCGCAGCGAACGCTTCGTTGAGTTCGATCCAGTCGAGATCGTCCTGTTTGATGCCGGTCTGCTTGAGCGCCTTCGGAATCGCGGCCTTCGGGCCGATGCCCATCACTTCGGGCGGCACGCCGGCGACGGCGAAACCGACGAAGCGTGCGAGCGGTGTTAGATTGTAGTCCTTGATCGCCTGTTCACTCGCGAGCAATACCGCGCCCGCGCCGTCGGACATCTGCGAGGAGTTGCCCGCGGTCACACTGCCGTTCGCGCGGAACGCCGGCCTCAATTTTGCCAGCACATCGCTCGTCGTACCTGCGCGTGGGCCCTCGTCGTTTTTCACCGTGCGCGTATCGTCGACCGTCGCGCGCGTAGCGAGATTCGGATAGTGGTCGGCGAGCGCGTAGGGCGTGATCTCGTCAGCGAATTCGCCGCTCGCAATTGCGGCAAGCGCCTTGGCGTGGCTCGCGGCGGCGAACGCATCCTGCTGCTCGCGCGTGACCTGCCATTGCTCGGCGACCTTCTCGGCGGTGATGCCCATGCCGTAGGCGATGCCGATATGTTCGTTGCTGAAGATCGACGGATTGAATACCGGGTGATAGCCCATCATCGGCACCATACTCATCGATTCGGTGCCGCCGGCGAGCATCAGGTCGGCCTCGCCGAGGCGGATGCGGTCGGCTGCCATCGCCACGGCCTGCAGACCCGAGGAGCAAAAGCGGTTGACCGTAACCGCCGACACGATATTCGGCAGGCCCGCGAGCAGCACGCCGATGCGCGCGACGTTCATGCCTTGCTCCGCCTCGGGCATTGCGCAGCCGATCACCGCATCGTCGATGCGCGATTTATCCACTTGTGGAACTGTGGACAATGTCGCATTGATCGCGAAGGCGAGCATGTCGTCCGGGCGCGTGATGCGGAACATGCCGCGCGGGGCCTTGCCGACCGGCGTGCGTTGGACGGCGACGATATAGGCGTCTTGGATTTGCTTGCTCATGGCGTTACCTCAAATTCAAAAGACTCGGTCGCGGATAGGCGCGGATCAAAGCGGATTTACACGGATCAAGCGAAAAGCAGATTCATGAATTGCTCTATCCGTGTTCATCGGCCTTTATCCGTGGTTATCCGTGGCAAAAATGGCTCTCAATTACGCAGGGGCTTGCCGGTCTTCAACGTGTACACGATGCGTTCCTGTGTCTTCGGCATCTGCGCGAGCGCGACGAAGTGCTCGCGTTCGAGATCGAGCAGCCATTGTTCGTCGACCTGCGAGCCGCGTTCGATCTGACCGCCGCACAGGGTGTCGGCGATGCGGCCGGCAACTTCGACATCGTGCTGCGAAACAAATCCACCTTCGAGCATATTGACGAGGCTCGCGCGGAACGTCGCGGCGGAGACATCGCCGGCTACCGTAATCTGCCGGTTAGGCAGCGGTGGCCGGTAGCCCGTTTCGGCGAGGCCGCGCGCGACCGCCTTGGCGACGTAAAGCAGTTCGTCGGCATGGAACACGACCACATCGCTCGCGCGCAGCAGGCCCAGTTCCTTCGCTTCGAGCGCGCTCGCCGAAACTTTCGCCATCGCGACGGTCTGGAACACAGATTTGAGCTGCGTAAACACATCGCCTTCAACTGCTGACTGCGCAGCGCGCAAGGCCAGTTCCTTGAGCCCACCGCCAGCCGGCAGCAGGCCGACGCCCGCTTCGACGAGCCCGATGTAGCTTTCGAGCGCCGCAACCGTGCGCGCAGAATGCATCTGGAATTCGCACCCGCCGCCGAGGCACAACCCGCGCACCGCCGCGACGACCGGCACGAGCGAGAATTTGATGCGCATGCTGGTCTGCTGGAAGCGCGCGACGAACGCGTCGAAGTCATCGAGCTTGCCGGCCTGCAACAGGCCCATCGCGCCTGAAAGATCCGCGCCCGCGCTGAACGGCTCGGAATCCTGCCAGATCACCAGGCCGGCGAAATTCTTCTCGGCTTCGTCGATCGCTTTGTACACGGCATCGATCACACCGGCGCTGATCGTGTGCATCTTGGTCTTGAACGAGAGCACCGCGATGCCGTCGCCGCCATGCCACAGGCGCGCATCATCGGTCTCCAACACGGTTGTGCCCTTGTCAACCTTGCTGCCGAGCACGGTCTGCGGGAACACCTGGCGCGCATAAACCGGATCGGTCGAGCGTGGCAGATACTTGTTCTCGCGCGGTGAATACGAGCCCTCGGGCGTGTGCACGCCCGTGCGCGCGGGATCGGCCGCCCAAGCGGGCAGCGGTGCCTTCGCCATGGTCTTGCCCGCGGCGATGTCTTCATTGATCCATTGCGCGACCTGCGCAAAGCCGACTGCCTGCCAGGTCTCGAATGGGCCAAGCTGCCAGCCATAGCCCCAGCGCATGGCGAAATCGACATCGCGCGCGGTACCGGCGATGTCGGCGAGGAAGTACGCTGCGTAATGGAACAGATCGCGATGGATCGCCCAGAGGAACTGCGCCTGCGGATCGCTCGACGCACGCAGCTTGGCGAACTTCTCGGCCGGCGATTTGAGCTTCAGGATCGTGGTGACCTCGTTGCTGACCTGGCCGGTCTGCGCGACGTAGTCCGCCTTGGCCGGATCGAGCATCAGAATGTCCTTGCCGACCTTGCGGAAGAAACCCGCGCCGGTCTTTTGCCCCAGCGCGCCTTTCGAGATCAAAGTGGCCAGCACCGTCGGCGACTTGAAATAGGCATGCCATGGGTCGTCGGGCAGGGTGTCGTCCATGGTCTTGATCACATGCCCCATCGTGTCGAGACCGACCACGTCGGCAGTGCGGTAGGTCGCGCTCTTCGGATGACCGATGGCCGGTCCGGCCAGCGCATCGACCACGTCGTAGCCAAGTTTGAACTGCTCGGTGTGATGCATCGTAGCGAGCATCGAGAACACGCCGATGCGGTTGCCGATGAAGTTCGGCGTGTCCTTGGCGTAGACCACGCCCTTGCCGAGCGTCGTGGTCAGGAACGTTTCGAGTCCGCTGAGTACTTCGGGCGCCGTCTTGGCGCAGGGAATCAGTTCGGCCAGGTGCATGTAGCGCGGCGGGTTGAAGAAGTGCACGCCGCAGTAGCGCGACTTCAGGTCCGCATCGAAACCGTCGGACAGCGCGGTGATCGACAGGCCGGACGTGTTCGACGCGAAAATCGCATTCGGCGCGATGAATGGCGCGACCTTCTGGTACAGGTCGTGCTTCCAGTCCATCCGTTCGGCGATCGCTTCGATGATCAAGTCGCAGCCCTGCAACAGCTCGAGGTTGTCCTCGTAGTTCGCGACTTCGATCAGCGCCTCTCGATCGCCTTCAATACGATGCCGTTGGGGTCGCCATCCTTCGCCGGCAGATCGAACAGGATGGTGTCGACGTTCGCGTTGGCTAGATGCGCGGCGATCTGCGCGCCCATGACGCCAGCGCCGAGCACGGTCTGCGGGAACACCTGGCGCGCATAAACCGGATCGGTCGAGCGTGGCAGATACTTGTTGGCAAACTTGATCAGATGATCGATCGTCATGTCGCGGTGCTGTTCAATCGAACCGCGGCGCTTGATCAAACCAAAATCGGCCATCGCGAACGTGAGAGCGCCGCTGACGATGTCAAGGCGCCAGTACAGTTCCTGCTTGTCCAACTGCGGCAGCAACTGGGCCAATGCGGCGGTGAATTCCTTGAACACATGACCATTATGGTCGTGCAGGAATTTGCGCAATTGCTCGTTGTGCTCCGCGTAAGCGCGTGCAATCAGGCGCACGAAGGCGGTGCCGCCTTGCTCGCTGCCGCTCAATTCGAGCGTGGGGCGGACCAAGGCATCGAGCACATCTTCGAGGCAGCAATCCGGCCTCGTCACGGCGCTGCGCAAGGCGTGCACGCGCTGTGTATTGAGCTCGTCAAGGCGGCGCCGCAGCACCTCGTTGATCAAGTTTTCCTTCGAGCCGAAATGATAGTTGACCGCGGCAAGATTGACGTTGGCAGCTGAGGTGACCTGACGCAGCGATGCGCCGGCGAAACCGTGCTGCGCAAACAAGGCCTCGGCCGCGCCGAGGATGCGCTGCTTGGTGGAAAACAGTTCCGAACTCAAGATTCCTGACCCCTGCAGTTCTCGGCTGAAACAATACGGCGGCCGATGTATAAAACGAGTGTTTGAATCTTAGTCCGCGCAGATTGCGAGGTCAATCACGGATATCGAAATTTGGACATCCAATTTGGCAGGCCTGAACATCCGTCGGCCTAGGGCAAAACCCTCAAAAAAACGCTGCGCGCCCCCTTATTTTGTCGCGCGCGATCCTTTAGAATCCCCTGGGCTTTCAGAAGCTAACTTCGCGGACTTGCCGCAAATTCGCGCAACCGGTTGCACGCCGGCGAGTTTGTGCCGCCCTGCGAAGTTGAAAAACCATAAGAATTCACCTTCAAAATTTTCGGAGTAAATCGCAATGGCGCTGGAGCGCACCCTCTCGATCATCAAACCCGATGCGGTCGCCAAGAACGTGATCGGCGAAATTTATTCGCGTTTCGAAAAAGCCGGACTCAAGATCGTCGCGGCGAAGTACAAGCAGCTTTCGCGTGCGGAAGCCGAAGGCTTCTACGCAGTGCACAAGGAGCGTCCGTTCTTCGGAGCGCTGGTCGAGTTCATGATCTCGGGCCCGGTGGTGATCCAGGCGCTCGAAGGCGAAGGCGCGATTCTCAAGAACCGCGATCTCATGGGCGCGACCGATCCGAAGAAAGCCGCGCCGGGCACGATCCGCGCCGACTTCGCGCAGTCGATCGACGCGAACGCCGTGCACGGTTCGGATGCAGCTGAAACCGCGGCGGAGGAAATTGCCTACTTCTTCGCCGGCACCGAAATTCACTCTCGTTGAGCGAAACGACATAAGCGCCGTGACGACATCACCTACCAAAGTCAATCTGCTCGACTACGACCGCCAGGGGTTGCGCGATTTGTTCGTGCAGCTCGGCGAGAAGTCGTATCGCGCCGATCAGGTGATGAAGTGGATCTACCACCGTCATGTCACCGACTTCGCGCAGATGACCGATGTCGGCAAGGCGCTGCGCGACAAGCTTGAGGCAGCCTGCGAAATCGTGCCGCCGAAAGTCCTGTTCGAGAAACAGGCCGCCGACGGCACGTACAAGTGGCTGCTCGGCATGGATGGCGGCAACGCTATTGAGGCCGTATTCATCCCCGAGGCTACGCGCGGCACGCTGTGCGTGTCCTCGCAGGTGGGTTGCGGCCTCAACTGCACGTTCTGTTCGACCGGCACGCAGGGTTTCAACCGCAATCTGTCCAGCGCCGAGATCATCGGCCAGGTCTGGGTCGCGGCGAAACACCTCGGCAATGTGCCGCATCATCAGCGCAAGCTCACCAATGTCGTGATGATGGGCATGGGCGAGCCGCTGCTGAATTTCGACAACGTCGTACGGGCGATGAGTGTGATGCGCGACGACCTCGGCTTCGGTCTGGCCAACAAGCGGGTGACCCTGTCGACCGCTGGACTGGTACCGATGATCGACAAGCTCAGCGAATCGAGCGACGTCTCGCTGGCCGTTTCGCTGCATGCGCCGAATGATGAATTGCGCACGGAATTGGTACCGCTGAATAAGAAATACTCGATAGCTGAGCTGCTGGGAGCGTGCCAGCGATATGCGGCACGGCGGCCACGTACATCGATAACGTTCGAGTATACGATGCTGAAAGGTATAAACGATCAGCCCGAGCACGCGCGCCAGTTGATCAAGCTCATGCGCACTGTGCCGAGCAAGGTCAATTTGATTCCGTTCAATAGCTTTACCGGTACGCGCTTTGAGCGCTCCGATGAGGCGACGATCCGGCGCTTCCAGAAAATCCTGCTCGACGCCGATGTCCTTACGATGGTGCGGCGTACACGCGGCGACGATATCGACGCGGCCTGCGGCCAGCTCAAGGGCCAGGTACTCGACCGCACTCGCCGCAACGCGGAGTTCCAGCGCCGCCTAGAGGCCGGAGCGCGCAATGCTGCGTGACCGCCTGCAGCGCAAGCAGTTCGTGAGCCTGCTTGCGGGCGCGGTAATGTGTCTGGGTGTCGTCGGCTGCAAGACTGAAGGTGTACACCAGGTACAAAAGGCAGATAACAATCGGCTCAAGCCCGATGTGAGCCGCGAGGATTCCGCACGCCCGTTCGTGCAACTCGGCCAGAAGTATCTTGAACTCGGCAAATACGACCTCGCGCGCGAGAATCTGCTCAAGGCGCTCAAATACGATCCGAAGAGCGTCGATGCGCACACCGTACTTGCGACCGTGTACGACCGTGTGGGCGACGGCAAGGCGGCCGAGGAAAACTATCGTGCGGCAGCGGAACTCGCGCCGCGCGCGGGCGGGGTAAACAACAACTACGGCCTTTATTTGTGCAAGCAGGGCAAATATGCCGATGCGCGCAAGCACTTCGATATCGCTATGGCCGACGGATTCTACGCCGACAAGGCCACGATCTATACGAATGCGGGCACATGCGAACTGCTCGGCAAGGGTTCGCTCGACGCGGCCGAAGGCGACTTCCGCCACGCGCTCGAGCTCGATGGCAACAACACGCAGGCGATGTATCAGCTTGCAAATGTGCTTTATCAAAAGAACGATTTCTTCAAGGCGCGAGCATTCATTCAACGCTACGAAGGTTTAGGTCAGCCGAGCCCGGACGCTCTGCTGCTGGCCCGCAACATCGAAATCAAGCTCGGCAACGCAAGCGCGGCGCGCGAATATGCACAGCGTCTGCGTGAGCAGTTTCCCGACTCCGAGCAAACCCACTCCCTGGATGCCGTGATCCCACCACCGCAGACGCCATGAACAACAAGACCCCCCACCGTTACGATCCATTCGCCAGCGTGCTCGCTGCGGAAACGCGTGAGTCCGTTCCGGCTTCGTTGCTCGAATCACAGCCGGGTGCCGAGGGCGCCGCGCTGCCCGCTGCGGAGGCAGACACCGCAGCGGCCAAGATGGTGTCGGAAAACTGGATCGAGCCGACGCAGGCAAAAGACCCGCTGCAGACGAAACTGTGTCCGGAATCGCTGACACAGCGTCTGATCGCGGCGCGCGACGCGCGCGGCTGGAAGACTGCGGATGTCGCCTCGAAATTGCGTCTGCCTATACATGTTGTGCAGACGATCGAAGCAGAACAGTTCGATCGTATCGGTTACGGCATCTATCTGCGCGGTTATCTCAACAATTACGCGCGTCTGGTCGGCGTTCCGTGCGACGCAGTCGAGGCCGTATTGCAGAGTCACGCCGTACCGCCGCCGGAACTTGTCTCGTCCGGACGCGTTTCGCACTCGCGTTATCTGATCGATCGTTATTCAGGCTCCGCGCTCTACGTGGTGTTGACCGGCGTGATTTTCGTACCACTGGTCATGTTCGCGATGAATATGGGCAGCGATAGCGCTGCGCGCCTGTTGCCGCTCGATACACCTTCGTCGGTCAGCGCGCCTGGCGTGGCGAATCCAACGGTTGAATTGCCGATCGCCAAGCCCGGTGACGGCGCAGCGAATAGTGCGGCGCCCGCCGCGACCGCGCCCGTCGCAACCAACGCTGCGACCGACGCGCCGCTGATGGCTTCGCTCACGCCGGTATTGCGCGCACAAAGCGCGCCCGTGCGCGCGGAGCCGACGTCTGCCACGAGTCCGGGCACGTTGACGCTGAGTCTCGCCGAAGCAAGCTGGGTCGAGATCGTCGATACC